>PWMT01000071.1 GCA_003558085.1 Methanobacteriaceae archaeon
AGGAGATATTTGGAGTAGATAATGTGGTGGCAGTGACTGATCCAGTTTACCCCGTCTATGTGGAAACCAATGTCATGGCAGGTAGAACCGGTGCTATGAATGAGGAAGGGTGTTATGATAAACTGGTTTATCTACCCTGCACTGCTGAAAATCAATTTGTTCCAGAACTACCCTCACAGCCAGTTGACTTGATCTATCTATGTTTCCCTAATAATCCCACCGGAACAGTTCTCAACCGAGAAGAACTAACTAAATGGGTAGATTATGCCCTAGAAAATAGATCAATTATACTTTTTGATGCTGCATATGAGGCTTATATCCGGGAGGATAACATACCTCATAGTATATATGAAATAGACGGTGCTAAAGAAGTAGCCATAGAATTTAGAAGTTTTTCCAAAAATGCAGGATTTACTGGTACACGCTGTGCTTACACCGTGGTACCTAAACAAGTCAAGGCTTACGATAAGAAGGGAAATCCTCAGTCTTTAAATCCTTTATGGCATCGGCGCCAGACCACCAAATTTAATGGAGTATCTTATCCCATTCAAAGAGCAGCGGCAGCAGTTTATACTCGACAGGGTCAAAAGGAAATCAAAGAATATATTGAATATTATATGGAAAATGCTCGTATTATCCGCGAAAGCTTAGAAAAAATAGGATTAAATATTTACGGTGGAGTTAATTCACCCTATATCTGGATCAAAACCCCTGAGGATATGGACTCCTGGCAGTTTTTCGACCTACTTTTAAAGGAAGCAAATGTGGTGGGAACTCCTGGATCTGGATTTGGACATAGTGGTGAAGGTTATTTTAGATTAACAGCCTTTAACACATTAGAGAATACTAAAAAAGGTTTAGAAAGAATTTCTAAGCTATCCTTTGAATAGTTGATCTTTAAATAGTCACAAAATCTCTTTAGATACTTTTTTTCTATCTGTCTCTTTTATTTAGTTAATAAATTAAAATATTGAGATTTAGATTTATCTAATCAAATGATAACATTTTTTTTTTTAAGATTCAAATTCACATGTAAAACAAATTAGCTAAAAGAAGTATTAGTAAGAAGGCCAACCTATACCAAATAAAACATCTGATATATCAATTTTTCATGGGCTAATAAATTCAAATAACTTAACTTCGCAATTGTTTTGCTATATTGGGCATAGATCCAGGTAAAACTAGCATAAATTAAAAATAAAAAAAAATAAGTAATTTTTAAAATATTTAGGTGGCAGTTTCAGTACTCATATAAATGTATAATGCTGCAGCTAGCACTGCTCCTACAATGGGGCCGATAATATAGATAGGGAAAAGTTCCCATAAATTCTCTCCACCCAACACAAATACTCCTAAATAGGGGCCGAAAGTACGGGCTGGATTTATAGATGCACCGGTAATGTTTCCTATAGTGGTGATAATTCCTGCAACAGTTAGACCAATAATGAGACCAGCAAATCCAGGAGTAGCTTTTCTATCAATAGCCACTCCCATGATGGCAATCATTAATAGGAAAGTACCTATACTTTCAACCAATATGGCCTGCAAATACCCTATTCCAGGAAATGGTGCAGTGGCTCCTAAACCACCAATTGTAACCGCATCCATTCCCACTGAAGCGGCAAATAAAAAACTGGCCACCCCAGCACCAGCTAATTGGGCTAAAATATAAGGAATAACATCCCTTGAGGGGAATTTTTTAATAGCCCATAGGGCTATGGTAACTGCTGGATTAATATGGGCACCTGAAACTCGTCCGAAAGCATAGATAGAGGCGGTTATCGCGAAACCGAATGCTAAACCTATTGCTAACCAGTCACCTAGCCCGCCTAGTATTCCGATACCAATATTAAATTCTGTGGTGGTGGCCTGACCTGCACTGATCATCAAGGTGATAGCTGCTGCACCGGCACCAAAAAAGACCAGCATGAAAGTTCCCAGGAATTCGGCTAACATTTTTTTGGTAAGAGAAACCATTTTAATTACTCCTTCAATCCTTCATAACAGGGCGGACATAAAATTCGAGGTATAGTTTTCTCTAATTTCTCAGAAGGGAATGGATATCCTCCTTCCCATATATCCACTTCTTCTCGTATAGCATGATCCATACAAAGACCCATACCACACACTATGCAGACAGCTACCGCTTCACTATCTTTACCCATCTGGGCACATATATAACATTTCATCCTCTAACCTCCCAAAAAAAATATAAGATAAAGTAGATTTATACTGCTTCTCTCCACTGACAGTGATTGTGTCGGAAATCTACTAAAACAGCAGATGCGCAATTTTTACAAGTCCGGGCAGGTGATGCTGCACTTTCCTTGTGTAGAGCAATGATATTAGTCATTAAAGTAGCGGTAACTGGCTCACTTGTTAAAAGACAGGGGTAATCTGATAGGCGCATCAGGGAAGAATAACGGACTGTGATGGCACAGGCAGGATAAGTGTAGCGTTGCGGATTCATAATTACCTCATTTTCATGTATAGGATTTAGATCAACTTTAAATCCACTTACACTTGGTTCTAGAGGTGTATCTAATCCGTTTCTCATTCTTCTGGCTTCGTCTAAATATTTCCAACCTCGGTAAACCATGTCCATAAAGTCACTGTTATGCAGTTCGGCAGCTGCTCCCCGGGTAGGGTATAATTGCACGTAGTTGTGGAATCTTTTGGTAAGCAAATCCACAACCATAGGAGCATTGAATCCATCTAATTCAAGCATATACTCCACAGCACACGCAGATGAACCTGTAGCTAAAGTTAAAACCTCATATTCGCTTTTAAATTTATTCACAGCATCATTTAATGTTTTTTCCATAACAGCGGTGGTTGCTTCAATGATAGCCATGATAACATCATCTTTACACATATTATAAGTGGATTGAGCTATGTGGTGGGAAATGTCTCCTACACAGTAGGCTGGTACAGTTAATATGTTACCATAGTGTACTTCATCGGAGATAGCTGCTTGCACGGTTTTTTCCATTTTATCGCGGTAGTTGCTCATGTATTTTCTTACATCAAAGGAACTATGCCCTACAGAATCCATAAGTTCAGCCTGGGCGGTAACCGGTTCCTGATATATTTTTTTAATCATGGCTACCTCTTTTTCAACAGCTTGACTTACAGTGGCACCATTTTCAATTTCATTTGCAAAGACTTCCCCTATTCCATAAGAAGTGTTCATACCCCATGATTTAGCAGCTAAAATAGCTTGTTGATGCATTTCTGGGATATCCGTTTCTCTTAGTATTCGGTTTACAGTGTTACTGGTACTACCTGGCATTAAGGCAAAATCAACTACACATGTTGGACCATAGAATCCCCCGTATCTACGCACAGAGTCTCGTCCAATTAAAGCTTCTGCTTTTCCAATAGCATCTATAAAGGTATCCAAACTTTTTTCAAAAGAAGGATCTTCATCACATAATATTTCTAAAATTACAGGGGTCTGGTAATGTTCTACAAAAGGATCGTCTTCTGGTCGGATAGTGTCAGTTAAACTGTCTAAAATAGTATAGTGGGATTTAACTGAATTCACATGAAGATCAATAACTGACTGGCTTTGTTCCCCCACAGCCTCCATTCCCTGCACCACATCATAATATGACTTAGTGTCCTTTATTTTAAAATCAGAACCTCTATTATTCTTTATTGTCTCAACATCTGCTTTTTGAGCCAACATGGCTTCTTTTATCATTTTTTCATATAGTTCAGACATTTAATCACCTAAATTTATATTTTTTTTGGGCCAGTTATTTGACCTTACTAATCTACAGATATATATTGTATTTTGAAATATAAATAATTTTAAATAGAGCCCCTTAATATGATTTTAGGGAGAGTTAGGGGTGTATAAAATCTTATAAAAAATTTTTAGAATTTTAGATATAATTATACTAATAAAATTAAATAAAAAGTTAAGTTTATACTATTAAAATTTAAACTAAAAGTTAAGTTTATAATAAAATTAAAATAAAAAAAGTTAAGGCAGGATTTAATTTTTAAAGATACTTAGAATGCAGAGGATTATTATTTTTCAGGGGGCTTATAAGCACCATCCTCATCATGTATCTCATCACCTACTAAGGGCGGGTTGAATACACAGAGTAACCTTAAATCTTGATCATAGGCTCGGAGATAATGACGGTCATGTTTATCTAATGCATACATAGTACCTGGTTTTATGGGATAAATTTTTCCATCTTTTGTGGTTTCTATTTCTCCTTCCCCCTCCACACAGTATACTGCTTCTAAATGATATTTGTACCAAATTAAGGTTTCGGTATTGGCAAAGATAATGGTTTCATGTAAAGAAAAGCCCATGTTCTCTTCTTGTGTTAGAAAACGCTTGCTGACCCAGTTATTATTTTCAGCGAAAACTTCACGGTCTGTTCCTTCAATATCATTTATTGTTCGCACTATCATTATTTAAACCTTCAATCATTGCTTCTCTTTTTTCCTGCACAGCTTCGATGGAATCTTCTATGATCTGCAGACCATCCTCTAAAATTTCATTTTCGGTGGTTAGCGGAGGTAATAATTTAAGTACATCATCTTCTGCTCCAGCTAGTTCAATGAGTAAACCTCTGGAAAATGCTTCTTCGGATACATCACTGCAAAATCCTCGATAAGGTATTTTAAGTCCGTTTATTAAACCTTTACCACGTACCTCAGATTCTAGGGAAGTAAATTTCTCAGAAATTTCCATTAATCTGTTTTCAACCAGTTGTGATTTGTTCTGCACCGCCTCCGATAAGTTATCGTTTTCCCAGTAACTTAAAAGTTCTCGGGATGCTACAAAGGCCAGATTATTTCCCCGAAATGTACCGGTGTGTTCTCCTGGTTTCCACTGATCTAATTCCCCTTTAAGTAAAACCATGGATAGGGGTAAACCTCCTCCGATTGATTTAGAAAGGGTGATCACATCAGGATTAATACCAGAGCTTTCAAAACTGAAGAAAGTTCCAGTTCGACCATTCCCTACCTGTATGTCATCTACTACCAAGAGTATGTCAAAATCCCGGCAAATCTGTTCGATATCCTGTAACCATTTATCACTGGCTACGTTAATACCTCCTTCAGCCTGAATACATTCCAATATTATAGCTGCAGGTAAGTCCACTCCACTACTTTGATCTTCTAAAAAAGTTCTAAGATATTCAGCAGTGTTTACTTCTTCTCCTAAGTAGCCATCAAAAGGCACGAAACTTACATTAGAACGATTTATGAAAGCTTCATCCCGATAGAATGAATTAGCAGTTACCGCCATGGAGCCCATAGTTAATCCATGAAAAGCATTAGTAAAAGCAATAACATTGGATCTTCCTTTAACCATTCTCACCAATTTTAAGGCAGATTCTACGGCATTGGTACCAGTAGGTCCAGTGAATTGAATTTTGTATTCCATGTGCCGGGGCTGGAGAATGGTTTCATAGAATTTTTCCAGAAATAATTTTTTAGCTTTGGTGGCCTTATCCAGACCATGGACTATACCATCATTTTTTATGTATTCTATAAGTGCTTTGGATACTAGAGGATTATTATGTCCATAATTTAAGGTTCCTGCACCGGCAAAAAAATCAATATATTCGTTGTCTTGTTCATCACATAGAATAGATCCCTTAGCCTTATCAAAAATTGCGGGGAAACTTCTAACGTAACTGCGTACTTGAGATTCATGTTCTTTAAAGGTTTTCATCTAATCACTCATATTATAAACAACGGTGTAGGGGAAACCCTGCACCGGTTGTGAATTTCATTTAATATAATTAATCAATCTTTAATTTTCTAAGGGGCCCTATACGGATCAATAGTTCTTCTTCATGATCAGTATCACCAAATAGGTCACTAGTTAAAAACTCTGATTCTTTCAGGTTCGCATCATATTGGGTGGCTAGTTTGTTAAATAGAGACATGGATGCATTATTGGATGGTGTTATAGTAGTTTCTAAGAATCTTATAGTTTTAAGTTTTTCCCTTTCAATTATATCTTGTAATAATTGCATGGCTAATCCTTTACCCTGCATGGATGCATCTACTGCTACCTGCCAGATAAAAAGAACGTCCTTTTGATGGGGTTTTATGTAAGCTGATACATACCCCACAATCTTTTTATCAAATTCAGCCACTACACTGGTGTTATCAAAATGAGCACATATAAGTAAATAACTATATAATGAATTAACATCCAGAGGAGGTGAATTTAATACTAACTGGTAGATACCATAGCCATCATCTAATTTTGGTTTCCTGATATTAATCGAATTATTTTTCATCATAGTTGGGACCTGTATATATTTTGATTTTTCTTTTATAAAAACAATTCGTTAGAAAATAGGCTTTATTATTGCTTTAAATAAATATATAGACTTCAATTAGCCTTATTTATATATCTTTCTATAAATAATATTTTATATCATAATTTTATTAACAAAAAGGAGTATATTAACTTAAATTGGAGTCCTAAACATAAAATCAGAAAAATATAATTTTTACGTGAAATGATATTATTAAATAATTTATATAAGCTATTACGTAGATAACTCATAAAAAGTAATTGAAACTATTTAAATATTAAAATCAAGGTTAAAAGCATTAAAAGATGTCTAAAAGATATTATTAGCTACTTAAAATAATAATCTATTTATAAGCTATTAATATAATTTTTAGTAGGAATTTTAACTATCTTTTTTTAGTAGAGATTAAATTTAACTGAAGAGTATATCCATTAAAATAATATTTTGGAGGACCATAGAAGTGAAATGGCAGAATATTTTAGTTATATTATTTATTGCAGGATTAGTTTTTATTGCAGGATGTGTTGGTCCACAATCAGTAACTATAGAGGAACTAGAGGAAAATCCAAACCAATACCTGGATAAAACAGTAACCCTGGAAGTAAGGGTGGCCTTGGCTGATACACAATATCACCAATTCTATCCTCAAGTTCCAGAAGGCGCGGTACAGGGTACACATCTATGGTTATATAATCCTGAATATGGAACTAGTTTCAATACAGTGGAAAGAACAAATGAAGTTTCTGCCTGGTATAAGGGGAATTTAACTGAAGATCCACTTAACGACCTTAGTGGTAAAGAGGTCAAGATCATTGGAGAATTTATAAGAAATCCAATTATCCAATCCCAAGACCAGTACTGGAAATACTGGCCAGCTGCAGAGTTGGTTATTCTAATTGAAGAATTGGAGATCATAGCTTAAAAAAAAATATATTCTCTAATAAAATTAGACCTATATTTTTATAATTTTTCAAAAAAAAAGGTTATAACATGATCAACTTTTATATTTAAACTTCAAATTAATTTTAGCTTAAGTAATTAAATAAAAGCAATATTTATTTGTTGTTTCATAGCCAAAAAATCTTTAATCATCACTATTAAAGGCACGCTGGTGTTAATATAGTTTAGTTTTCTTTTAAAATTAATATCGAATTTGAAAAATAGACTCTACAACTTAATATATGATTATCACCGTATAGTATTTGAACTTAATAATTTTTTAAAGCTGATATTTATATTAAAGCTTACAATTCTCAATTTAAAAAACTAGAATATTTAATTTTTGCTTTTATTAATTTATTTGAGGTCGGGATTTCGGCCTTTTTGTTTATAAAAATTTTTTAGGCTGTTTTCTATTTATAATTCCGCTTTTTTCCCGACCTCTTTGGAGGAGATAAAATATCGCTTTATCTCATTTAATATATATTGTAACTATTGATTAATAAATATATCGCTAAAAGTGTTAATAATCAAGTACACAAAATTATTACACAAAAAGTGAAATAAAATGGAAATAATGTGAATTTTTTCTTTTAAAAAAAAATAGGTTTTAGTTAATAAAACCAAACAAACTAATAAGTTTATTCCACTGGTATGGGTCTTGCTTTTTTAATTTCTACAATCGGTGCTTTAATAGTTAAAATTTTATTCTCAAAAGATGGCTTTACTTCTTTCATCGTCAACATCATCTGCCAGCACCCAGCATCGACTAAAAGAAATGTCTTCTCTAGGAGCTCTAAAAAATATGGTATTTTCTGCTATTTTAATTTCAATATATTCTTTTTTGACTCCTGGAATCTCAGATATCAGTATATAATCTTCATTAGTATGATAAAAATTAGCAGCAGGAGCTACTACTATTTTACGGGCTCTTTTCTCAACCATAAATACACCACCATCTTTTTAATATGTTATTATACATGTTCAAAAAATATATTCAAATATTTCTCTAATACCTTATTTTAAAAAAATAACAGTTATTAAAGTTTAATTTTATCTAAATTTAGCATAAAGTCTATATAAAAATTTTAGAATGCCTCAAATCTGTTTAAAATAAAAATAGAATTATCTTAAATAAACTAAGAGGTAATCTTAAAAATAAAATTTTAAAACTAATAAAATTTAATAACTAAAAATTAACTTACATTTCCCATCACAGGATTATTCCTTTTCCACCCAGTTTCCGGATTCATCTTTAGTATAAGTTTGTTTTACAGCAGACCATGCCACTTTATGGGATACTTCTTCCTGTGATTGATTACCTCTACGTTTATCAGGATCTTTATATTGTTCCCAAGCATTATTAAATGCTTTTAAATATATTTCTTGGGCAGGTTTAGGTAAATTTTTTTTAATTTGCTCTGGTAACTCTTTTAAATTATTATATGGCAAGTTGATCACCCCTCTTAAATCTTTAAATGTATAATAATTTATCTTTTTATAACTATTTTAAATCTCCAATTATCATTTTTTTATCTAAACCATTTTATTTTCAACCTAAATATGCTTAGTTTCCCGAGAAGATTAATGATCACCATCACCGCTTAGCTAAAAATTTATCTACTTTTTTCAACAAACAATATATCATAGCCTATCACAGTGAATTAGATTAAAGGGAGGAAATTTTAATGTATCAAATAGATTATGTAGAATATGAAGGAACCCATCAGAATTTTGTAGAGACCATCAATGAATTAGCTAGAGGCGGATGGAGACCAGTATGGACTACTCTAAAAGTGCATAAAACAGCAGATGAAATATTGTTCGCCTTATTTATCGAAAAAATTGAATAAAAAGTGAAACAATGAAAGCTAAAGCTTTTCTAGAAAAACTGAATACCTTTTTAGATGAGTCTGAAGAAAAAGCAGAATTAGAAGAATTAGAATTAGTATTTGTAACCCCAGAAAATATCTACTGGAAATTAGACGATATAAAAATAATTGAAGATAAAATGGCCTTTATACTCATTGAAGGAGAATAAATTAAAAAGACTAGCTAAATTAAAATATTAGCTACAAGAATAACAACAGAAAATCTTTGAATTGGAATTTAAATTTCTAATATGCTATTAAGGTAATCAACTATAATATTAATAGTTTAACTTAAAAAACAGGTTATATTATAGTGGAGGGTGAGAATATGGCTACTGATTTGAGACTATCTGATTATTTAACTAAAAATGAGTTAAAATGGGTAGCACTTCGTTTAAATACCGTGGGTAAAGGCGAACTAAGCCAAAAAGTTAAAGAATATCTAAAACTTCAAGAAGATGACTTTGAAGGAGCATATCTAAGAGAACTGGAAAAAGAAGACATCGAGGTTAAACAGATAATAGGATTATCTAAAAAATATAATTTAATCCCGCCTCAGGAAAAGGAGCAAAAAGATTAAAAAAACAGTTTTTGTATATTAATTATCTTTTAGGACATAGCAGAATTAGAGAAAAAATTTAAAGTTTCAACTGCCTTATAATTTCAGTATAAAATATTTTATTTTTTCTTTTAACTTCTTTGAATCCATGTTTTTCATACACTATTTGAGCTTCCTTTTCATTTCGATCATCAGAAGTATAAAGTCGCAGATAATCCACGTTCATATTTTTTGCCTCTTTTATCGTATGTGTAAGTAATTTTTTACCTATTCCTTTTCCTCTCTCTTCAGGGGCCACGCAGTACCAGAATAGCCACACAGCTTCATCTTCATCTCGCCAATAATTATAAAGCCCTGTAGTTCCAACCACCTGATCATGTTCATTTACAGCCACCCAGATATCAATAATATCTTTAATTCCAAATAAATTCATTATTTTATCTATCAAATTGTTATCCTGATGGGTCATAGCAATTAAAGTAAATTGTTCAGATATACTTCTATATGGAAACACTCTTTTTACCAAATTTTTTGCTTCTAGAAGAGTTTCTTCTGTAGCTGATATAATTTTCACCATTATAAAAAAATCCCTCTCTTTAATAACTTATATAGTAAAATAGTTAGACACAAAGTCATTTTTTTAAGTGGATATTGAATAGGTACTAACTAAAAATTATCATAGTTAAATGAAATAGAGCAGCTATTTGAAGTCATAAATAATTAGTGTTATAATTTTTTATTTTTTATCTTCTCAGTATAATATTTTTCAAAAGCTATTATAATAAGTATACCTCAAAAAAAAAATAAGGTTATAATGCGATTTAAATCAAGTTAGACTCAACATCATAAATAAATAAAGAAAAAAAGGTTTTATTTTCTTTTAGGAAAGATCAAACCAGCCAGCACCAACATTAAAGATAAAAACAGGTAGGCTAATGGTAAACCAGTGCTTTTCATAGTAATAGTTTTCTGCTGCAACATCCACATCGTCTGGAATTACTGGTTCAATCGTTTTTCTCTAATCCGTAACTGGCCAGTTAGTACTTGATGGTCTGCAGTAACTTGGAGAGCGGAACATAAAGAATCTTTTATAGAAATAAATTTTTTTTAGAGCTAATTTGTAAAAAATAAGGATATTTTAAGGATATAATTTATACTGAAATTTTTAAAACTTAGAAATTTATTTTATAATTTTTAGGTTACATATATTCCATTATAAAGATTAATGAATATCATTAAAAATTAAGATTATTACTAGAATTTAGATAAAGTTATCCTATTATGTTGAATAATAGTCCTATTTTATCAGTTTAATATAGCCCATTTGATTTAAATTCAGTAATTTCCCTGATTTTAATTAAAGCTATCCTTGAACTTCGTTAAACTATCCTATTGTTTACCTCATGGTCGTTATATTTTTAGGGTTTCCTCAGATTGCAGATTGAAAATTATTATTCAAAATTATATTATCAAGATTAATATTATTTTTAAGTAAAATTTTAAAAAATTAAGGTTTTTAGTAGATTAAGATAAAGTTATCCTATTATGTTGAATACTAGCCCTATTTTATCGGTTTAATATAGACCATTTAGTTTAAATTCATTAATTTCTCTGGTTTTTAATTGAAATTATGGTGAACTTCGTTAAACATTTCTATAACGAAGATAATTTTTTTAGAAATCCTATTAATTATAATCACATATTAATTTTTTAGTTAATATAGGAGTTACAAATATAGTGGCAGTATCAGTTTAAATAATGAATGGATGGAAGTATTAGAAAGGATAGCTTACTAAAATTAGATTTTAAACTCATATTAGTAACTTTAGTGAAAATCATGCTATTGTTAAGGTTTTAATGCCCTAAAACATCCGGAACATATCTTACAGGGCATATTTTTTTTTAGTATATAAATTTAGACAATTTTTACTAAATCTTTCTTTACAAAAAATACCCGCTTTTGGTACAATCCATATCTATTATTTAGGTCTAATTTGTTATGCTTTTTATAAATTAAATATTACTTATTAGGGTAGTGTTCACTACATGGTCGTTATAAATAAAAATTTTAAAATTCATGAGAATAAATCTGGCTGGGGATATTTACAGTGTAAAAATATTGTAGATTAAATTTTGCTGGAAGACTATTCATTTAGTTAAGGGGTCAAATAGATGCTTATGCGGGCATCATCTAATTCTCCAACAGATGGAACAGAGGTATTCTGGGTATTAATTGTTTCATCTCCTCTTATCAAAGATATAGTCAGTGTTTCATTGCTGGGTTCCGTTTTTTCAACTATAATTCTCAGACTACCTGTAATGCTGCCTAAATCAATTGTTTCATCACCAGTACCTTCAATTGTGCGAGTTCCAGATGAATCAGTTATGGTACCGTTCCAGCCATCAGTATAATTTACAACCAATTTTACATTTGAAGTTACACATCCAGATATTGCAACTACCAAAAAAACTAATATTAATAAGATTATTCCAATTTTTTTTGACAATTTTATGCACCTTTTAAACACATTCATTTTCAGAATATATTAAATTATCCATTTAATAAGTCACAGAATTTCTCTTTTAATAAAAATTATATGTAACACCTTTTAAACCAGGAAATTAAAAATATCATCTATCAGCTAATATTATTAAATTCAATGGGAAGTATTTGTACTATTAACTAAGCTTTTGATATACAAATGGCATCAAATGTAATAAGATTTGTAAGATGTTACTTGGTACTATTTCCAGTATCATAATACTCTTTACTCCTATATTATGGGATTAACACATAATTTTTTTCTAAAATATAACGAATATGATTTTTTTTAAAAAATCATTTTCAATATTAATTAAATGTAAATTTTTAGTTTATATGGAATTACATTTTTACAGTAGCACCTAAAAATGTAAAAGGCTTTAATCATCAATATATAAATTGAAAATCTTTAATATAGGTGTATTTTCTCAAAAATCACTATTAAAAACTTAGGGAGGATTAACTAATGGATCATGTTGTTTATGTAGATGCAAAGGCAAAAGAAATGGATAATCTAATTGAAGGAAATAAAAAAATGATTATTAGGGGTGCTGCAGGAAGAAAAATGCCATATGGAAGAGTTAATGCTGCTGATATTTTTTATTTTATAAATAACGATGCTGAAGGTATAGTTAAAGCAACTGGTAGAGTTTCCAGTGTTTATAACTCTAAAAAGATGTCTGAAGAAGAATCAACTCAATTAATTGAAAAAAATCAGGATGAATTACAATTAAATAACCAACAATTTAAGCGCTGGGCTGGAAAAAGATACTTAGTTTTACTAGAATTAAAAAAATGTTGAAACCATTGATCCATTTTCCATTGACCGTAGTGAATATGGAAATATGGATGACTGGTTACCAGTAAAAGATATCAATTCGGTGAAGAAATGAATGCATCAGTTTCCTTTTCTAAAATACGAGATTGGATATTTTTTTAGATTATTTTTTAGTCAGTTTTCGCCATTTTGATTCTAAGTTATAAACTCCTTCTCGTTTTAGTGATTATTCCCTGACCATAGATAAGTTGCCGGCCATTTTTTGAAGAACCAAAACATAGTATATCATAATTTTATGCTAATTGCTAATCCGACTGAATAAATTTTAGGACTTCCTCTGTAAAGAGGTCTGGAGCCGTTGTAATTGCATCATGTGCCTGGCCTTCAAGTTTTGTAATCATGCTTTTAGGAAGTGATTTATCAAGCATTTTTGTTGCCTTTTTATCGGACAAACGACTTTCGCTTCCGTATAACAACATAGTGGGGATGTTCAGGTCTTTAAACCGCGTAGACTCAAACTTGTATTCTGTTTCGGCTTTCATCTCACGGGGCAGTGTAGGAGTCGCATTCACCAACACATTCCAGTATGGTGTTTGGCGATACATGTCAACTTCATTGGATGGAATGCCGACCACTTTTTCCAGGAAGAATAAAAGGGCCTGCTCATTTCCATCTTCTCTTAATATGCTTTCGATTTTAGCAATGGTTTCTGGTTCATCAGCCCCGTAAATCCCCTGTGGTTCGTAGAGGATGAGTTTACTTAGATTTTTTGTTCGAAGCGCCGCTTCCAGTGAAATGAGTCCACCGCCGGAATGGCCAAGAAGGATCACTGGCTCTTCAATCATATCTAAAACTGCTACAACATCATCGATCTCCAATTCAAGCTTGTAATCGGCAGCATCACCACTTTTACCGCGACCTCGGCGATCTATTGTATAAACTGTGAAGTATTTAGCCAGTGTGGGTAGGACCATCTTCCAGTGAGTATGATCAGCTGTGTCTCCATGGACAAGAACCAGAGGTGGTCCTTCTCCTGTTTTCTCATAAGCAATTAAAGTACCATCTGATGATTTAAGTTTCTTCATAATATAAAAATCTCCCATTTTTAGGTTTACAAGGTTAGCGATTAGGATTTACCGGCTGGATCCTTAAGTCCCATTTAAAATAGGTACAATGATGGTAGCAAAAAATGAAATATTTTAAGCTAATCAAAATATTCTTTTAGCATCTCTAATTATTTGAGCTACTTTAGAATCAATTGCATTTCGATTAGGGTTCCCTACTTCATCTCTCCAATAAATACTGTACCATCGGTCATTTAATTCAAAAAGATATTCTGCTCCGATTCTATTAAATTAAAGCTTTATATATTCCTTAAAATAGACAGAAAGTCCGTTTATAATAGTTTCACCGTAATCAATCATTTTGTATCCTACTTTTTCATATGATGTTGTGGAAATTCTGCTTTTTGCTTTTTCTATATTTAAACGCAAATCCATCCGTCCCAATCCGGATAAATCTCCTAAATATACAATAAAATCTTTTTGAGCAAATTGCCTTATCCATTCAACCCTTTCTCTCCTGTGGGTTGTGTATACTGAACTTTACTTTGGTTCTTCATTTGCTTTTACAAAGTGAAGATGTCTCACCTGCAGTACCACTATTTAAACTGGACATATTTTAGTGGTACAATAACCAATATCCATTTTTTAAATCTTTACTTTAGATTAATCCTAGAATACTTAAAAGGATTACAACGAATATTATTACTATAATCCAGTACAAAATGCCTCTCATAATTTCACTTCCTCACATCCAGATATTATTTAATTAATCCTGGAAAGGTCAGACTATTTTCGAATTTTAAGGGGTTATTGAAAATTTAAAGAGAAAATTGTTTCAGTTTAGATTTGATTTTTCTTAATTCTCTGGCTTTTTCTTTTAGTTTTTTAGAATTTATTATTCAATATCTACTTTAGTTATATCTTCTGTTACTTTAGGGAGAGTAATAGTCAGTTTACATTCTTCGTATTTAGCTTTGGCTTCTTTAACATTAATTTTCGTAGAAAGATTTATAGTTCTATTTGCTTTGCCATAAATTCTCTCTTTTTGAATGAATTCAGCATCTTCAATTTCAGGTTCTTTTTTAAACTTTGCACTTATTTCTACCCTATTTTTTGAAATGCCAATATCTATATCATCTTTTTTAACACCAGGAATGTCGACTATTAATGTGATTGTAGTGTTGGTTTCTAAAACATCGACTAAAGGTTTAGATTTTACGGGTTGAGTTTTTGTGTAATCAGATATTACCTCATCTACTTGCACTTGCCCTTCCTTTAATTTAGATACTAGCTCGTTAAAAAATTTTTCTGCAGGAGTAATTCCTTCTTTTTTACTTTCTTTTTCAAATTTTGCTTTCTGCTCTTCAAGTTCTTTTTTAAATTCACCCCATTTTTCCTCTAGATCTTCTTCTTCTTTAACTTCCTCTATCTTGCTGCTTACATCTTCTTTCATTTCTTTAGCAGATTCCTTCGTTTCTTCCACTTTTTTCTCAACATCACCTTTAGTTTCTTTAGCAGATTCCTTCGTTTCTTCCACTTTTTTCTCAACATCACCTTTAGTTTCTTTAGCAGATTTCTTCGCCTCGTCCACTTTATCCTTTACCTCTTCTTTTCTTTCTTCACTCAAATCTTTTCCTTTTTCAACTTTTTTATGGGTTTTCTTTTTAATTTCATCGGTTGATTCAGATATATCATTTCTCATTTAAATCACCATTTTAAATGAATCTGACGAGAATTTAAGAATCTGAAAAAAAAAATAATTTAAAATTAAATTATTATTCTTTCTTTAAAGGTGTGCCTTTGATTAGAACATTATCACCAATAGATTCAATCATTTCATAGGACACTATTTTATGATCACCTAGTCCAATTTTTGCAGATATCCCTGCTTCTTTTAAAATAATTGATTTTACGGTGTTATTTTCAAAATCCCATTCAACGTCATCAACTAATCCTATTTGATCTCCAGATTCATCTACAACATCTTTTCCAAGTAATTCATCTGCTATTTTCATTTTTACCAACTCCAAATTAACAAATACAATTTTTATTTAGGCTAAGTAGGAAAAAAAATTATAAAAGCCATGGAGGTGTCTTCCATCATTTTTTCCCTTAGCCTAAATTTTTTTTGGAGGAGATTACAGGAGTTCGCGAAAACTCCTATAAAATTCAATGACTCTCCTCAAAATTATTCTATCTTTTAAGTTCTGCCGTTTATGGCCTGATTCTTTGCTCTTATAAAATCAAAAGGATCTCTAAAACCACCGAAAGGCTGAAATTCACATCCACATTCCGGGCATGGTTGGGCTTCTGTTCCCGGTTGGATATTAGGACATTTCCTATTAGGACAACGCCAAATATTCAATGATACCATTTTTTTAAACATCTCCCTTAACTATTCATTATTTTAAGAGGCTAAGGAAAAAAAAAATAGTCATAAAAAAGACTTGAGGCAGTCTCTACCATACCCTCCCTTTTTTGGTTTTGGAGAGAAAATGGATTATTTAGTTAATATTTTTTTCCCTTAGCCTAAATTTTTTTTTTTGGAGGAGATTACAGGAGTCCGTGAAAACTCCTATAAAAATTCATTTTTTTTAGGTAAGTTAAACTTAAAAGTATAATTTTAAGCTAAAACGAGACTTAACCTAACCTAAAACCTAACTTAGACTAAATATCTGCCATAAAAAAATTAGAATAAAAAATAGTTGCTTGTGGAGCATTTTTTTTTATCTTTTTTTTGTAGATATAATTGAGATGACTCGTTAACTAATACTATATCCTGCCTAGTATATAAAGTGATCGATAAGCTTCCAAATATAAAAATAAGGTAAAACAGCCTAAATTAAATATAAATGCTTTAAAATATAAGGTTTAACAATATATAACCAAATCATATTTGAATTTACCATAATAACATAAAAAATAATACGAATAACCAACAATAAGCAAACCATCATTTAAATTACCATTATAACAGTAAAAATAAAAGATATTTCAAAAAATAAGCAAACCATCACTTAATTTTTCTTTATAATAGAAATAATATAAGAGATTTCAAATAATAAGCAAAACATCACTTAATTTACCCTTTATAATAGAAATAATATAAGAGATTTCAAATAATAATCAAAATCATTTAATTTATGATGAAAAAGCAAGAAAGAAGGTTATTCCAGGAAAAACCAGGGAACACCCACGGGATGTTTATTTTAATGCTATGAAAAATGCAGTGGATGTTTTTGGAGATAATCAGGTTAGTTCCTGGATTTTAATGGGATTGGAACCTCCTGAGAAGACCATTGAGGGTATCCGAAAAATAGCTGAAACTGGAGCCATACCCCTCCCCAAACCATTTCGCCCTTTATTTGGTTCTGACTATGAAACAAGAAAACCATCCACAGTAAAAGATGCAGAGTTAATCTATACTGAGTGGTTTGAGACCATCAAAGGATGTGGATTGAATCCTCTAAAAGCAAAGGCTGGTTGTGTAAGGTGTAATGCCTGCTTTCCCATCCGTGAATTATGGAAATTTGGTATAGATTAATTCTAAAATTAATTTTACTTACAAGAAATACTAATTTGCTAATCCTCGAATTTGATCTGAAGTTATCATTAAGGCACTGTCAAAAACTTGGGGGGTTTTTGCAATTCGTGATAATTTAAGGAGATAGGAATTTTTAGAGCACGAGATACAATAAATAAGAATAAAATTGCTATAACTAATGATCAGATGAGAAATATAAATTAATTATTGGGCAGGGGTTTAAACACAATGGTGTTATTTTCACATTTTTAAAAATTAATAAAATCATCAAGAAGTATATTAAATAAAATGAACTAAATATGGAAGAATAAACAAGAACGGAAAGAAAAACTAGAATATTCAGTTAATTTTAAAATAAATCATTCAAAAATGCTAAGGAAGAAATTCAAACAAGCTTTTCTATAATGAATTTAATAAGTTATTCATTTATTAGCGATTCTTTGATGTCTTACTTTAGAACTTTTTTTTGCATTCTTAAAAGAGAGAAAATCTTTTACTTAAATAAATAATGTTATTTCGGGTTTTATAAAAAGAGAAACTCAATCTTCAGAATAATCCCAGAATCCTTAAAAGAATTATAATAAATATTATAACTATAATCCAATATAAGATGCCCCTCATAATTAAACTTCCTTTAAATTCAGTATGTACTTATAATTAACCCCCATAAGACCCTATCATATCATTTGAAGGTTATTTAAAATAATAAAGTGCTTCTTGGTTATTTTTTTTGTTTAGATTTAATTTTTTCCTATGTTTCTTTGGTTTTTTCTTTTATTTTACTTTCTGCTTTTTTAACTTCCCCTTTAAGTTCTTCAGCTTTACCTTTTAATTTACCTTTAAGTTCTTCAGTTTTACCACTAACTTCTCCTTTCTTTTCCTTGGCCTTACCTTTTACTTCACCCTCTTTTTCCTTGGCCTTACCCTTCAATTCAGCAGTCTTCTCAACCATAAAATCTCTCCCATATTTTAGTTCTAAAAGTCACTTTATATTTATATGTAAGCCCAAGTAAATAAATTTAACCTCAAGAGAAATTTAGTGTATGTTAAAACCTGGAGGTGAGTATTAAAAGTCTTTTCTGGATATAAAATTTCTTTTTAAATGTTTATTGTACGTTATACCATTTTTAATCTTCATTAGCCTCTCAACGATTTTAGTAATGGTTTTTTAATATAACATTTTCAATTTTACTCGATGTTTGTTCGATACATCTATCATTATAATAAAGAAAAATAAGAATTAATATAATTTTGAGCTTTTTAACAGTAATAGAACTTTTTTAAGTTATTCATTAAATTAATTTAAAATAAATAATTGAAATTTATATGGAGCTAAATTGTTGCCTAAAAATTCTAAAAATTTTTCTTTGGTAAATTTTATCAGGCTTTGATTTAGAATTTTATTTAAGAGTATTCAGTCCTTCTAAAAATATTAGTTCTTATTTTTATAAGCTAGATTCTTTTTCTAGAATCTTTTTTGTTAAAAAGGAATCAAGGTTTTCTTCTATATGTTAACTGATTTAACAATATTAAATACTTTAATTTTAAACAAAAGATTTATATTAAAATAAAAAGAAAATTATTATATGCAACTTACTTCATCATAATTACCTTTATGGGGGGTGAAGTTAATATGGGGTTGAAACAGCTATTGAAGAAAGTTACTATAGGGAAATAGCTATTAAGGATAGTTTGTTTGAGAATGATAAGCAAAATTTGAAATACCATTTGAAACAAGATATTCCGTTTTATTTTCAAGATTTGAAAGTTATCTTTTCTTATCTCTATCATGCTCAGGATAACTCTGATATAAAGTTAGGTTTAAATATTATTTTAAATCTTCTATCCCATAAAAAAAGAGTTCAGGCTATTGCGTTGGGGAAATTGTTTTTATTTATCGAAGATAGTTATATTAGACATCTGATAATCTGTAAATTGAGGAAACTTGCTCTTAGTGAAGATTGCAGTGTTAGAATTTTTGCTGAATATTCCTTGCAAGTTATTGCTAGTGAAATATTTAATTTACCTGTCTTAGATGATTTTTTTAAGTATCTGGATAAAATTAGTTCTCTACTACAATCGGAATTTGTACAATTTAACTCTCAAATTAGTTTGTATCTAGATATAGTCTATGATTGGATCGATGATATATCATTTTTAAGCAAAATTAATGAAACTGTAACACGTCGTTGTAGGATTTTTCATAGATATTTAGATAGAATTTCCTTTTCCATACCTGGCCTGCAAGAAATGATACCCTATGATGATGAATTCTCAACTGAGGTTATAATAGAATTTATACACCAACCAGTTATTCCCTTTTCATCTTTTGAGGAATTAGAATCTCCTGATGAAGATCCTTTTAGTATATTAGCAAATATTTATAGCTACAGTTTCCGTGAAAAAGGACATTTAAGTAGATTAGAAGCCATGCTTAATGATGATGATCCTTTAATACAATATACAGCGGTTTGTGCTTTAAGTTCTATTGTTCAAGCACTATTAACTAATTCTAAACAAGAATATGCTACACAAAAATTCCCTAATTCCTATTTAGATAAAATTAATAATAATTTAGCCCTCAAAATTAACGGATAAATAATAATTTAGGTAGATATTAAACTGATCTTTACTTCTAACTGAATTTATTTTTTATCTCTTATGCACTAGTTAGCCTAAGCATCCTCACTATTTTTTTTAGAATAATGATTAAATCCTTTTTTCCCATAATTAAAAAATTAAGCTCAAGATTCAACCTAAGATAGCGTATTAAAAAGTAAACATCAAGCAATAAATAAATGTAGACCTGATGGCATTGAACTACCAGTAGTGAGCTTAATTATCAACCCCTACTATTTTGTATATAAAATAAATATTTTCAATTACTCTACATGGATTTTTGATAAATTATCGCATATAATTATATTTAATGTTTAATATATAGAAAAAGAAAGAGGGAATTGAACCGATTCAAATCTAAAAGAATAAATTTAATGTTCCAATTGTTATTAAGCATCCTCTTAAAATATATTTAAGCAAATAGGGGTAATATAGATTTCAGGTTTTAGTTAAAAATACAGATCGAGGATTTACAGGGGGTTATTAGGAGGTTAAATAGTGGATGAAAAATTAGATTTACAGGTAATATTCGCCATTGTTAAAGTAGAAAAGGCCAGTGAAGTTCTGGATAAAGCTCAAGAAGCGGGGGCAGAGGGAGGCACTATTTTTTATGGAAGGGGTAAAACCAAACATGATCAACAAAAGTTTTTAGGGATACCTATAGAACCTAGAAAGGAAATAATGATGATATTGATTAATAAAAAATGCGCTGATAATGTACTTCAAACAGTAGTAAAAGCTGGAAAGTTAGATGAGCCTGGAACTGGCCTGGCTTTTGTAGTGGATGTGGATAAAGTTGCAGGCATAACCTATGGGGGAATCGGTTCCCTATATGATGAATTTTAGAGTATAATTAAATATTTTATTAATTGGCTGTTGATAATTAATTTTTTATTAAAACTTTTTTTATTTTTATAAAAATGTTCCTGCCATTTTTTTTTTAACTAATAGATTCATAAAATTTTTCTCTAAGCATCTATTACCTTTATTTTGAAACTATTCTAGCACTACTTATAAAAAAATACCCGGTCCTCCTAAAAAGTGATTCTCACCATAAAAACTAATTTTTAGAAAAACAAAAGAAATCTATTTATTAATTAAGGATAATTAGTTATAATGCCGATATAAAATCATATTATGATTTAAGAGATTACTAGAGAATTGAAAATGAAATATAAGACTTTTACTCTATTATTGTTTGGAATCGCAATTCTAGTGATTATGATCCTATTTATAGGGCCTGATAAAATTGAATCAGCCCTTATATTGGCTAATCCATGGTATATGGTTTTAGCAGTGATTATACAGTTTATTATTTATGGTTTGTGGACCTGGAGATGGGCTATTAACATAAAAGCGGTGCATATATCTGCTGATAAAATTCATCTTTTTCCCATGCTCATGGTGGGCATGGCTATTAATAATCTTACTCCAAGTGCCCGGGGAGGTGGAGAACCAATAAGGGGGTACATGTTGGGTAAATATTCTGATTCTTTTTTCGAAAAAGCTTTTGCAACAGTAGTTGCAGACAGGGCCCTTGATACATTTCCCTTCATCGTTTTAGCTATTTTAACCATAGTCGCGGCTCTTTTATATTTGAATTTACCCCAATACATCATCTATATACTGATAATTGCAGTGGTAGCTTTAGTTATAATTTTTTCTATAGCAATTTACATGTCTTTAAATCTGGAATTTGGACGTAAAGTATCTTTATGGCTTGTGAATCTGATAAAAAAGTTTTCTAAAAAAGAGCACAGCAAATTAGAAGAAAAAGTTTTGCATTCTATTCAGGGATTTCAAAACAGCATGCGTCTTATGGTCAAGGATAGAAATGTGCTAATATATAATCTACCCCTCTCTTTTCTTATTTGGTTTTTAGAGATAATACGAGTATATATTGTATTTTCTGCCTTCAATGTGGAAGTATCCTTTTTGATAATTGCAGCCGTATTTACTCTATCTAGCTTAATTGGATTAATACCCATTCTACCTGGAGGTTTAGGTGCCATCGATGGAACCATGATAATCTTATTTTCAACTGCAGGGATTCATCCCTCTATCAGTGCTGCCGCTACAATAATGGAACGTCTTATATCTTTTTGGATGACTTCCATTATTGGTATTGCCTTGTTTCCCTATTTTGGAGCCACAGTTATGGAAAAAATTACTAAAAAAGTTTAAATGCTGTTCTCAAGCCACAGTAATTAAAATATTTATGGAAAAAATTTAATATATCTGCGCTGTTTTTAAGCAAAGCTTAGGGAATTTAACCTTCATTAAAACAAGGATGACCGGATTTATCATATTTTTATTAATCCCTTAGCCTGGTTCTAAAATTATTAGAATAGAAAAGTGTTGTTTTAAACTAAAACGATTATAAATTTTTAGTTTTTTTATTAAAACCTCAATACAGATCCATTTCTTTAAATTAATAATCTAATAGTCTAGATTCAGGGCTTATTTAATTATTTGCTGCTTTAATTTTTCCATAGATTTTTTACTTTTCAACTGCTCTTCCTCAACTTACACCTGCTAATTATTTCATAACTGTGATCAACCCCTTGGGGAAAGGAAAGTGATATGATGAAAGTGGAAGATGCTAAAGTCACCTTGGGTGTGGAAGAAATCAAATTGATAGATAAAAAATTAAGAGAAAAGTTAATTAAAAAAGAAAAACCCCTGATAATACTGGATGATAAAACCATCTTCTCTAATCAGGACCGGGTTAAAGTAGTAGACTATGTTGATTTTGAAAAGTTAGGAACTATTCTTAAAGAATTTAGAGAGGATAAAAAAAGTTTAATGCAGCAATTAAATATAATGGAGGATATTTTAGAGGATAAAAACAATCAAATTCTAGTTCTGGATGCAGATCTGGATAGACTAAAAAAATCATCATCTTCAGGAATGAAGGCCCGTATCAAAAACCTAATTTAAGTTACTAATAATGGGGTGATCCTTTTTCACTGAGATGGATAAGTCCCAGTTAAATTCATCTTTCTATTTACGAAAAAATTAAACCATAGAACCCACGACTTTAGTCGTGGGAGTATGTCAACTACTTAAAAGAGCTGAAAATGCACTTAGAAAGTTTTCCTTTAAAGAAGGAGAGGATATTAAACTGAGTCTGGAAGTAGGGGCCATCACCGCCTTTTTAAAATAAAATATTGATACTAAAAAATAAAATAAAGATTTAAGAATATTATATTTTTAAGCATAAAATTATCCAATAAGTATTCTATTGATAAAAAAACAATTAGTGAAAATCCAGTAATATTAAAATAACTTTATCATATTAATGAAGTCGGCTATTTAGCTAAAAAAAATAGTTTTTTTAAATAAAAAAAGTAAGCTGTTTCCCTATCTATGGGGAAGCAGCCTATTTAAGCTCCGGCACCACCTGCAAGGGAAGTGTTACCTAAATCCATTATCAGGGGTTTGGGTAATTCCAATCTTAGAGTTTCTTTTAAAACATCTTCTACTGATTCTACCAGAATAAACTCTATCTCTTTTTTAACCTCTTCTGGAATATCATCCAAATCTTTCTGGTTATCTTTAGGTAAGATGATTCTTTTAATTCCCGCACGATGACCGGCCAGTACCTTCTCTTTAATACCCCCTACCGGGAGCACGGCACCTCTTAAGGATATTTCTCCGGTCATGGCCAGTTCAGGATCTACTTCATGACCAGTTACTAGTGAAGCAATCGTGGTTAAAAGAGCTACACCAGCAGAAGGTCCGTCTTTTGGAATGGAACCGGAAGGAACATGTATGTGTAAATCTTTTTTATCAAATTCAACCTCTTGTAGATTGAAAGATAATCTAGATCGTATAAGGCTTTGAGAAATCTTAGCTGATTCTTTCATCACATCTCCTAACTGACCAGTAAGCATCAATTTACCGGTTCCAGGCATGAAAGCTCCTTCAATAAATAGGATATCTCCACCTACCGGGGTCCAGGCTAATCCAGTTACTACTCCTGGAGGATTCCTTTCATTGATCCGGTCATGACGAATGGTTTCATGGCCTAAAAGATCATATAACATGTCTGTTTTAACCTGATAAGGTAATTCCACTTTACCTAGCACAATTTTTTCAGATGCCACCCGGGCCACGGCAGATAATTGTCTTTTAACTCCCCTTACTCCTGCTTCTTTGGTATATTTTTCTATAATGGTTTTTAAAGCTTCATCATCTATTTGTAGTTGACTTTCATCCAATCCGTGGTCTTCTAGAACCTCTTTAATTAAGTGATACTTGGCTATATGGAATTTTTCATGACTGGTGTAACTACCAATTTCTATGATTTCCATACGATCGCGGAGTGGTGCAGGTATATCCCGTAAGTAATTGGCGGTGGCAATGAAAAATACATCGGAGAGATCATAAGGCACTTCTAAATAATGGTCAGAGAAAGTATGATTCTGTTCAGGGTCTAGTACTTCCAGAAGAGCGCTAGCTGGATCTCCATTATATGATTCTCTAATTTTATCCACCTCATCCAGAATAAATACTGGATTTACCTCACCAGCGCGCTTCATCCCCTGGATGATTCTACCAGGGAGTGCTCCTAGATAGGTTCTACGATGACCTCTAATTTCGGATTCATCTTTAACTCCACCTAAACTGATTCTAACATATTTACGGCCTAAAGCCTCGGCTATACTTTTTCCTAAACTGGTTTTACCGGTTCCAGGTGGTCCTACTAATAAGAGTATTGAGCCTTGTTTGTTTTTCTTTAATTTCATCACGGTAAGGTGTTGTATGATACGATCTTTAACTTTATCCAAACCGTAGTGTTCCTCATCCAGTAATTTCCGAGCAGCTTCAATATCGATATCTTTAATTTCACTTTCACCCCAGGGAAGACTAGTTAAAAGATCCAAGTAATTGCGTATTACATTTTCTTCAGAACTGTGTGGACCCTGACGATCTAGTTTGTTCAATTCTTCCCAGGCCACTTCTTTGACTTCGGGAGGCATTTGAGATTCTTCAATCATTTCCCGGTAATCTTTTCGTCCGGCAACACCTTCATATTCGTTTAATTCTTCTTTTATGGCTTTCAACTGTTCTTTCAACATGTTTTCCCGGTGTTTTTTATTCATTTCATCATTGAATTTTGCAGCCATTTCCATCTGGAATTGTATAGATTCTTTTTGCTCAATTAGAATATCCAGGAATTTTAAACTCTTTTTCTTTAAGGAGCGTATTTCTAATAAGGCTTGTTTTTGTTCCATTGTTAACCTTAGGTAGGGGAATATAAATCCAATAACTTGATTGATATCATTTAATTTATTTAAATGATCAATATAGTTTTCTGATCCTTTAAAATTTTTACTTATTTCTTTTACCAGGCTTCTAACATGTTTCAGGATTTCTTCTTTGTTTTCGTGATCGAGATCATTGATATCAGGAATAATTTCATAGTGAGCTTTGTAATCGGCTCCATCACTGATTAGTTCCTTTATCTCCACTCTTTTTTGGATATCCACGTTTAACTGATAGAATTCCTTTATTTCCTTAATATTTTCAATTTTTATTAAGGTTCCTATCTGGTAAAAATCAGATTCAATGTATAAATCATTAGTATTGGATTCTTTAACCGCCAAAGCTATGGCGTAATTATTATCTTGGGTCACCCAAGAATACATTTCACTACCCAGGGCTTTACCAATTTTTAATTTCATATTAGTTTCAGGTAATAATACCGTATCCGGTATAACTACTACTGGTAGTTCTTTATCTAATTTCATTTCTTTCATGATATCACACCAAGGAATAGGATACTGATTGCAGACCAACCATTTACATCAGCTATAGGATTTCTTTATCTTATCCTATAATGGCCAGAATCAGTATGCTTTTAAATAATACTTATTTATTTTTTTTTTAAGCATCATAGGGATTATTCCCTATTTTCTAATTCCTGACATTTAGCTAAAACACAAGTAAATAAAAAATCAATCTTTTTTTTGTGTTTTATTAATGATTTCTGGTTAAAATTATAATATATATGGTTTCCTTGTTTTTTTGCATCCAATATTTTCGCAGATTTCAATATTTTAAGATGCTGGGATGCTGCAGGTTGGCTTAGTTTCATAATCTGTGAAATTTCATTTACACTGATATTTTCAATTTCTCCAGAAGATAGAGAATAAAGTAACACTATACGGTTAACATTAGCCAGTGCCTTGAATAGTTCTTCTAATTCTTGGGAAAGATCAGAACTATACTCAGCATTTATTCTCAACATAGACATTTGTATATAAGTATATACTTATATACTTATCGGTCTCTTTAAATAACTGGATATTTATTTCACCTAAAAATCCTGCAATATATAATCAGAAATTGTATAATCAAATAAAAAAGAATCAGAAACAAAAAAAAACTAATTTTATAAAAAAAATAAAAAAATTATGTTTAAATATAATTTAGGGTAAATATTTCCACCCAAAAATAGTGCATTGCTATATTTTCTTTAAAATGGTTCCTGGAGGCACCACACTGATACCGGTATTTTCACCTACCATTTCCAGTTGCACTATCCACTGGGGATTAGATTGTGCAGGTTTCAGATTAAGTTTATCAAATAGTTCTATAGAAACCTTTTCTTTCAAATCCTCTTCAGAATGGATATATTTTCTCCCTCTAAGATCACATATTACTTTAAAAGAATTTGAGGCACTGACTTTTTCATCAGCCAGGAATAAGGTTTGCTCTAAGATACTATCCTCACGGGTTCTAACTACTTTCTCTATCGGAACTACTTTGGAAATAACTGTGGTGGGAATATTCTTAATTAATTCCACGGCTTTAAAGGGATCCATACTCAAATCAATTAATAAAACATTAGGGAATCCAGATTCTTTGAAATTTAATATTCCTTCTTCTTCTTGCAAAGCTAAGGTCAATTCTTCCCTACCTAATAATTCTTCCCCAATATTTTCCGCCTTTTGACCCTGTAATGTAACTAATAGATTGAAAATTACTGTTGGTTTGATAAGTACACCCCCTATTTAATACAATATATGTTCCTCGGGAGTATTAAAATTATTTATAAATTAATTCTAGTAGAAATAAAATGTGGAAAATTGTATTTATGCAGATTACAAATTATTGGTGGGAGATTATATAGGGATAAAGAGTGGATCTTATGGATTATTATCACGACCAAAAAATGCAGAAACTATTTGAATTGTTGACCCAGCCTCGAACTTTAGAGGAAATGGATTTATCATCAACCTTTATTAAACATTTGATTTTGAAGGTCATAGCTACCTATGGTAATATAAAAGTAAACCGAATAGTACAAATAACCGGTATAAATGTGGAACTGATAGAGATTATTCTCAGAGAAATGGAAAAAGAAGATTTATGTGCAGCAGTAAGTGGGGGATTTCTATTTCCCAGTGTAGAATTTACCATAAAAGATTTGGGCTATAAACAGGCATCTAAACTTATGAAGGAGAATCCTTACCTAGGAATAGCGCCAGTTACCTATGATTATTATTTTGAAGTTATGGAAGCACAATTAAAGGGTAGATTTCCCTTAAAAATACCAAATGAAGTGAAAGAAAATACTTTTAAAGATGCGGTAGGCAATGAATTTGCCAAAAAAGTATTGATAGAATCTTCTATAGGAGGTAAAGGTTTATTTATATATGGATTGCCTGGTACAGGTAAAACCTTTCTTACCAGTAAAATGTCAGATCTTTTACCTCCCCTGATAATCCCCCGCTATATTGAATTTTCTGACCAAGTCATTCAATTCTTTGATCCTGATTTCCATCGAGAGACTCCTGAACAGCCTGATGATCCTCGTTGGGTTAAAATATATGCTCCTTTTGTATTTACTGGTTCAGAATTAAGTACTAATAAACTGGAAACTAATTATGATCCTAATAAAGGGGTATATGAAACTTCTCCAATTATTAAAGCCAATGGTGGTGTACTGTTACTGGATGATTTAGGAAGACAGAAAGAAGATCATAAGGCTCTTTTAAACAGGTTAATTCTCCCTATGGAAAATAAAAAGGATATGATATATATTAAAGGATCTCCAGTTATTGTCCACTCCCATTTCATACCTGTTTTTTCCACCAACCTGGATATAACCATTATGGATGAGGCACACTTAAGAAGGGCCCCTCTACACATTTTCTTGGAAACACCATCAATTTCAGATATATTAAAGGTATTTAAATTGAACTTGAATGCGCTTAAAGAAAAATATGATCCCCAAATACTGGAAGTTTATGAAAAAGTCTATTTACCTCCCTATAATGGTGGAGAAGGATTACAACCCACTTTTGCCCATGCCAGGGATTTGGCTCAAATAGCACAGGCCATACGCATCGGTAAAGGGGAGAAGATTATTAGCACCCCTACCATGGAAGATGCTCTCCAGCAACATGTATTAATTGCCCTACAAAGAAGACTCACCCCTACTCTTTTTGATAGAATCATCCGTAAGAAAAATTTAGGTTAACCAACGATTTAAAGGGTTTATCCCAAATTTTTAAACCTAAATTAACCAATTTAATATTTTAATCCAAATTTTTTACCAATTTTAAAGGGAAAAGTTTTTATTATTTCTGCTTTAATATAAGAGAGGCAAAAAGATAAGGAGATTGTAATAATGACATGCAGTGTTTTAGTCGGTGGAGGATGGGGTGACGAAGGTAAGGGTAAGTGTATCACTTATCTGTGCTATAATGATAAGCCAGATATTGTGGCCCGAGCTGGAGTTGGCCCTAATGCAGGACATTCGGTAGAATTTAATGGAGAAAAATATGGTTTAAGGTTAACTCCCTCTGGATTTATGAACATGGATGCACGATTATTGATTGGTGCAGGAGTTCTAGTGGACCCGGAAGTTTTTCATCATGAATTAGAATATTTAAATAAATATAATCTTAAAAATAGAACCTACGCTGATCATCGTTGCTCGATTATAGAACCACAACATAAAGAGCGAGATAAATCTTCAGATTATCTTTCTAAAAAGATAGGAAGTACAGGTACAGGTTGCGGTCCGGCAAATGCAGACCGGGTGATGAGAGTGGCTAAAATGGCCGGGGATATACCTCAAATGGAGGGTTATACTACTGATGTCCCCTTAGAGGTAAATGAAGCATTAGATAATGATAAAGATGTTTTTATTGAAGGTTCACAGGGCTTTGGATTATCACTTTATTATGGAACCTATCCTTTTGTCACTAGTAAAGACACCACTGCTAGCACTGCAGCAGCAGATGTAGGAGTAGGTCCGACTCGTATTGAAGAGGTAATCGTGGTCGTTAAATCTTATATTACCCGTGTTGGTGAAGGTCCTTTTAAAACTGAACTGAATCAAGATGAAGCAGAAAAAATGGGATTAGAAGAGTATGGTACTGTAACTGGAAGACGGAGAAGAGTGGGACTATTTGACATGGATATGGCTAAAGAGGCTTGTATGATTAATAGCGCTACTCAGATTGCCTTAACCTGTGTTGATAGATTATTCCCGCAATGTGAGAGAACTAGAGATTATTCTAGTCTTTCTCCAGAAATCAAGAATTTTATAAACGAAATTGAAGGAGAAACTGGCGTTCCAGTTACTATTATTTCCACGGGCCCTGATTTAATGGACACTATAGATTTAAGAGAGGAACTTCTCTAAATTAAAAAATTGCTCTCTTTTTTATCAATCCTTTTTAATCTTAAGCTAGGAAGTAGCTTCAGATAACTTATTTTTTTATTTTAATAATGACCATTATTTAAAATAATCAAATTAGTAAAGGCGTTCCTAGTAGAGCTATAAGAGATAAAATTACATGCAGAACTATATCTGCAGAGAAATGAGCCAACATAGCTGATTCAAATCCTCTTTTCCAGTACAACCAACCAAATATTATACCTCCTATACCATTAAGCACCAAAGCTCTAGCTACAACAATGGAAGTAAGCGGCACAATATCAGCGGTCACTGGCAAGTGACCCAATCCAAAAACAATGGCTGCGATTATTATGGCTAAATAGAACCCTGTTTTAGTGGGTTTACCCTCCGGAGTACTTTTAATCTTATAGAAAATCCAGACCAGTAGACTCATAAAGAATAGTCGCAGCATAATTTCTTCATTTATAGCACCATAAAATGAGGCTAAAAATCCCTGCCAAGCTGGCGGAATCACATCTGCAAATTGAACCGCCATTTCTGGATCCAGAAAATTAAAGACTTGGCTGAAGATAATGATCAAAACTGCAGCCAGGACACCCATTCCCACCGATATTTTTAAAACTGGTTTTAATTTAGAACTTACTTCCTTATTTTCTAACCAAGCTTCCAATATAGGAAGCCCCAGACCTACTTTCCGGGCTAATTTCAGCCCAAAATATATTAAAATACCATAGATAATTAGACTATTTAAAACTTGTAATAAGGCAATCTCTAAAAATGGTTCGGCGGCCTGACTTATTAAAGTAAAAGTATAGGGGATAACTAATAGGGAAGATATAACCGAGGCTATAAGTAATATGATGAATATTTTCGTATCGGTTTTCATGATAGAACACCTATTTTAGTTAATTATAATTTTCAGGTTAATAATCTTTATCTAAAAAAAAAAATTTAAAATTTAACATTCCAGAACTGATTTAAAGTACCATAGCTTCCCTGGATTATGCTTTCTTTAACATAATCATCAGCTAATTTTAATGATGATTCCATATTAAATCCTTTAACTAGATAGGCGACTACTGCAGCAGAAAAAGAACAACCACTTCCATGAGTATTACTACTCTCGATGAGTTCACCTTCCAAAACTTTGATTTCTCCATTAAAAAAGATATTATCCCCTTCAAGATGACCACCAGTGATAATCACATCACAATATTCTCCGATTTTCAGCGCTGCTTTCTTTGCATCTTCCTGATTTTTTATTTCCAAGCCAGATAAGATTTCAGCTTCTAGAATATTAGGGGTAACCAGCAGAGCATTTTTTAATAAATATTTTTTTAAAGCAATGGCAAAACCTTCCTGGGATAGTTTACCCCCAGAACCAGCAATCATCACCGGATCAACTACTATTTTAAGCTGATATTCTTGGATTTTTTTAGAAACTGCACGTATAACTTCTTCAGAATAAAGCATCCCGGTTTTACCATAAATAATAGGGTCTTCTTCCAGCACCACATCAATTTGTTCGGCTACAAAGTCAGATTCAATAGGGTAGATACTGGCTACTCTGTTCACATTCTGAGCAGTTAAAGCAGTTATAATGGCTGTACCATATACTTTTAGGGCAGAAAAAGTTTTAATATCATTCAGTATACCTGCACCTGCGGAAGGATCAAATCCCGCTATAGATATGGCCATCATAGTATATCACGTCTAACTTTTAATCTGGATGATCCGCGATGAGCATTAACTGTTAAAGGGATTCTATTTAAGAAAGCCTCAGTATGGCTACCTTTCCCATGTAGTATAATTTCTCCTAAATCTTCAGCGGTATTAACATCCAGGGATAAATAAAAAGAATCGTAGACCATATGGTTTAATCCTTTTTTTACTGATTCTTGTATGTGTTCAAAGAAACTGAAATCTCCAAATTTTAATTCCATAGAATAGGGTTTAAACAGCAAAGCATTTGTTCCACCGCCCTTGGCAGGTGCAATTACCATATCATAATGATCTGAGTGGTTAATAAAATTTTCAGGTTCTGCTTTTCCAATAAGAGGAATATCTGAGGGTGTTATCAAAACTTTTTGACATTCTTCTTTACACCAATCCAGCGCCTGATTCAATGCTCCATTCAAATCAGTCTCACCTTCCTCCTCTAATATAGTTATCCCTAAATCATAAGCAAAATCAAGAACATCCGCATCCGAACTTATTACCACCACTTTACTAACCAAATCCTTTAAAGCAGTGCTTACATCGGTCAGCATGGCTTTTAGGATCCCTTCTCTTTCAGAAGAGGATAAAGTTGGGGATAAACGGGTTTTGGCATGTGAAAATCTTGAAACAGGTATGATGGCATATACTTTTTCCATGTTCAATCTCCCAGGAAGGTGTGAAAATTAATATTTACTATTTTTTTAATTCTAGTTGATTAGGGGCAATACCGCTTTAATTCATCCCCCTAAAAAATTCAAGGATACTATCCCACCAACTTTGTTGAGATCTCATTAGCTCAATATTGGCACTCATGTTAGTGATTTCTTCTTCAGTAAGATTAAATTGAGCCATCAACTCTATTCTAGCAGTGGTTATATTATTATTAAGTTCACTGAAGGATATTCTTTGTTCTCTACTCAAAGATTGGGCTTCACCCTGATAAATATTAACTTCCCCGTCACTGGTCAAAATCCATATTTTTAACTGAGTTTTTAAAGCCTCGGCGGGGTTTTGAGGATTAGTATTATCTATTAAATCCTGTATTAACTTAGGAGTTTTTTTAGAGACAGCCATAACTGTATCTTGCTCCACATTTGCCTCTGTAGTTAAAGAATAGGCCATGATAGTGTTATTTTTACCAGGGGCTATGATTTCTTCTCGAGCAATAACCATGTCCTGCGATGCATCACTGACTAGAGTATATCCTCTTTCAACCTTAATGGGCCTTTCACCATTATTAAAAAGGATTAACTCATGTGGAACGACTCCTGCATCGGTCTTTTGAACTATTTCAATATTTCCCTCTTCATAAGCTTGCATAAGATTTAATTCTTGATCTGCCATGTAATTTAACGTTCCAAAACCCACGGCAAATACTAAGATGGTTAAAAGTACTAAAACTATCCTTATATTCATCAAAATTTCCTCAGTAAGTTTTTGACAGTAAAGCACGATATTTAGCATTACTTCCGCAATGGAAACAATTTCCGTTCTTTTCCTTGCCCTGTATTCCTAGGATATCTACCCTTACTTTTTCTTCTATATCTTTTCCACACTCTTCACGACCACACCAGGCAAAGGATATTATCCCCTTAGATTCTTCAATTTGCTTCTGTGCTTCTTCCACACTATCCACTTGCTTTATACTAGAATTTAATTTTTCCCAGGCCTTTTCCCGTAAATTTGAAGTAATGGAATTTAAGGTCTCAGTTACTTTCTCAGTGATATTATCTAAATCCACCTTAAATTTTTCACCGGTATCTCTACGGGCGATTACTGCACTATTATTTTTTAGGTCACGAGGACCGATCTCAATTCGAAGGGGCACGCCTCTCATTTCCCAATCGTAATATTTTTTACCAGCCCGGATATCCCGATCATCTAAATGTATTCTAAATCCTTGTTTTTGAAGGGAAGTTTTCAGTATCCGGCATTTTTCTAAAACTTCTTGTCCTTCTTTTTTAAAGATAATGGGAACAATGACCATCTGATTAGGGGCAACATTTGGGGGTAGACATAATCCTGCTTCATCTCCATGAACTCCTATCACCGAGGCAATTACCCGATCAGATATGCCATAACAAGTTTGGTACCCTAATTCATGTTCTCCTGCCGGATTTTCAAAACTTATATCAAAAGTCTGGGCAAAACTTTGATCTAAATTATGCACCGTACCTATTTGCAATGTTTTACCATCAGGCATAATAGTATCAAAGGCCATGGTGTAATCTGCTCCAGGGAATTTGTCCCAGACTGGTCTTTGGGTGATCAAGTAGGGTAAGGCCAACAAATCAAAATATTCCTTATAAAATTCTATTGCTTTATCAACTTGGTCTTCTGCTTCTTTTCGGCTGGAATGAACAGTATGAGCTTCAGTAAAAGTGGTGATTTCTCTTATTCTTATTAGTGGCCGGGTATGTTTAGTCTCATAGCGGAAAGTGTTCACGGTTTGGTAAATTTTAAGTGGCAAATCATTATGGGACCGCACCCATAAAGCAAACATGGGGTACATGGCAGTTTCACTGGTAGGTCTTAAGGCTAATTTTTGCTTAAGTTCTGTTAAACCTCCATGGGTAATCCAGTACACTTCTTCTTCAAAACCTTTAATGTGCATACCTTCTTTAGCTAACTCACTCTCCGGGATTAGGAGAGGAAATAATACTTCTTCATGCTCTCTATCTAAAATATTTTTCAAGATATTCAAAATTTCTTTTCTCAGCTGAAATCCATGAGGAAGCCACACGTGCATACCTTTAATGGGATAGCGAGAATCAATTAGTTCTGCTTCCTCTAAAATATCATGAAACCATTCACTGAAATTTGTCATATTATTTTCACCGTGATATTAGATATAATAAACCTTAGAAATGTTAATAATTGATTTATACAGTTTTAAACATAAATATTATTAGATTAAAGAGAATTTTATCTTATCAGAATTGATAAATATATTGAGGATATATGTTCAAAGCTAAACTCAGATCAGACTATAATTAGTTATACTTAATTTAAGGATATACAATATATAATCTACTAATTGCTTGGGATAAGATATTTTTAATCCCAATAATCTTAAAAGTATTTATTACTACTTAAGTTATTTACTTTAACCATTTTACTTAGGCAAGATAATATGGATGCTAAAAAAATTCAATTCCCCCGGGAGATACATACTGGACCGGGTGTGATCAAAAAAACAGGTGAAATTTGTCGAGATTTAAGATTTAAAGGAAAAGCACTGGTTGTTAGCGGACCTAAAACTTTAAAAATTGGTGGAGAAACAGCTATCCAAAGTCTGGAAAAGCAAGGTTTTAGTGTGGATCATGTAAAAATTAAAGAAGCTTCCTCAAAATCTGTCCAGGAAATACAAGACCGCTTAGATGGAACTTCATTGGTTTTGGGGGTAGGCGGAGGTAAAATAATTGATGTTGCTAAGTTAGCTTCAACCCAATCTAATCTACACTTTATAAGTGTTCCTACTGCTGCTTCTCATGATGGGATCGCATCTCCACGTGCTTCGATAAGGGATGGAAATGGAACGGTTTCACTAGAATCACAGTCCCCCATAGGGGTAATTGCAGATACAGAAATTATAAGTAAAGCACCAGCCCGATTACTGGCTGCTGGCTGTGGAGATATAATTTCTAATTATACTGCTATTTTAGATTGGAAATTAGCCAATCGTCTTTTAAATGAAAATTATAGTAAATCAGCTTCAGCATTATCTTTAATGTCAGCTAAGATGATTATCGAATCAGCTGATGCCATAAAAGTCGGCCTGGAAGAAAGTGCCAAATTGGTGGTTAAATCCTTAATTAGTAGTGGGGTTGCTATTTCCATTGCCGGCAGCAGCCGACCAGCCAGTGGTTCTGAACATAAATTTAGCCATGCTCTGGATAAATTAGCTCCTAAAACAGCTTTACATGGAGAACAATGTGGAGTGGGTACTATTATGATGATGCATCTTCATGGAGAACACTGGGAATTTATTCGCGATACTTTAAAGAAATTTAAAGCCCCCACTACTGCTGCAGATTTAGGTATTGATCCCGAATATATTATAGATGCTTTAACCATAGCCCATAAAATTAGAAAAGAAAGGTACACCATTCTGGGTGATAGAGGCTTAACCAGGGAAGCAGCCGAAAATCTGGCATTTACTACGGAAGTGATTTGATGATAACCCTTATTGGAAAAAAAATGGCAAAAAAGGGATTGAAGTTTCAGTATATAGGTCCGGCTGAGGAATGTGATAACTGCAGATTCAGAGCAACTTGCCTAGATTCATTAGAAGAGGGAAGGTTCTATATCATCCGTAAGGTTAAAGAAACGGAACAATACTGTAAACTACATGAAGATCACAAGGTAAAAGTGGTTGAAGTTGAAAAAGCCTACATAAAAGCATTGGTAAATTCTAAAAGTGCTTTTGAAGGATCTATAGTTTCTCTAAGCACACCAATATGTGATGAAGAGTGTGAATATCATGATTTGTGCTTCCCAGAAGGTCTTAAGGGCAATGATCGGTGTAAAATAATTAAAAATTTTGGCAAAACTGATAAAAAATGCATACAAGGTTATGAGCTTAGCGAAGTACTATTAGAATGTTAAATAATGATATATTCATATTTTCTAATTTCTGATTTGAATTATTATCAGGAGAATTACCCATGAATTTAAAGGAAATGGCAGGTTATAAAGCTGCCGATGAAATAAAAGATGGACAGGTTGTAGGCTTAGGTACTGGTTCTACTACTCATTATTTTATTGAAAAGTTAGCCTGGAAGATTAAAGAAGAAAGTTTAGATATAATGGGAGTACCAACTTCTTATCAATCTTTTTTTTTAGCCAGAGACTTAAACATCCCCCTAACCTCATTAGAAGAACATGAAGTGGATGTTGCTGTTGATGGGGCCGATGAAGTGGATAATGATTTGAATTTAATTAAAGGAGGTGGAGCTGCCCATACACTGGAGAAAATAGTGGATTATGCAGCAGATAGATTTATTGTAGTGGTGGATGATTCTAAAATGGTGGATCAACTTGGAAATATTCCAGTTCCTTTAGAAGTAATGCCCTCTGCTCTGCGTACTATTATCAATTCTCTGCAGGAATTAGGTGCTTCTGCTCAAATTAGAATGGCCCTCAATAAAGATGGTCCCATTATCAGCGATCATGGAAATTTTATTGTGGATGCAGATTTTGGATTGTTAGACCATCCTTTAAAATTAGAAAAAGAATTAAATTCTATCCCGGGGGTGGTGGAGAATGGAATTTTTTCTAATGAGGTAGACCTTGTTATAGTAGCACAATCTCAAGGTATAAAGATGATCAAGCCCGGATAATTTTTTTAATCTAATATTTTAGAAAATTTTTCTTTTTAACATAAACTGAAATTCATTGAACTTTTTCTATATAAATAAAGTAAATTAAATCCCTGGGTAGGGCTTATAAAATCATTTCTCACCAATTTTTTATTTAATAATATCAAATTTTTTTTTTAAAAAAAATGTGATTAAAAAAGCTATTGCCAAAACAAGGACAATGGTAGATCCGGAAGCTAGATCAAATACATAGGATAGCCATAAACCAGCCATAGTTAATACCATTCCTAAGACCACAGAACCTAACATTAATTGGGGAATTTTATAGGTAAATTGCCGGCTTATAGCAGCAGGTATGGTTAGAAGAGCAATTATCAGGATAATCCCCACAGCTTTAATTAAAACCACTACACTTAAGGCAACCAGTGCCAGCAAAATCAAATAAATCAGCTTAGTAGGGACTCCCACCACTTCTGCAAATTCTTCATCAAAAGATATAGCAGTGAATTCTCGATGTAATAGGCCCACTATCAAGAGTATGGTTAAAACCAGAACTAGCATTATAATTAGATCAGTATTAGAAATTGTTAAAATACTCCCAAATAAATAACTAAAAAGATCAGGAGCATATCCTGGACTTAAATTTATAAAGAGAATACCTAAAGCCATGCCTACCGACCAAAGGATACCTATGGCAGTGTCTTCACTTATATCTACTTTTTTAGCTAAAGCACCTATTAAAATCGCGGATAGGGCACTAAAAGGTATAGCGGTTAAAACTGGGTTTATTCCCAGAAAAAATCCCAGGCCGATTCCTCCAAAAGCAGCATGAGATATACCTCCACTAATAAAAACTATCTTTTTGATCACTACGTAGGTACCTACAACCCCACAGGCTATGCTCACCAACAGGGCTGCTAAGAAAGCGTTTTGCATGAATTGATATTGTAAAAATTCCAACACCTTTTTATTCCCCCTTCTACTATGTACAGGATAGTTTTAAACTCACTTTCTAATACAATCAATTAATCTTTAATTTCCATGATTTCGTAAAACACGATGTGGTAGACCATGGGCAATTAAATCTATAGGGCACTGATAAGCTTTTTCTAATTCTTCTACAGATTCTTCAACCGGGCCATGACAGTATATCTTTCTATTCAAGCAGGCTATACTATCCACATAGGAGGAGACTACTCCAATGTCATGAGAAACCATTATTATAGTCATCTCTTTTTTTAATTTGCTTAAAAGTTCGTAAAATTTGCCTTGAAATTGAGGATCTAAACTAGCAGTTGGTTCATCCAGTATCAATAATTCCGGATCCCTAACTAATGCTCTAGCAATTAAAACTCGTTGTAACTGACCACCAGATAATTTTTCTATATGCTTATCCTTCAAATCTAATATATCAACTTTTTTAAGTGTTTTTAGGGCCATTTTATGGTCTATTTTATCATAATTTTTTAAGAAATGATTATAACGACCCATAAGTACCACTTGGAATACACTTATGGGAAAATTTGATTTATAGGAGGATCTTTGGGGTAGATATCCTATCTTATTTGCTTTACCAGGTAGTAGTCCTAAAACTTCTATACTTCCCTTATCTGGTTTTAAAAGACCTAAAATATGTTTTAATAGAGTAGTTTTACCCCCACCATTAGGTCCAATTAAGGCCATAAACTCATTTTTTTCAATGGTGAGGTCAATTTCTTCCAGTACATAATCTTCCTTAAATTTATAGTACAATCCTTCGATATTTACTACAGACATTTCAGTACCTCTTAAGCATTGCTGAATGCTTCTAAAACCTTTTCCATATTTTCCAAGTAATTAGGAGATAAAGGATCCAGTAAGACTACCTCAGCCCCTATTTCTTGGGCTATGGTTTTTGCATTTTCTAGAGGAAATTGAGGGGAAACGAAGATTACTTTTATATCTTCTTTTTTAGCCTGCTGGATGATATTAGCCATATTTTGGGGTGTGGGCTCTTTTCCATCTTTCTCTATGGCAATTTGCTGAAGACCATAATCTTTGCAGAAATAACCCCAGGAGGGATGATAAACCAGTATCTGCTTATTTTCTTGGTTAGAGACCTCTTCCCTAATTTTCTGATCCAATTTATCCAGTTCAGTTAAATATTCCTCTTTATTATCCTGATAAAATTCTTTATTTTCTGGATCAGCTCTAACTAGTTCCTCATAAATAATTTCCACCATGGATTTTACATTACTTGGAGAAGTCCATACATGAGCATCTACATCCCCGTGATGATGCTGACAATCATGCGCTCCGCTACAAGTATCTATTTCATCCGGGAAGTGAATCAAATCAATTTCCCGGGAACTGTTAACCACTTTCATGTGGGGATTGATGGAATTTAAACGGTCCATGTAATTTATTTCAAACTCCATACCAGAGCCTAACTTAAAATAAAGCTGTGCATCAGATACTTCCTGCATGGTACTGGGCTCTATTTCATAGGTATGAGGGTCTGCTCCATCAGGAACCATTATTACTACATTAACTTTTTCTTTACCCACTCTTTCGATAAATTCTTTTTGTGGCATTAAAGTGGCAGCGACCACTATTTGTTCATCACTTTCCTGAATGGGAGAACTACTGAAAATAGAAACAATAAATAATGAGGCTATGAAAATAGTTATTATGGATCCTAGAAATATATTTTTTAAATTTTTATCCATATAGTCACCTCTTATATTTTTAGTCAATGCAGATACCGCTATTGGTTTTCTAAAAGCTCTTTACCAGTAACTGAAAAAAGTGTAATCATTCTCAGATTATTTTTTCAGTCTGGTTTTCTTTTGGAGATTTAGACGGGCAATGGTCTTAATTATAATCTTATTAATATTTAAAAATTTTCTTAATAAATGTTAATTAATAGATTAATTATTTTAATAAATATTATTAAATAAGATGAAAATAATTAATAAATTTTATGCACAATATATATAAACTATTATTAAAATACTAGTTTTATGGCCATTATCAGCATATCACTTAATGATAAACTTTTAGCAGAAATAGATGATCTAATAGAAGAAATGGGGTTTTCAGGTCGATCAGATGTAATCCGATCTGCAGCAAGAACCCTGATTGATGAAAACAAATCAGAAAAAACTATAGAGGGATCAGTCAATGCCCTCTTATTTTTGATCCATAGTCAGAAAGTGGAAGGTGAAGTTACTAATATAAAACATGCCTTCGAAGACATAATCAATACACAAATTCACAGCCATTTAAAAGAAGAGAATTGTTTGGAAATATTCATTTTAGAGGGGGATGGTTCTAGAATAAAAGACTTCACCCGAAGATTTAGAAATAGTGGTAAAATGGACCATCTCAAATTAATCGTTTTTTAAGTTAGGTTGAATCTAAAAAAAAAGTGTAATCAAAAGGCCCTATAACAAGATTTAGATTTGATATTCTCAAGCATTCTAAAAATAATAGCTGAATAAGCTAAGAAATCACTAAAGCATATTTCTTCTAAAAGGTTGATTTTTAATTTATTTATTTTAAGAGGAATAAAATATAGGATCCCTTTTATTATAGTTATTATACTCCCCTTAGAATAATCATAGAAATCTATTAATCTAATAATTTAGATTTAGGGTCAGCGGTTCGATATTCATGGCTAAATTTAGCATCATATAATTTCGATGCCTGGAAATCTCCTGGATCTAAAACCGAACCCACCACAATCATGGCGGTTTTGTTTATACGAGCTTGCTTTATCTTTTCGGCAATATTTTCCAAGGTACCCTTAACTACTATTTCATCTGGCCAGGATGCTTTCTTAACCACTCCA
>PWMT01000011.1 GCA_003558085.1 Methanobacteriaceae archaeon
ATGAATTTTATACCTGATTGAAAATACTTCAAATTTTTAGGCTTAAATTAGATACTGGATATGATACCCCCCGAATTAACTTAGCAGATCCTTATACACTATAATTTCTAATAATTAACAATAAATATCACAGTATCCCCCTAACCCCCCAAAAAAAATTGTTATAATTGTAGTTTAAAATTAGTTAATTACAAGTTTTTTTGATTTTTTATTATATTTGGAAGGTAAATTAATGATTTTACACATTTTAAAACTTTTTTCTATTATATTTTTCAATTTTTACTAAATCGTAGTATTAGTTCATTTTTAATTTTTCAACGAATGTATTGATGGAGTTTAGATGGTCTAAGTATAGATAATAAAAAATAGTAGATCATATATAGCTTAAAGCCTTTTAGTATTTAATCCATGCTATGATAGGAAGTTGTACACCTAAACGGTGTATAAAAGCCTGAAATTTTAAATTCAATAAGTTATTCAATTGAGTCATCAATATATTGATAGTGAAATAGAACTTAACCCGGATATGAAGGATAAGTTTTTAATAACAACTTTAAAGCTGCAGAATAATTCCAGTAGATAAATTTAGAAAAATAGTTCTAAAAATCTACTAAAAAATAATTATATGCTACTAAAAACTATATATAAAAGGGATATTTTCTCTAGCATATCTTAATTTAAATAAAAATTATTATAACTAGATTATCCCAATTTATAATATTATTGAATTTTAAAGGGGTTTAATATGGGTGACAAATCAAAGGGAGAAGCTCAAAATGGATTAAAACGATCATATACTGTAATAAAAAACTTAGATGAATTAAAAAATAATCTAAAAAATGTAGAGGATCACCCCCTGGATAGGGACCAAATATTTGTAGATTTCTATCATATGGTTCGTTTAATGTGTGATAATGTTCCAGATATGATCTGGGCCAAGGATCAGGAAAAAAGATTCATCTTCACCAACCAGGCTATGGCAAAAAAATTACTTAATGCCAAAGATACCCAGGAGCCTCTGGGAAAAACTTACAGCTATTTTGCCATTAGAGAACGCTCTATAAACTCAGGTAATCCAGAATGGAATGATTTTGGAGAAACATGTGCTGATAATGATGAAAATAGATTTAAAACTGAAAAATTAGCACGATTTGATGAATTTGGAAATACTAAAGGCCAGTTTTTCTTTTTAGATGTTCACGAAGCACCATTTCGAAATGAGGAAGGTGAGCTCTTAGGCACTGTCGGATATGCCCCGGATGTTACTCATGAGAAAAGTGTGGAGAAATCTTTACTAGATAATGAACAGTTATTTAACATCCTGGTTGATAACATGTTAGATGCCGTGGTTATACTAGATTTTAAAGGATCCATACTATTTGCTAATAAGGCTGCCTTTGAAATATTAGGAAGAGATCCCCAAAAACCCCTTAATGGACTTAACGTTAAAGATTTCGCCTTAGATCAATCTATCATGGACATCAAATCCCATCAAAGGATGGTGAAAAAGGGAAAATATGGTTTTCTAGGTACCTATAAGATAAAAAATCAAGCGGGATCTATAATTTGGATAGAAGGTTTAGGTAGAAAAATTCTATATCAAGGAAAACCAGCTAATTTAGTAAATTTAAGGGATATTACTAAACGTAAAAATGCCGAAGATAATCTTAAAATACGGGAAAAATTACTGAAGGGTGTAGCCCAGATGAACCATATCCTCTTAAACACCCCCCACTTAGAAAGTGCTATAAATGATTCCCTGAAGGAAATTGGTATGGCGGTGGAAACGGACCGGGTTTATATTTTTAAAAACCATGAGGAGGAAATCACTGGTCGATTGTTAACCACTCACATGTATGAATGGGCCGATGACCGAGTAGATTCTCAAAACAATAATCCGGAATTAACTGACCTGGCTTATGATCTTTTAAGCCCAAATCTAATTTCGAATTTCAATCAAAAAAAACCTTTCTACGGATTAACCCGTAAATTACCACCTTATTTCCGTAAATTAATGGAGAAACAGAATGTATTATCTTTTTTACTAGTTCCTATTTTTCTGCAGGAAAAATTATGGGGTTTTATTGGATTTGATAATTGTTCCCAGGAGAGATCTTGGAAAGATTATGAACTAACCATTTTAAAAACAGCTGCAGATTCTATAGCCAGTGCTTGGGAACGTTTCCAATCAGAAAAAGCGTTAAGAGATAGTGAAAATAAAAGTAAAAGTCTCATAAGGGCCATACCTGATATTATGCTGATTATAAATCAAGAGGGTACCATATTAGATTATTCTTCTAAGAATATGGAATTGATGCCACTAAAAGAGGGAGAGATTATTGGAAATAACATATCTAAGATGGGATTATCTCCAAAAGACCTGGAAAATATATTAAAACATATAAAAATCACTATAATGACCGATACCCTACAAAGCCTAAAATATGAGCTGGATGTACCCTCTGGCCATCGCTACTTTGAATCTAGATTTATAAGGTTAAATGATAACAGTGTTTTATCTATAATTAGAGATATTACTGATCAAAAAATTATAGAAAATAGTCTCAAATCATCTCTAGAGGAGAAAAATATTTTACTACGGGAAATCCATCATCGGGTAAAAAATAATATGCAAATCATTTCCAGTCTTTTAAACCTGCAGATGAAATTTAAAAATTCTAAAGAAAAAATTGAAGTACTTAAGGAAAGCCAGGGAAGGATAAAAACCATGGCCATGGTTCACGAAAACCTCTACCAGTCTAAATCTTTTTCTACTATTAATTTTCAGGAATACCTCCAACGTCTCTTAGCAGATATCTTCTATTCCTTTGGTAATAAACCTCACCTAAAATGGGATCTGGATATCGAGGATATTGAAATTGATATAGATATCACTATTCCTCTAGGATTAATCATCAACGAAATAGTAACCAACAGTCTTAAATATGCCTTTGAAAATAGAAATGAAGGTAATATAAGTATCCGATTAATATTAGAAGCCGATATATATCGTTTGAGGGTTGCTGATGATGGAGTGGGAATACCCGAAGAAATTGATTTTGGAAAAACAGACACCCTCGGTTTACAGTTAATTGAAAATTTGGTTAAGCAGATAGATGGTGAGATAAAAATGGATCGTAATCACGGAACTGTCTATGAAATATCCTTTCCACAATTAAACTCTAGTAAAAGATTCTGACTCATGACTCCCTTAGCTAAAAAGAAAAAATAATATACATTTAGAATATTGAAAATTAACCCTCGTCTTGAGAAGACTAAAAAATTTTATGGCTATAAATTTATAAAAAAAAGGAATAAAATGATTATATTAATAAAAAAAAATGATTAGATATTCTAAAATATTATTAGTCTAACTATTAAGGTGAAATTTAATGTTATACTGGATTTTGATTGCTATAATTCTATCTTCCCTATTTTTTATTCTTCCTTCCTGGATAGTTACCAAGTTAGAAATGTTGGAAAATAAATTATGGAGAATACTAGTAGAAATTATTGGAGTGGTAGCATTGGGAAGTGCGGTAC
>PWMT01000094.1 GCA_003558085.1 Methanobacteriaceae archaeon
GTTATGGCTTTTTTCATCTATTTCTTATAATGGACTTCATCCTTTAAAAGTATTAATATCCTATTAATAGGCCATAATATCAATTTATTGACTACTTTTAAAGTCGAATTGCGGATTCTTCTCTAAAAAAACGTATAGCAAAGACGAAGATTGCTATAGAAATTAGGATAGTGGGAATAATTTCCAGCAACCAGTAAGGATTGAAACCAGGGCTAGAAGTTATTCTAATCATGATCATAGTAGGAATAATGTTTAAAATACTTGAAAAAGCTGGAATATCAATAAAAAGAGGTAAGAATAATATAAATGTGGCAAAGAATAATAAAAGTGTAATAGCTGAATTAGCTTCTTTGGTGGATTCTACGACCATGGAAATTATAACCCCCATTCCAACGAATCCTAAACCCACGAAAAACAAAATAAACATTATAAGTATGGGATTATATATGGGAACTCTTAAGAGATATAAGAGCACAATCCAGGCAGCGCTTTGTAGTAGAGAAAATAATAATATAGGTAAAATTTTTCCAGCAAGCAGCATAGGACCAGATAAGGGTGTCATTAGAAGTACTTCAAAGGTTTTTCTTTCTTTTTCACCTACTATACTATCAGTTACTATGTTGCTGGCCAGAAAAAAAGGTAAAAAAAGGATAAAAGGTACTATAAATCCATACATAATCTCCACGAAATATGCACTTTCCAGCGCCAGGGGAGTGGAAGATTCATTGTTTACTGCTATTTCTTTTAACTCGATAGGATTTTTTATAACTTTTATTTGTTCCAGGCTTAATTCCTGAGAAGAAAGTTGCTCTTCTAACTGATAATTGCTCAATGCCTCATTTATTTTATTGCTGGCCACTGGATAAAAAAGGTCATTATTATCTATTTGCAGTCCAATATTTCCAGTATCGCTAGAAATATAAATCATGGCTATAATTTCATTTCCTACTTGTTTTAAACCATCTTCTACACTAGGAAAATATAAAATGACCAGATTTTCATTTTCCAGGCTCTGTTCTAAAATTGTACCTTGCAGTTCTAGAGGTAGACCCACTTTAAAGCTAGAAGCCACTCCCCATTGATCTAAAAGATTAGGATCAGTAATGACTGTACTGGTGATTGCTAAACCATATGCTCCTAAAATAATAAAAATTTGAACTAAAATTACTAAAAGATAAATTCTGTTGGAGAGAATATCTTTGGCTTCTTTTTGAGCTAGAGAAATAAATTTCATGATCCCCACTATCCATATCTTTAATTAAAGAAGTCTTTTTATTTATATAACTTATATTTATGATTAAAAAAATCTAAAATCTTATTTAAACCTATAAAATCTAATAATAATCTAATTATTCCTGGTCTAGGTCCAAATAAGATATCATCTCGTTTAAATAACCATATAGAACTGTAATAAAATATTATGCTTAAAAAAATAATAGAGGCGAATGGTAATATTATATCTCCCCTGGAAAGGGGATCTTGAGAGACTATCTTAATCACCAGAGTCATGCTAGATAAACTGAGTATCTCTACTGGTTGGGAGATATAAGCCAGAGCAGGTACAATTAAAAAAGTTATGATAGCTATATAGGCAAAGGTGATTCCAATCCCCGCTTCTTTATAATTTTTAGCAAAAGACGCAACTATTCCAGTAACCCCTACCATGGGTATAGCAGTACTAACTACAATCAAATAAACCACTAAAGGATTTTCCAGAGAAAAACCAGCCAAAATCATTAAAGCCATCCATAATGCTAACTGGAAGGCCATGGTTATGATCACCGCCATGCTTTTACCTAAAATAATGTTACCTCTAGATAAGGGCATTGCGATTAACATTTCACCTGTCTTACGCTCTTTTTCTCCTACTATAGTGTCTACTATTAAATTACCAAATAAGAATAGAGGTAAAAAGGTTAAAATAGCAGTCATTAACTTACGGATGATTTGCAAACTAATATCTTCACCTTGAACTTCTTCCTCAATCTGGGGGGTGCTTATTTCATCTTTAGGAAATAAATCATTTATCCAGATTTGAGAAATTAAAGAAGAAGATTTATCTTGAGCTAGAATAACTTCTTCTCGGATCACATTTCTTTTAGGATCTTGATAATCCAGATATAATTGCATGGGAATAGGCTCTATTACTTCTGCTTGGAAAATTTCATCAGTTGATAAAAAAACCTTGCCTGTAAATTCCCCATTTTGCAATCCTTTAAATTCAACTTCACTATCTAACGGAATTAATTCTAGAATTTGGGGATTAAGTTGCGGTGTTAATATATTTTGAGGGTCATAGACACCTAAAGATGCGAATTGATCTAGAGAAGGGGAAAGGGCAATTTCTTGTTCTGATTCTAAACCTGCTAGGAAATTATTAAAAAATAGGATCATCATCAATAGCACTACTAATTGGAAAAAGAAAATAAAAAGGAATTTTTTACTATTTAAGGTATTTTTTAATTCCCATTTGGTTATTGTCCAAGATCCCATAGTTAAAACCTATCTAGATACTTTAATTAATTTTCTTGAATATCGGACACATTTTGTATGAAAACATCTTCTAAAGTAGGTTCTTCAGTATTAACAGATTTTATATTAGTTCCGATCAATTTTAATATAAATGGTATGTCTTTTTTACTTTGAAGCGCCAAGATTAGACTATTATCCTTCCAGCTCATATTTTTAATTTCAGGTCTATTAAGAAAATTAGTTAAATTTAAACGTGATTTGTCATTTAAAATCACCTTTAATATTACATCGCCCTCTATTTTAGATTTTAATTCTTTAGGTGTACCCAAATCTAGTATACGGCCATTATTTAGAATGGCTACTCGATCACATAAAGCATCTGCTTCATCCATGTAATGAGTACAAAGAATAATGGTTTTATCACCTTTAAGGCTTTTAATAAAATCACGAATCACTAGTGAAGTAGCAGGATCTAAACCCATAGTGGGTTCATCAAAGATGATGATTTCCGGGTCATGAATCAAAGCACGGGCAATTCCTATTCTCTGCCTTAAACCCTTGGAGAAGGTGTTGATCTGATGACGTGCTCTGGATTTCATGTCAACTAGTTCCAGTAATTCTTCTATTCTATCATCCAGATAATCAGAAGGAACACCATACAATTCTCCAAAGTACTTCAAAAGATCATAAGCAGTGAAACGTTCATAGAGATTAGGCTCTTCAGGTAAATATCCAATCATTCCTTTTATTTCCAGAGGATTTTTTAGTACATCATAACCTCCCACCTTCACTTCTCCTTGATCGGGTTTCAAAATACAGGAAATTATTCTTATGGCGGTGGTTTTACCTGCACCATTAGGCCCAATTAATCCTAAAAGTTCTCCTCTTTCAATATCTAAGTTCAGATTATCTAAGGCACGCATTTTACCAAAGCATTTAGTTAAAGAGCTTATGTTTATCATCCATATATGATATGGCTTTATACGATATTAAATTTATCCTAACTTAAAGCCTTAAATATTCTAAATTAGATGAACCCTTTTTAATTTCTGACAAAACTCAAATTATGAATCAAAAATAAGGTAAATCTTTTGACTTAAAAAATCTACTAAGAGGTTCATATAAATTATTTTCCATTTTAATATCTTAAAATAATAGTTAACCTCATCTAATTAGCAAGTTAAGATTAAATATCCCGAGTCCCTATAAGCATATTATTATAGTAATTACTAGAAAAATTATTCTATACAAATTTGCCAGAGAATTGGAAGTTATTAAATGTTTTTATCAGAATTATTACCACTTGCAAAGGCTTTAGAAATAATTAATCAGTTAAAATTCAGCCTAAAAACAGAGAAAATTGAGCTAGAATCTGCTTATCAGAGAGTGTTAGCCGAAGATATTGAAGCTCTAATAAATTCTCCTTCATTTGATAGATCTGCCATGGATGGTTACGCAATAAAAGCAGAAGATAGTTTTGGAGTCTCACCAGAAACTCCAGCTCATTTAAATATAATTGATCGTATCGGTGCTGGACAAAAATCAAAGCTAAAACTCAAAAAAGGAGAAGCAATTAAGATTGCCACCGGTGCACCACTACCTACTGGAGCAAACGGGGTGGTAATGGAAGAATATACTTATGAACAGGAAGATCATTTGGAAGTTTTATCCAGTATTACACCTGGCGAAAACGTTTCGAGAATAGGTGAAGATTTTAAAGTGGGTGATTTACTTTTAAGCAAACTTCAACAACTAAGACCACAAGATGTGGGTATAATTTCCTCTGCTGGTCACAGTCAAATAAAGGTATTTAAAAAGCCCTACATAGGAGTTATTACTACAGGAAACGAATTAGTAAAATTTAAACACGAAATTAAGGGTAGTCAAGTAATAAATTCCAATTATTTAACTTTAAAATCTTTAATAGAAAGCACCAATGCCATCCCTGTATTAAAACATTGCCCGGATGATATAGAACAAGTAAAAAAAGAGATAAATAATTTCTTAAAAGATTGTGACGCAGTTATTACTACCGGGGGAACCGCTATCAGTAAAGGTGATGTGGTAGTAGATGCAGTAGAAGAACTTGGTGAAATTTTATTTCACGGAGTTAGTATTCGACCTGGAAAACCAATTGCCTGTGGCTTAATAAATCAAAAACCAGTATTCATGTTATCTGGTTTTCCAGTGGCAGCTATGGTTCAATTTGATGTTTTAGTAAGGTCTTATCTACTAAAAATGCAACAGTTGGAATACTCTCCAAAAATAGTTAAAAGAATCGCTAGTAAAAAAATACCTTCCCAATTAGGCCGTACCGATTATATTAGAGCATTAACTGGTGATAAAGAAGTAAAACCCATATTAAGTAAAGGATCTGGCGTTATACGTTCTATGGTTCAATCTAATTCTTATATAATAATTGAAGAGGATGTTGAAGGAATTGCTGCTGGGGAAGAATGTGATGTTCTTCTTTTTGATTCTTTTATCAGTTATTAGTACTTAGTTTTATTACTATCTCAATAGCTTCTAATTGTCCTATGTTGCAAATGCTTTTATAACGGGGGAGACTATAATTTACAATACTAATAAAAATATTGCATATTAATTTCTCATAAAAATTTTTTTATTAAAATTTTAAGATTATTTGGTGATATAATGAATGTTTTATGGTTCTATGTTATAGCCTTTGTAGTCTTATGGACTTTGGCTTTACTTTTTAGAAATAAACTAAAAATTGAGATTCATGGACCACTTCTAATGAGAAGAACTCAAAGAATGAGAGACTTTATTGATAGAATCGGTCAAAAATATAGGCGTATCTGGAGATGGATGCTTAATTTAGGAATACCGGTAGCCTTCTTTTTCATGTTCACTACCTTAGTGTTACTCATCTTATCCCTGGAGACTATTTTCGAAGCACCGCAAGCTTCGATTATTATCCCTGGAGTGGATATACCCGGATCTCCATTGTTTGTGCCCTTAGGATATGGGATTTTAGCATTGGCCACGGTAATCATAGTGCATGAGTTTGGTCATGGTATCCTTGCCCGGGTAGAAGGTGTAAGTATAAAATCTATCGGAGTACTTTTATTGGCTATCTTGCCTGGTGCTTTTGTGGAACCAGATGAAGATGAAATTAAAAAAACAAAGCGAACTTCTCGTTTAAGGATTTATGCTGCAGGATCAGTATTTAATTTAACTTTAGCTCTTGTAGCTCTATTACTGGTAACCGGGATATCATCTTACGCCATTCCATCAAATTTTCAAGAAGAAGGAGTTTTAATTACAGGAGTAGTTCCTGGAAGTCCGGCTGAAGGAGTTTTACAAGAAGGAATGGTAGTAAAAAGTATTAATGGTTTCAGTACCACTAATTTCACTAATTATCAGGAAACTTTAGAAAAGCTGGAAATAGGTCAAGAAGCGGAATTCGTAACCAATGAAGGTATTTATCAATTAACTTTGGATGAAAATCCTAACATAGAAGATCAAGCTTATATCGGCATCCGTAGCACTCAAAATCTGGAAGTAAGAGAGGAAGTATCCTCCACTTTTGGAGAAAGCTTACCTTGGATTTGGTGGTATTTAAGAGACATTTTCTTTTGGATTTATGCTTTAAACTTTTTGGTAGGAATTTTTAATTTACTCCCTGCCAAGCCATTAGATGGAGGATTGATGCTAGAAGAACTTTTAGGATATAAACTTTCCGATAAGCTGGTTAAACCTATAATGTCCAGCCTATCCATATTTCTATTTCTGATCATTGCTATAAGCATAATATATGGAACAGGGAGAGGACTCTTGATGATGTTTTAAACATCATCCAAACTTTTTTTATAGAATTAAAATTTAATATCTTGCCTTAGTTTTACAGGAAAAACATATATTTTCGGGATGATTGGTTTTATATATCTTCAAACAAACTGGACATTGTACTACACGCATTTCATCTTTTGAAATTGGTACTGCGCGGTCTTGGCACTGACATCTAATCCCTACCATTTTTTTCGATTTTTTCCTAACCTTAGGCTTCATATTAACTCCTAAATTTACTATTATTTTTTGGTTTTACAAATTAATCATTTTAACCTATAATTACAGAAAACTCATATTATCTTCTTATTGATTATTAGTCTAAAGTTATTTTTAGTTCTTTTATATTTTTAAGCTTATAAAAGTTAAAAAAGTTTTAAGCGTCTTTTATATTTTTAAGAGCCTTTTCAAATGCTTCTTTATGCAAATTTGCAGCTAAATCCTTTTTGCATTCCCCATCACTAAATAAGCGTATCTTAGGGGCTCTGCAAGGATAATGCTGAACTTTAAGTCCGGCTCGGATGGGGAGGTTTTCAATGGATGTTCCCTTAATTTCTTCTGCTACAAATGAGGTGGCACCACAAGGCGATGATCTTTTAACTTCTATATCTACGATCTTATTTTCCTGGCACTTTAATCTTATTTTTGGCCGGCCAAATTTAGATACAAACTCATCAAATATTGGATTTCCATTTTTCTCCAGGTCGCACATATTTTCTGGTGCTGTAACATTTCCAAATTTTATCAGCTGTTTTTTAAAACCTTCACCTCTCCATGCTCCAATAATTATCCATTCTACTTTCTCATGAACCTGTTCCACTAATGCTTGGGTTAAATCAGGATGTAAAATATAGGTAATAAGCAAGTCAAACTTAGAAATATTATCCAATACCTGAGAATTAATTTTTATTTCATCTATAAAAATTCCCTTAGGAGCTTCCAGTTTAATAAAACTAGTCTTAAATTCTTGTGAAATAGTTTCATAGGCTCTTTCGCCATAGAAACCATCACTAATTATAGCAATTTTAACAAAAAACACCTCTAATCCAATCTCAATTCCTGTTCAATCCACTGATATATTTCATCCCTTACTTTCCGGAAAAATTCCAGTTTAAGACTTTCTTCATCTTTAAAGGTTCCTGGATCCTTAAAGTTACGATGTATATATTTTTCTCCGGTTAAAAATAGAGGACAAGCTTCATCTTTATCATCACATAAAGTTATCACTACATCAAATTTCTGGCCTTGGAATTTTTGCAAATCTTTAGATTTTTGTGTGGAGGCATCAATACCGATTTCCTTTAAAATTTTGAAAGTCAAGGGATTAATAGGGCGAGGATCAGTTCCTGCACTATGAACTTCATATTTATTTTTAAAAAGATGTCTGAATATAGCTTCCGCCATTTGGGACCTACCGGAATTATTTCTGCAAATAAAAATAACCCTTTTTTTTGAGTCTTTATTTGTCATTTGACTACTTATTAATTATTTTTCCTGAATCAAATCATTTATTTCTTTTTTAATCTCTAAAACACATTTTTCACCAGATTTACCTAATCTTGATACATCACCTGGTTCTAATTCTTTTTGCATTAAGGGTTCCATTACATTCATACTGCCAGAGACTTTTACTCCTTTATTTTTCATTATGTGATCCACACAGGCATGTTCGCACCCGTTTATGGCGATTAGGGGATACTTTTTAATCAAATCTATAAAATTTTCTCGATCTGCTGAGGTGGCTGTGATGCATATGGAAATTTTATCTGAAGATTCTTCCACTAAATCAGAACTAGCTGCACGTGCTATTAATCCATAAGGGCCCATACCATTACAGGGACACAAGGCAATTTTTTCTTCTTTCATTAATTTATCTCCTTTACAGTATTTTTTTAAGATCTATTAAATTCGGTTTTCTTCTTATGACTAATAATTCCATATATCTAAATATGTGAATTTATTATTTAAATTTTTCTTTAGCCTTAAATTCTATCCTATTTTTAAATTCTGCCAATATTTTTTTATCCAAATATTAACCCAGGAGGATAAATATAATATATAATATTAATTTTTTAAGAGGTGGAGTAAATCAATGAAAGTTATAATAATTGGTGGAGGAGCAGGAGGCCTCTCGACAGCTTCCAATATACGTAAATATGATAAAGATGCGGAAATAACTGTAATTACTCGTGATGTAAATATAGCGTATTCTCCTTGCGCCATACCCTATGTATTATGTGGAGAAGTGGATTGTTTTGAAGATATAATTATGCATCAAGCAGAAGATTATCTAGACCGAAATATTAAAGTAATTACTAAAGCAGAAGTATTTGATGTGCAAAGTCAAGAAAATAAGGTTAAATATTACTTAAAAGATCATAAAGAAATTGAACACGAACTTGAATATGATTATCTAGTTATTGCTACCGGCGGATCTCCCTTTATTCCTCCAGTAGAGGGTACTGATCTAGAGGGAGTTTTTAAAATTAGAACTTTAGAAGATGGAATTAAAATTGCTGATTGGGCCTCTAATAGTAAAAAAGCTGTTGTGGTGGGGGCAGGTTTAATTGGATTAGAAATAGCCTATGGTTTAAAAAAAAGAGGTTTGAATGTAACTGTAACTGAAATGCTTCCACAAATTGTTCCTCGGTCTCTAGATCCAGACATGGCTCAGATTGTTCAAGAATATTTAGAAAATGAGGGAATCAATCTCATTTTAGGACATCCCTTGGATAAAATAATTGGAAATGCACAAGTTGAATGTGCTGTTTTGGGAGATCATTCTATAGATGCAGACATGGTTGTTCTAGCTACTGGTATTCGCCCTGAAACCACCTTAGCAAACATTGCTGAATGTGAATTGGGTAGATGGTCCATCCAGGTTAACGAAAAAATGCAAACTTCTATTCCTAATATATATGCTGTGGGGGATTGTGTGGAAGTCTATGATGCTATAACCGGTCAAAGCACCCAATCTCTTTTAGGCAGTACAGCGGTTAGACAGGGTAAAGTAGCTGCTCGAAATATAGTGGGTTTAAATTCAGAATTTATACCAGTTTTAAACTCTGTTGTTTCAAAAATAGGTAAATTAGAATTTGGATCAGTAGGATTGACTAAAGTTTCTGCTATTCATAATGGTATAGACGTCATATCCGGCAAGATCAGGGCTTTAACCAAGGCCAGATATTATCCGGGAGCAAAAAAAATAGATGTAAAGATTGTCTGCAATTTAAAAGAACTCATTATCGGATGCCAGATTATCGCTGAAGAAAGAGTTGCTGAACGGGTGGATACCATGTCTCTAGCCATATCTCAAAAAATGACGTGTTCTGAACTAGCCAGCACTGAATTTTCTTATGCTCCTCCACTTTCGATGGTCATTGATCCCATCATATTAGCTGCCGAAGAGGCCTGTAAAAAAATAAGCAGGGTTAATAAAAAAAATTCTTAAATTTTTTAAGTTGAGAAATCTGTTTAAGATTCGTATATAATATGGAGCAGACAAGTTTCATTTTTAGAGCTTATCATGGAAGTTTTAACCTTTTTTAATATAAGTTGGTTAGCATATATGCATTTAATTTCACCAAATTTTTATTATCCTTGACTGTTTATTCACCAGCGAACATTCTTAAGTAGGCGAATATATATAATATAAAGTAGATTTATTAATAGTTTATATTTTAACAAGGGTTGACTAATATGGGAGATTCTAAAATACAGACGAAGATTTATAATCAAAATATACAAGAAAAGCCGATACTAGTTTTTTCTACTTTAAAAGGAATAAGTGTCATACAAAGTCCATCTAAATCTGCCATATTGTCTCTTTTAAAAGAAAAAGAGCATACATTTGATGAAATAGTAAAAAGCAGTGGAAAATCTAAATCAACAGTTTCGGTTCATCTTAGTGACTTAATGCAGCAGGGAATAATTGATTCTAAAATAGATAGTAGAGATAAAAGAAAGAAGATTTTCTACTTAAATTCACGTTATGTTGGCAAGTTCATTCCCCAAGTATGGGATGAGAAAGAAGAAAGTCGCATAGAATTTTTAATGGAAAACCTATTAAATCAAGGAAATCCTCATGAATTCTTCCATTTAATGTTCCATATACTTCGAGTAGAGCTAATTCAGCAAGGAATTAATATCGATCCAATTTTATACCATTCTGGAATTAAAATTGGTCAAACAATTTATAATCAGATTGAAGATGATCAAACCGATAATTTCATTAAAAAATTGTCTCATTTTTGGAAAATTAATGGTTTAGGGAAAATTGAGGTTGAAAATAGAAATCCCATTATCCTGAGAGCCTACGATTGTTTTGAATGTGAAAACTTACCTCAAATTGAGGAAGCTGCTTGTCCACTAGGAACAGGTATAATAGAAGCTGTTTTTTCCATTCATTTTGCTAAAAAAGTTAAAGTATCAGAAACAAGATGTTATGCTCAGGGAGATGAATACTGCTGCTTTGTAATTAGTTAAAATAATAGCTGAGCTATTAATTGATAGTAAAATTATAATCTAGCCCAGTTTATAAATAGAGGGTTAACTTCGGAGAATACTTTACAGTATTACATCACACTAGATACTTATTTCTAATATCAAACCATTTCAACCTACTAATTGTTATCTGTTTTAGTCATAAATTATTTTTATAATTTATACTTAGAAAATTTAACTAATGTAGTGGACAGATATTTTTTATGGTTAACAAATCCCCTGCTAATTTCTTCATCGTCCTTGGTACAATTTTTAACGGAAATTATTTCTTTTTCCCGATGATCACTTTTTATAGTTTTTTCTAACAATTCACTGTGTCGGGATGTTTTCATAATCACAAAGGTATCCCCATCTTTTAGAATATTTTTTAATCTATGGTCCACTTTAGGCACGATTACTAAAATATCATCCTTTTCTACAAGAGGGATGCCTGCACTGGACGCACATCCCGTGAAGGATGTAATTCCCGGTATCATTTCGACCACGTATCCTCTAGCTTCTATTTTCCGTTGTATATATGAAAAGGTACTGTAAATTGAGGGGTCACCTAAGGTTATAAAAGCTACATCCTTACCCTGATCTAAAAATGATGCCACTTGATTTGAGGCCCGATCCCAATGATCTTCTAAAGATTTATAATTTTCAGTCATGGGGAATACAGGTTCTAAAACATGGTATTCTTTTTTTCGATTATTCAGTGTATTTTTAACTATCGAAAGCGCGATACTGGGCCTTTGAGGAGCAGAACGAGGAGCACAAATTATGGGAACATTCTTTAGAATTTTTTGAGCTTTTATAGTTAAAAGTTCAGGGTCTCCTGGCCCTATTCCAACTCCAATTAACTTTCCTTTTTTCATAGATACACCAGCAATTGTAGGACTTAACATAGTATTTATATTTGCTAAAAAATTTTTTAATCTCCATAAAATTTTTTATTGCTTTGCTTGTGAAGTGGTTGATTATTATCTTATAAATAACTACAGTTAACAATAAAATAGTTCTCATCTGGTCTCTTATCACCTATTTATACCATCATAAACAATATAGATGGTATGGTTTTACCTATTTTTTGCCCGGACTGCGGAATGCTTAGCAAACGATGTATATGTATTAAAAAAGGTCAAAAAAGCACTGAAAATTTTTCCAAGAAATATTCTAATTCCAACCCAGCCTCAAACGAATTTGAAATAGCTAAAGAGTATTTATCATCCACCCGACAAAGAGAGATAAAGAACCAATATCCTAATATAGATGATAAAATAATTGCTAATTTTCCCTTCCCCCATCCACGAGAAGGACAGTTAGATATAATATCAGATATCTATGAGGCCTTAGAGAACGGATTTCGTTATGTAGTGCTCGAAGCAGGTACTGGTACAGGAAAATCAGGAATAGCCTCTACTTTGGCCAGAATATATCAGTCGGCATATATCCTAACTATGACCAAGCAGTTACAGACTCAGTATGCACAAGAATTTGGATTTTCCCAGGTTAAGGGAAGAGCAAATTTCATGTGTAAAATGGATAATTTGGAGTCTAGTTGTGATATTGGAAATTGCCAGACCACTCCTAGTTCACAGAAATTTCACTGCCAATATGGGGTGGCTAAATCTCCCACACTGGCTGCCAGTGAAGCATTTACAGATTCTTACGGGAACTCTATTTTTTTTCAGTCTGATGATCATTGTCATTACTGGGAGCAAAAGGCCAATGCGATCAATAGTCCGATAACTCTTATGAATTATGACTACGCTTTTCTAGAATTAAATTATGTAGGCCATTTTAATTCACGAAAGCTTTTGATTCTAGATGAAGCTCATAATATTGAAGATAAACTAATGCGAAGATTGGAGTTAAAATTGTCCCAAAAAAGACTGGAAAAAGATATTAAAAAAGGCCTTCCTTCTTCAATGATGGAAGAAACCGATCCCGAGGAGTGGATTCTACAACTTGAAGCCATATGTGATTCTTATAAAGACTTGAATCTTAAAGATTTACCTAAAAATAAAGCTGACCACATTAAACGCACCATATTCCGTTTAGATGATCTTCAAGATAGTTTGAAAAAGGAACCTCAAAACTGGGTACTGGACAGTGTTCCAGAAGGAATAAGTTTCAAACCCTTAAGGGTACATCAATATGCTTTTGAACGTTTATTTAAACATGCTGATGCCTGTTTGTTTATGAGTGCCACCATTCTTTCCCATCAAATGTTTTGCCGATGGTTGGGGATGGACCCCAGGGAAGTATATTTTATAAAAGCAGATAGTCCTTTTCCTTCCTCTAAAAGGCCTATAGAACTTAAATTAGCCGGTAAAATGTCTAAAAATAGAATTAAAACCACCGCTCCAAATACCTTGCCGATTTTAAACAAAATTTTAAAAAGACATCAATATGATAAGGGTCTAATCCACACCCATAATTACCAATGTCAAAAGTACCTCTTAGAAAAATTACCTCACTCTCGTTTAATTGCTCATAATTCATTAAATAGAGAAACTGTTTTAAATAACTTTGAACGCAGCCAACATCCCATGGTATTGGTTAGTCCGTCTATGAGTGAAGGTGTGGACTTACCTTATGATAAATGCCGATTTCAAGTAATTTACAAGGTGCCATTTCCCTATTTAGGAGATAAACAGGTAGATATGCGAAGAAAACGTGATCAGCGTTGGTATGCCTATAAAA
>PWMT01000041.1 GCA_003558085.1 Methanobacteriaceae archaeon
AACCATCTGTTAAATCAAAAAATAGTGAAAATATATAATAAATGGACTGGTGAAGGAGCACTTTTTAATCATCTAAGATCATTTAGACCAGGAATGAAGAAAAATGATGTGGAGGCAATTCAAAGTGAAATAAAAAAAGTGATTAAAGATTCCCAAAAAAATTGTGATTTTTGTAAACCCTTAACTTCAACTCCTGCCGATATCTTTGGAAGAGTGAGGGGTATACATTCTGTAACTGCCTCTAATATTGCTAAATATGATGCATGGAGTAGTTTAGTGATATTTAAAAACCATGACCCCCTTAAATTTAATTTAGGGGAATTTTCAGATTACTTAAGAACAGCTTTCACTTGGTTTGAGAGGGTACACCAGGAGGATGAAAGTTATAATATTCCCTTTCTAATTTGGAACTGTTTATATAAAGCAGGTGCTTCTTTAGTTCATGGTCACGCCCAGATTTTAATGACTAAAGGTTATTCTTACGCTAAAGTTCAAAAATTAAAAGATGCTAGTTTAAACTATCAAAAAAGCACTCAAAGAGACTATTTTCAGGATTGGTACCGGATCCATGATCAGTTGGGTTTAGCCTGGACTGCTGGTGAGGTGCAATTAGTAGCCAATTTAACCCCTACTAAAGAAAAAGAAATTAGCATCATCTCCCAGGAAAGTCCAGTGAAAAATCCATTGCTATTGCAGACCATATATAAAACTTTAAGATGCTGGATAGATGTTTTAGGAGTACATAGCTTTAACCTCTCCCTTTCTTGCCCGCCCCTGGACGGGAATGAGGAGATGCCCTACTTAATTAATATAGTGGATCGGGGTAGTATTTTAAAACCAACTGCAGATATGGGTGGGATGGAGCTTTATGGGAGTACAGTAGTAGCTGATGATCCCTATAATTTAATGCAGACCTTAAAAAATTATTGGTAAATTTAAATCTAGTGCAACTAAATTTAGATAATTATAATAACTGTTTTATCCCCTAAAAATATGATTTTGCTTAAAAAATTTAATTTCAATTGGTAATAATCAAATAAAATGTTAAGGAGGATGTATGCCTTACTATCTTTTCAATCATTTAACTGCTTTAAGCAAGTTTAGAACTAGTGAAGAACTGGCCATTATAACTGATGTAGACGGTACTATAAGTGAAATCGCCCCTACTCCGGGAGAAGCTGAAGTATCTGATTCCATGAGTAATCTATTAATTGCTTTAAATAAAAAATTTAAGCTGGTGGGAGTTATAAGTGGTAGATCACTCTCTAATGTTAGAGATATGGTAGGCGTAGACGGCATCCTTTATGTGGGAAATCATGGCTTAGAATATCTGAAAAATGGTGAAAAATTCATTGAACCAGAAGCAGAAAAATATTGCCTGAAAATGGAAGAATTATACAAAGAACTTGAAAACCACCATATATCTAAATTGGAAGGTTTGAAATTGGAGGATAAAAAAATCGGCTTGTGCATACATTATCGTCAATGCCCCTCCGGGGAGGAAGCTAGGGAAAAAATAAGATTAGCCTTAAAGCAGCTATTAAATTCAGATGAACTTAAAATTAGTTCTGGAAGGAAAATAATAGAAATCAAACCACCTCTAATTCAAGATAAAGGAACTATACTGGAAAAGATAGTGGAAGAATATAATTTAAAACAGTTAATCTATTTAGGCGATGATGTAACTGATTATGATGCCTTCACCAAATTAGAAGAACTGGAAAAGAAAAAAAATATGGAGACTGCAAGCATCTTGGTATTATCTAAGGAGATACCAATTTATGTGAAAAATAGTGCGAAATATTACCTTAACAGTGTGCTAGAAGTTCAAAGATTTTTTGAATGGTTATTGTATAAATAAAGCAGTAATACTTAATATAATAAGCCAATAAGCCTTAAATTTCTTTATATCATATAATTTATATGTTTCAAAATCAATAATGTATACTATGATTAAAACCATAATCATGGCTGGGGGTAAGGGTACCCGAATCAGACCTCTTACCCATATCCGTCCTAAACCCATGATTCCCATAGCAAATCGCCCCTTACTCCACTATATTATTGAAAAATTAAGAGAACATGGATTTAAAGACTTAGTTATTACCTTAAATTATTTATCCCAGCAAGTTAAGGAAGGGTTATTAAAGGATTATCCAGACCTCCAACTATCTTTTTCCCAGGAAGATGAACCCTTAGGTACTGCTGGCGGAGTAAGAAAATGTAGAGACCTGGTGGAAGACACTTTCATGGTCTTAAGTGGTGATGTTCTGGTGGATATGGATTGGAATAAATTATTGAAATTTCATCGAGATAAGAAAGCACTGGCCACCATACTCTTGACTCCAGTGGAAGATCCCACTCACTTCGGTATTGCAGTTTTAGATGAAAATGAGAAAATAGTAAAATTTTTAGAAAAACCTTCACCTCAGGAGGTTTTCAGTAATATAGCTAATGCTGGTGCCTACATCTTCGAAGAGGAAATTTTTGACTATATAGGGGAGGCACATAAAAAAGTTGATTTTTCCCATGAGGTATTTCCTCACTTGCTCCAAGACGAAGCAGAAATATATGGGTATACTTATCATGGGTATTGGAATGATGTAGGAAGACCTAAAAACTACTTAAATGCAAACTATGATGTCCTGAATGGAAAAATTGGACCATCACCTCCTGGTGAAAAATTAGAGGAAAGATTAGGAATTTTTGGCGACATTTGGTGTGGAGAAAACGTTATTATGGAAGATAGGAACCGCGTACGCATAAATGGTCCTGTGGTTATTGGAGATAACTGTATAATTGAGGAAGGTTGTAAGTTAGGTAAAAATACGGTAATAGGAGATAACGTCTTTATTGGTCGTTACACTAATATTTCTGGGTCGGTGGTTCTAAAAAACACAGTTATTAATCCTCAATCTTACCTTAAAGACTGCATCATTGATTCTCACTGCACACTAGATAAAGGTAGTATTATTGAAAGCGGAGCAATATTAGGTAGTTTTGTTGAAAGCGGGCCTTCATGCTGGGTTAAATCAAACAGTACGATTACCAGTAAAATGAGAATTCTGCCGGATTCAGTCATCGATGGTGACTATCTAATACCGATCTGATAAATTTTTTTTAGAGGATTATTATGTCTCTATACATCCAAGATATTCGAGGTAAAGTTAATAGCGAAATTTCCAATAATTTTTCGTCCCAATTAGGTACAATTATTGGAAATTATGTAGGTAAAGGAAAGTATGTTTTAATTGGACGTGACTCTAGAATTGCTTCACAAATGATTAAAAGATCGATTACCAGTGGTTTGATGTCTGCAGGTATAAATGTTGTGGATTTCGGTGTTGCGCCCCTTCCCAGTATACATTTTTCTAAAAGATATTTTGATGCCAACGTAATTATCACCGTCAGTGAGTCACATCTGCGTGGTGAAGACGTTAACATAAAAATAATCAGCTCTACTAAAATCCCTTTAGATCAAAGACATGCAAGTAAGGTACCTTGGAATGAAATAGGGGAGTTAATTTATGTGAGTGAAACAGAAAGTGCTTATAGGGAATCTTTAATTAATAGTGCTGCACCGGAAATAAAAAATAAAAATTTCCTCATCGTAATGGACTGCGCTCATGAAGAAGCTATTTCTTTTCTTTCAAAAGTTATGGATAGATTAGGATGTGAAACCATATATATTGGCTGCTCTGAAACTATTTTAAACAGAAATTTTCCTGAACCGAGTCTTCCAAGATTATCTTTGATTTCTGAATTAGTTACTGCCGCAGGAGCCGATATGGGTGTTTATTTAGATAATGATCAAGATAGAATCATATTCATTAGTGAAAAAGGAGAGATCATCCGTGATCAGGAAGCTATAGGAATATTTGCCTCTTCCATTTTAGAAGATAATCCTGGAGGAACTGTTGTATCTTCCGTGGTAGCATCAACTGCTTTAGATGAAATAGTAACTAAATATGAAGGTAAGCTTATTAAAACTTCACTAGATCATGTTTTAAAAGAAATTATTGAAAATAAAGCTGTTTTTGGAGCTGATGAACCTGGAATGTATGTTTTCCCTCACTTCCAGTGCTGTTTTGATGGTATTTACGGACTAGTTATGATGTTAGGTATTCTAGCCAAAAAAGACTTACCCATCTCCAAATTAGTGGAACAAGTCCCGAAATATTTTAGAACCTCATTTACTGTTGAATGCGAACATGAAAAAAAAATCGAGGTTATAGAGCAATTAGAAAGCAATTATAGAGATAAATATGATATTGAAACCGTAGATGGCTTGCGAATTGATTTTGATGATTCCTTCTTCCTAATCCGACCTTCACGGTTTGAGCCAATAATCAGAGTTTATATGGAGTCTAAATCTCCAGATAAACTCCAAATGATGGTTAAATCTTTAAAAGTCAGAATTGATGAGATTATTGCCCAGAATTGATATCTGGATTGATTAAAAAAAATTTATCTGGATAAAATAGGAAATAATGATATAATAAAGAAAAAATATTATTAAAGTTACAAGGTGTGTGTTTATGAGCTATCCCCAACAAGAAAAGATTATAGATTTTCTACAGGATAAGAACTTAATTGTAGTTTCAAACCGAGGTCCGGCTGAGTTTAAAAAAGAAAATGATGAAATAGTAATGAAAAGAGGTGCTGGTGGTCTGGTTTCAACATTGATGCCTCTTTTAGAATCCTTACAAGGAGTGTGGATAGCCAGTGCCATGACTCTGGAAGATGCCGAGGTAGCCCGCCAATACCCCCATCATAGAGTACCTATTCCACAAGAAGATCCTGATTTCTGGATATCCTTTGTCTTAGCTGATAAAGAAGAATATAAGGATTATTATAGTGTCATAAGCAATCCCCTTTTATGGTTTATACAACATTATATGTGGAACACCCCTTACACCCCAGATATAGACGACAAAACACATCAGGCCTGGGAAAAGGGTTATGTTTACCTTAATCAGAAATTTGCAGATAAGGTATTAGAGGAAGCTAAAAGAAACAAAAATGAGCCACTGATTATGTTGCAGGATTATCATCTCTATACCTGCCCCTCCTATATTCGGGAAAAACAAAAAGATCTATTTTTAAGTCAATTTATTCATATACCCTGGCCTCAGCCAGAATACTTTAATATATTGCCAGATTATATGAAAAAAGCCATATTAGATGGACTCCTATCTAATAATATCCTGGGATTCCATATAAAACGTTACGCTGACAATTTTCTCCTAACCTGTAATGATTGTTCCTTTGAAGTAGATTTTAAAGAAAGTATAGTATATCATAAAGAACACCCCACCTATGTAAGAAACTATCCTATTTCTGTAGATTATGAGGGTATAAAAAATTTAGCTGATTCTGCTGATGTAAAAGAGAAAGAAGAACTAATTAAAAAAATTAAAGGAGATAAATATTTATTTTATCGTACTGATCGAACTGATTTAAGTAAAAACATAATCAGGGGTTTTAAAGCCTATGATCTATTTTTAGAGAAACATCCGGAATTAAAGGGTGAAGTGCAATTTTTAGTCACTGGCAAACCATCCCGACAACAAATAAAAAATTATACCGATTATTTCGATTCAATTAAGGAGATTATAGACCATATAAACTCTAAACATGGCGATGATGATTGGAAGCCAATTGAATCCATTTTTAAAGCAGATTATCCCTTGGTAGTTGCGGCCTTTAAAAATTATGACTGTATGATCGTGAATCCCATTGCTGATGGAATGAACATCGTGCCTAAAGAGGCTTCAGTAGTAAATCAAAATCAAGGCACCGTAATTTTATCTAAAACAGCAGGTTCCTATGAAGAATTAAAAGACCATGTAATGGCTATAAATCCCTTCGATATAAGTCAAACTGCTGATGCTTATTATGCTGCTTTAAATCAAGACCCTCAGAGAAAAATAAATCAATGGAAAGCATTACAAGAGATTGCTGCGAAAAGATCTATTTATGACTGGATCAGTGAACAATTTGAGGATATTAAAGAATTAAAAAAAGAATTTGATTCTCAATAAAATGAATAATAATTAAAAAATCTATAATACATTTAAAAAAAAATATTAAGGGTTAGGGGGACAAGTACTAAGCTAAAGATTTTAAATGAGCTAAGAGAAGAAACTGTTTAAATTTCCTAAAAATTGAAGCATATGATCATTTTTTTTTAAAAAAAATAGTCCCTACAAATTCTCAAATTGTTTTAGAACATGATATTCTGCTAAAATAATAGGTAGTTACATGAAATCATGGCAAGCTATATTAAAAGTAGACCCCATCCCTAAGCTACTTTGCATTAAAAATGAAGCCATAAACTATTTTACCATAAGAGATCTTCTAGATAGAAAAGTAGGATCAATTAAAATCTTATGGGAGTTACCTACCGTAAAAAAATTACTCAAAAATCAAAAAGAAAATGGGTCCTGGAATTATCCCACAGCGGGAAGCATACCCCAGATAGATTACACCCAATATCAGACTTATCTTATTTTAAGTGAATTGGTTGAAAAATATGGATTAAACTATGAGCATGAATCAATAAAAAATGCTGCAGAATTTCTTTTCCAGTTTCAGAGTGAAGAAGGTGATTTTCGCGGAATCTATGCTAATCAATATTCCACCACCTATTCACCAGCCATTATGGAAGTTTTAATTAAGGCCGGGTACGCTTATGACCCCCTGCATATTGAAGGGATTTAACTGGTTATTATCTATTCGACAGAACGATGGAGGCTGGGCCTTGCCCTTTAGAACCATGGGCATGACCTTAGCAGATGCTTATCAGAACTGCGAAGTTATTCAACCAGATAGATCAAAGCCCTTTTCCCATTTAGTCACCGGAATGGTACTTCGAGCCTTTGCAGCCCATCCCCAATATCAAAAATCTGCTGAAGCCAAAAAGGCAGGTGCATTGTTAAACTCACATTTTTTTTATGCATGATAAATATACTGATCGAAAAAGTAAGGAATTCTGGGAAAGGGTGAGTTTCCCATTTTTATATACCAGCATCATATCTGCACTAGATTCCGTGTATTTTTTAGGTTTTAAAAGGGATAATCCCCAAATTGAAAAGGCTCTGGAATTATTAAGAGAAAAGCAAAATGAATCTGGCGATTTTGATTTGAAGATTACCCGGGGTAGTGATAAAGATTTGAATTATTGGATTTGTCTAGCTGTTTGCCGGTTATTTAAGCGATATTGCACAAAATAGAAGAAACGTTTAAAATGACCGTAAACATTGCTAAAAATATGAGTATAGTTCAATTGCAAATATTCACTATAGATCATAGCAAAATCAAATATATGATACTAAAAATGAGAATAAACTTTGCCGATCGTCATTTAAATCTTGGAACAAGGCCTTGCTAGTTCAAAGCCTAGCGAAAGGGTTTTAAAAAAATTAGATAAGGCTGAAGAGGAGTTAAAAAAGATAGCGCAAAAAACTATTTAAAGAGCCTGAATCTCTGTGCATGAAAATTGTAAATTATAATATTCCCCAATAATAAAATAATATAAGGGGGTGTATTTTATGAGATCTATTTGGTCCGGATATTTAACCTTTGGAACTATTTTAATACCCATACGGACTTATTCTGCCAGCAAACCATTACATATTAGTTTTCATCAAGTTCATAAGGAAGACTGTGGTCGGGTTCGTTATAAAAAGGTATGTGAGAAGGATGGGAAAGAATTAAAACCTGATGAAATAGCTAAAGCTTATTTTATTGGCGATGAATGTATCCAGTTTTCTGATGAGGAAATCGAATCCCTTAAACCTTTTGCCAATAAAATAATGGAAATCCAAGGATTCTGCAAACAGGAAGAAATACCCCTTTTGGCCCTGGGAAAACCCTATTATATTGGTACCGAATCCCCTAAAAAAAGTGGAGTAGGGGAAAGTTTTCTTCTATTAAAAAAAGCTCTAGAAAAAAGCAATAAAGTAGCAGTGGTTCGATGGGTAGCCCATAGCAACGAATACATTGGAATGCTGAAATCACAAGAAAAGGGTTTTCTACTAAAACAACTTCTCTATAAAGAACAAACACGATCTGCTGAGGAAATAGAAATCATTGAAGCCGAAGTTGATGATGATTTGCTGGAAAAAGGAGTTAGAGTTGTGGAGAAAATGAGTTTTGATTTTGATTGGGGCAATTATCAGGAGGAGTATACCGCCCAGGTAAAAGAACTCATAAAGAAAAAAGCCCTGGGTGAGGAAATTGAAGTAGAAAAAATTAAATTACCCGTCACTCGCGCCATAGAAGCTGAACTAGAAAAAATGCTGGCCTCAGAGGTTGAATAACTAATACTGTAGGAGAATTATTCAATATGATCGAGCCCATGCTAGCCACCCTGGTTAAAGAAAAAATTCATTTAAAGGGTAAATGGATTATTGAACCTAAATATGATGGTGGAAGAATAATCGCTCAACGCGAAGGAGATAAAATAAATTTATGGACTCGTAGACACGTTAATGCGGTCCATAAATTTCCAGAAGTAGTTGAATCTTTACAAAATAATATCGAAAGTATAAAATGGGTTTTAGATGGAGAAATCACTGTGGCTGGTGGTTTTAGAGAATTATTAAAGCGTAATGTAGAAGATAATTTTAAAATCAGTATTTTATCCCGTAAAATGCCTGCCACCTATAATATATTTGATATTCTCCACTTGAATGGTGAAGATCTAACCAAAAAATCATTCATTGAACGTAAGGCAATTCTAATAAAAGTAGTTAAATTAAATGAACATATTGATCTGGTTCCCTTCCAGGAAACCAGTGATAAAGAATGGAAAAATCATTTTAAGGAATATCTGGAATATGGTTTTGAAGGTGCAATTCTTAAAAAAGCTGATTCTCCTTATGAACCTGATAAAAGATCATATAACTGGATAAAAGTAAAAAAACAGGATACTATCGATGTATATGTGGTGGGTGCTACAAAAAGCACTGGCAGTATTCCTTTTGGTGCTTTAATCCTTAAAAAAGATGGGAAATTCTTCGGAAAAGTGGGTACTGGATTTAGTGAAAACGAGCGAAAATTCATTCTAAATATCCTAGAAAAAAACAGAGCTCCGTTGGATATAGATCTACCAGAAAAGGTAAAATCTGAATTATTAATCACTACCAAACCTCTTTTAGCTGAGATAAGAGTTCAAGAAATAATAAACGATTCTCCCCGGGCTCCGGTATGGGTACGTTTTCGATGGGATTATCAACCGGATTTTTCTACATCTTATAACTGAATCCATAATATTGACTGCCATCAGTTTCGATTTTAATTAATATTATTAATTATTACAAAATTAAATAAAAAAAAATGTGATTTTGCCTGTGTTAATTTTGGGATGCATATCCCTATTTATTTTGATCATTATTTTTTAAATAAATGTTTTAGTTTAGAGTAAAAGGATTCTTTTACATCTGTTTTTTCTTCAATTATAGAAAAACCATAATGCATAAAATAATTTTGAGAGTCAATTAACTCATCATCTCTACTGATTTTCTCATAGTCTCCTTTATCATTAATTTTTCTAGCTTTAACATTGTCTTTCAGCTGTATATTTAGCATATGCATAATTTTTTTCTTTAAAATTAGATTTTCAATAGGAAAAGTGACTTCAACTCTTCTTTCAGTATTTCTAAGCATTAAATCGGCGCTGGATAAATATATGGAATTATCTTCTCCAGTACCAAAACAATAAATCCTTGAATGTTCTAAAAACCTGCCTACAATACTAATAATTTCAATATTTTCAGTTTTACCCGGTAATCCTGGAATTAAACAACAAATACCCCTGACTATTAATTTAATTTTTACCCCAGCAGTGGATGCTTTTTTTAACATGTCAATCAAATCTCTATCTGAGAAAGAATTCATTTTCATGATAATACTAGCTGGGCGATCATTTTTGGCCTTTTCGATTTCCAAATTGATTTTTTCAATTAATTTAGGTTTAAATCCAAAAGGTGAAACTAATAGATGTTCATAATCATCATTTAAATTAGAGATTGCCATGTTTTTAAAGAATAACATAGCATCTTCCCCTATAATCTGTTTTGTTGTAATAAAACTTAAATCAGTGTATAATTTACTGGTTTTTTCATTATAGTTACCGGTACCCATTTGAGTAATATATTGGATCTTATTTCTCTCTTTTCGGGTAATCAAACATACTTTTGAATGTACTTTATACTCTTCAAAGCCGTACAAAATGGTGCAACCTGCCTCTTCTAATAAACTGGCATAATGAATATTATTCTCTTCATCGAATCTGGCTCTAAGTTCAATTAACACCGTCACATCCTTTCCATTTTCACGTGCTTCCAATAGATATTTTATTATGGAGGAAGACCGGGCCAATCTATAGATAGTAATTTTAATGGATATCACATTTTCATCATTAGCTGCTTCTTTTAACAATCTTAAAAATGGTTCTATAGACTCAAATGGATAAAAAAGTAGAAAATCTCTCTTTTTTAGCTGAGGAATAATTGCTCCTTCTTTTATATATTTTGGTATTTTAGGATAAAATGGATTAAATGATAGTTTATGAAATAGTAATTCATTTACTGCTTCAATGTGATCATATAATTCAAATACATAAGTCATGTCTAAAGGAGTTTTGGAGAGTTGTACTTGATTTTTTCGAATATTCAGCTGATCACATAAAAAATTTAATAATCTTAAATCAGAATATTTGTATAATTCTAAACGGATTGGTGCTAAACGAGTTCTTTTCTTTAAAATTTTTTTCATAAAGCCTCTAAAATCTTCATCTTCATCTATTTGAGAATCAGATAAACCAATATCTGCATTTCTAGTAACAGAAGCTATGGTTTTGAATTCCACTTTGTAATTTGAAAAGAGTTCATCAGCATATTCAAGTAGTATTTTTTCCAGTAAAATAAAACGCATTTCATCCTGGGGAGAATAGATAATCTTAGGTAAAGAGGAAGGGACGGGAATAAGTCCATATAATGTTTCCCCTTTATTTTTCATTATTAACATTACATTTAAGGATTTGTTCAATAAATGAGGAAAAGGATGGTGAGTATCAATAATTTGAGGAGATAAAAGTGGAAGAATGCAATTAAAGAAATATTTATTAATAAATTTAGTTTCATTTTCAGTTAAATCATCAAAATCCAGATCATGGATACCTTCCTTTTTTAACTGATAATTGAGAGAGTTGAATACGCCGTCTCGACGTTTGTATAGGAATATGGTCTGCTCAAAGATAGCATCTAATTGATCCTGTGCATTCAAACCAGTTTTATTGTCCACATAATCATTATAAATAAGGGATAGATCATATAAACTTCCACATCTAACCATATAAAATTCATCTAAATTACTTGTAAAAATAGATATGAATTTTAAACGTTCTAATAAGGGGACAGAATCATCTTCTGCTTCTTCTAAAACTCGATCATTAAATTTTAGCCAGGATAATTCGCGGTTTTGGGTAAAACTATAATCCCGTTTAGACATTTTGGTACCTATTTAATACTTTTTTAAATAAATAGCCTTCTCTAACACTATTTTTACTGGTTTGTATTTCTTCACATCCAAAATAAGAAGTAATTGATTCTAATATTAGTAAAGCAGGGACTAAGGTATGAATTCTAGATGGTTTAAGCTGTAGTATTTTGTTATAAGTATCTTTATTATTGTGGTTCAATTCTTTTTTCAGCTTTTTTAATAATTTAACCTCAATTAAATCCGCTTTCTTTTTCTGCAAATTTAAATCCAGTAATATTTTTTCAATGGTGCGAATACTTCCACCTACTCCACACATAAAAAGAATTTTTTCTTCATTATTAATACCAATTTTCTCTAATTCAGAGTATGTTCTCTCTTTAATCGAATTAGATTCTATTTTATCTGGTATAATATCAGAAACATACTCGTCATACATTTTTAAAGAACCAATGGGAATAGTGTACTTTTCCTTAATTTTTTTATTCTTAAAAAGTACAATTTCAACACTGCCCCCACCTAAATCAATTAAAACCCCATTATCCTTTTTAATGGTGGAAACTGATCCAAAAAAGCTTAATTCACCCTCTTCCTCACCCGACAATAAATCAATTTCTATATCTATTTTATCTTTAATAATTTGAATAACATAATCACTATTTTCAATATTTCTCAATACAGCTGTAGAAAAGAAACTGTAACTCTTTATTTTTAAATAATCTAAATCGTTTTTGATTTTTTTAAGAAAATTGACTAATTTTTCAATGCCTTTATTGGATAATTTACCTTTCTTTATAAAAAATACTAAACCTAAATTTTCTTTTTTTGAAAAAAGCAGGCTTATTTCATTATCTTTATAGTGATAAACGTTTAATTTAACTGTGTTTGACCCAATATCTACGATCCCATATAACATAAATAACCCCATATATACAATTATAAAAAAATTAGATTAGTTCCATGTATCCTCAAGAGACTAGATAACGCTCTCTAATCACCAAGTCCATAAATGTATATCTATTTTGACATTATGAACCATAAATGTTGGTATTAAATTAAAATTAAAAAAATTAATTATGACTTTCCTATAGTCCTGGCCATAGTAGAATATTAAGTTAAAAAATAAAAATAACTCTGGTGATTAATTGAATTCCTGGCAAAGTGAATTAAAAGAGATCCGGTACCTAAACTCCTGTCTTTAAAAATGAAGCAATAAAATATTTTACATTAGGTGCTATTTTAGATAGAGGGTTGAATCTATTGAAAATATGTGGGAATTACCTGAAGTCAGAAAAATCCTCAAAAAGTAGCAGAATGATGGTTCATGGAAATATCCTACTAAAAAACATATGCCTCAGTTAGATTACACCCAATATCAAACTTACTTGGTTTTAAGTGAACTGGTTGAAAAATATGGATAAAACTATGAGCATGAATCAATAAAAAATGCTGCAGAATTTCTTTTCCAGTTTCAAGTGAAGAAGGTGATTTTCGCGGAATCTATGCTAATCAATATTCCACCACCTATTCACCAGCCATTATGGAAATTTTAATTAAGGCAGGATATAGTAATGATAAGCGCATTTATAAGGATCCTTTTTTTCATGGATACTTATCAAATCATAAAAGTGTGTTGCCTGCATACTAACTCGTCTGGTTCATCGGTAGATAACCCTTCCCTCCCCGAGCAACCCTCGAAGCAGGCAGTCTGTCCAATGCTGGGTTTCTCCTATTCATACTAGGCTATCGCCCTGTCATAAGAGGACCGTAGGCATCAGTACTATGATGTGACAATAATATATTTATTTTCAAAACTACTTATGGTTTTCGATAGTAATTTTGACCATAGATTAATGCTTTTGATTCTGATTATAGATAAACTCCATTTATAATAAAAAAAATGAACGAAAAAATGAAATATAGGGGGGGTGA
>PWMT01000159.1 GCA_003558085.1 Methanobacteriaceae archaeon
ATAATACTCTAGGACAGGGTATTCTAGCAAAATATATGGGTAAAAAACGATTAATAGCTGAAACCGGAGCAGGGCAGCATGGAATCGCTACAGCTGCTGTAGGTGCTCTTTTAGGCATGCATACTGATGTTTACATGGGTATGGAAGATGTTGAAAGGCAAAGATTAAATGTCTTTAGAATGGAAATAACGGGAGCTAATGTTATCCCCGTTGAAACAGGATCAAAAACATTAAAAGATGCTATAAATCAGGCCCTGAGAGATTGGATGAGTAATGTTGAAGATACACATTATTTAATAGGATCAACCATGGGATTCCATCCTTATCCTACATTAGTCAAGCATTTTCAAACTATTATAGGCAAAGAAACCAAAAAAGAGATTTTAAAAAAAGAAAATAAACTTCCAGATACAGTAATAGCTTGTGTTGGCGGTGGAAGTAATGCTATAGGCATTTTTTCTGAATTTATTCCCTATCCAGAAGTGGAATTAATAGGTGTAGAAGGCGGAGGTCAGGGAATTGAAAGTGGAAATCATGGTGCAACTTTATGTGCCGGTAGTGAAGGAGTGCTGCATGGTTCATTATCCTATGTACTTCAAAATCCTGATGGTCAGATTTGCGAAGCTCATTCAGTATCAGCAGGCTTGGACTATCCTGGGGTAGGACCAGAACATGCTTATCTGCATACTATTGGAAGAGCAAAATATGTTAATGTAACTGATTCAGATGCACTCCGCGGTTTTCAGCTTTTATCCAAATATGAAGGAATTATGCCTGCGTTGGAGAGTGCACACGCTATTGCATATATGGAAGAATATGCACAAAAAGTAGAAAATAAGGGTAAAACTATTGTGGTAAATCTATCGGGTAGGGGAGATAAGGACATGTTTTTAGCAGCCCGTATTTTAGGGGTGGAAGTATGAGCTCCCTAAAAATTTCCACTAATAACTACCATTTAGCCTCTGAAAAATTAATAAGTTATGTAGAAATGTTTGAGGATCTAAAAAAAAATAAAAGAGGAGCTTTTATACCTTTCATTGTTGCTGGAGATCCTGATTTTGAAACTTCCATAGAAATAGTCAAAATTCTCGTAGAGACCGGTGCAGATGCTCTGGAGATAGGATTCCCTTTTAGTGATCCAGTAGCAGACGGCCCCATCATACAAGAAGCAAATTTGAGAGCATTAAATTCGGGTATGACCACTCAAAAATGTTTTGAATTTATTAAAAAGATTAGAAAATTTACTGATATACCAATTGGACTTTTAGTATACTATAACTTGATTTATAAAAGAGGGGTGAATGATTTCTATTATGAAGCTAAATATAATGGGATAAATAGTATATTATCTGCTGATCTATCTCCTGAAGAAGCTAATAATGCATTGCATGCTGCTAAAAAATATGATATTGATCAAATTTTTCTCGTGGCACAGAACACGCCCCTAAATCGATTAAAATATATAAATAATCTGGCTTCAGGATTTATCTATGTAGTTTCTATTATGGGGGTTACCGGGGTCAGGAATAATATCAAAAAAAGTACAGTAAATTTAATTAAAAGGATAAGAGCCCACACTGATTTACCTATCATAGTGGGATTTGGAATTTCTAAACCAGAACATATCAAGGCTATAATTCTATCTGGTGCAGATGGAACTATCGTAGGAAGTTCTTTAATTAAAGTTATTTCCCAAAATCTTGAAAAAAAGGAATTAATGCTTCAGAAAATAAGAAAAGAGGCTAAAATAATGAAAAACGCTACTAAAATTTTTTAGAATTAACATAGCACCAGGTGATGATTTGCAACAATATATTCAAAAATTAGCAGATGGGTTAGACCTTCGAGAAGAAGAAGCTTTTCAATGTATGGAGATGATGATGAGAGGAGATGCCAAAGATGTTGAAATTTCTGCATTTTTATCTCTTCTTTCTTTAAAAGGCGAGACTTCTGAGGAAATCACAGGGCTGGTTAAATCAATGCGTGCTGCTAGTAAACTAGTTAAGTTATCTTCTGACCTTAAAATTGTGGATACTTGTGGAACTGGTGGAGATAAATTTAAAACTTTTAATATCAGTACCGCGGCTGCAATGATAGCTGCAGCTGCCGGAGTTAAAGTGGCCAAACATGGTAATCGTGCTGTAACCAGTTCCTGTGGTGGAGCAGATATACTGGAGGCAGCAGGAATTAATATTCATACTTCCCCTGAACAGGTTGAAAAATGTATGGAAAAAGTGGGAATAGGATTTATGTATGCCCCTTATTTTCACCCAGCTACTAAAAAAGTAATGCCGGTTCGAAAACGATTAGGTATTAGAACAGTTTTTAATTTATTAGGACCACTTACTTCTCCAGCAAATGCAGATATACAACTTATTGGGGTGTTTGATCCTCATTATGTGGAAATTATAGCCCATGTTTTGGTTAATCTTGGAGTGGAAAGGGCCATGGTCGTACATGGATATGATCAGGAGGGTAATCCAGCTATGGATGAAATTTCAAGTATTGGTCCTACTTTAGTGGCACTGGTAGAGAATAAAAAAATACTTATAAAAAAATTAAATCCCCCAGATTTTGGAATAGATAGATCTAATCCTCAATTAATCAAAGCTGAGGAGGCCATTGAAGAGAATCTAAAAACTTTTTTAGCGGTTTTAAGTGGACATAAAACTTCTAGTAAAGATAAAGCATGTTTAGATATAGCTTTAGCTAATGCAGGAGCTATTATATATTTATCAGGTAAAGCTAGTTCACTTCCCCAGGGGACTGAAATTGCTAGAAAGGTGGTTTTCTCTGGAAAAGCAATAAAGATATTAGAGAATTTCAGAAAATATTCTTAAAAATAATTACAAATAAAATTTTTAAAGTTTAATTTTTCTAATCTTTTTATTTATATCTACTATCTAAAAATTTTTTATATATAAAAAAAATATGTAATGGGCCCGCTGGGATTCGAACCCAGGGCCTCACGGTTATCAGCCGTGCGCTCTACCACCTGAGCCACGGGCCCATATCTAAAGATATATTAATGTTAGATAGCTTTAACCCATTATTTTAGATAAAAAAAAGGGATGATTCCAACTTTTAGTATTCATGATATATATCCTTTACGTTAACTTCGGATATAAAATGGTTAAATAAGCTATTTAATTTTTATTTAAGTAACTAGCTTCAGAAATTATTAAACCAGTAAAGATATTAATTCTTCCAAACATAGAAAATGATATGGTCAAAGTTTATAATAAAGTTGTAAACAATTTGTGATTAGTGGCTGTTAGTCCACGCTCAACATATTAATATCGAAATGGTTTGGAACAATACAATTATTCAAACCCTAAAAACACACCAAACAAACTGTACTTTGGTGTGTTTTTGCAACACGCTCAAAAAACAGAAAAAATTTTAGACATATAGTTGCCGATATTGTTTTTGTTTCAGATATCTTTTAATATTTTTGTTCTGTAGAAC
>PWMT01000024.1 GCA_003558085.1 Methanobacteriaceae archaeon
CTATTTGCTTGACAAAATTTTACCGGTTAAAGATATTATCAGTAATTTAGTACGAGAAGCTAAGAATGTAATTAATCAAGGGAGGTCATAAAATGCCGAAAAGGGTTGTTATTACTGGAATGGGACAGGTAACATCACTGGGTAAAACTAAAGATGAATTCTGGAACAATATTATTGATGGAAAATCAGGTGTAAAAAAAATCACTCGATTTGATACATCTGATTATCCAGTAAAAATAGGTGCTGAAATTTCAGATTTTGATCCTGGTGATTTTATAAACAGAAAAGAAGCAAGAAGAATGGCCCGTTTCACACAATTTGCTATTGTTGCAGCACAAAAAGCTTTACATGATTCAAATTTAGAAATAAATAAAGATAATTCTACAAAAGTTGGTGTTTTAATTGGTTCGGGAATAGGTGGTATAGAAGTTCTGGAAAAAGAGATTTCAAAATTAAACAAAAAAGGACCAAGAAGGGTTAGTCCTTTTTTTGTACCAATGATGATTTCTAATATGGCTTCAGGTCAGGTTTCTATATTCACAGGAGCTTCAGGACCTAATAGTAATACTGTAACAGCCTGTGCTTCAGGAACCAATGCTATAGGAGAAGCCTATGAATTGATTAAAAGAGGAGATGCAGAGGCCATGATCACTGGAGGGGCAGAGGGTTCAATAACACCTTCAGCAGTAGCAGGTTTTAGTAATATGAAAGCTCTTTCTACTTTTAATGATAATCCCAAGGAAGCAAGTAGGCCTTTTGATAAACAAAGAGATGGTTTTGTAATTGGTGAAGGAAGTGGTGTTATAATTCTGGAATCTCTTGAAAACGCTTTATCTCGAAATGCTAATATATATGGTGAAGTTATTGGATACGGATTAACAGGTGATGCCTATCATATAACACAACCGGCACCTGAAGGGGAAGGGGCTGCCAGAGCAATGAAAATGGCCATTAATAAGGCAGAAATAGATGAAAAAGAGGTAGATTACATTAATGCTCATGGTACATCTACTCCTCTTAATGATAAATATGAAACTATGGCTATTAAATCTGTATTTAAAAATCATGCTAAAAGTCTGGCAATTAGTTCAACTAAATCAATGACAGGTCATTTACTTGGGGCAGCAGGTGGTCTGGAAACAATAATCTGTGCATTAAGTCTTTATCATAATATTTTACCTCCAACTATTAATTATGAATATCCTGATCCAGATTGTGATCTTGATTATGTTCCCAATAAAGCCAGACATAAAAATATTAAAATAGCTATGAATAATTCATTTGGTTTTGGTGGTCAGAATGCCTGTTTACTGCTTAAAAAGTATAAAGGTTGATTTAGATGAATAATTTAAACAAAAATAATTTGATAAATAAATTAGAAAATAAATTAAAAATATCTTTTGATGATAAAAAATTATATAAACGGGCATTAGTGCACAAATCTTATGCCAATGAAAAAAAAATTAGCATTAAAGATAATGAAAGATTGGAATTTCTGGGTGATGCTGTACTTGATCTTTCTATAAGCAGTTATTTGTTTGAGAAATATACTGATTTATCTGAAGGAGATCTTGCCAAAATGAGATCTGTTCTGGTTAATGAGTTAATGCTTTCTAAAAAAGCAAAAGAACTTGAACTTGGACAATATCTTCTACTGGGAAAAGGTGAGGAAAATACAGGAGGTAGAAATAGAAAATCAATCCTTGCTGATACTATGGAAGCATTACTGGGAGCAATTTATCTGGATAAAAATTTTGAATATGTAAATAAATTTATAATTGATTTTTTCAAAGAAGATATAAAAAAAGTTGAACAGGGAAATTATATTAAAGATTATAAGACTAATTTGCAGGAATTAATACAAAAAAATAATACAGGTAGACCCATATATGAAGTATTGTCAGCAGAAGGACCTGATCATAATAAAATATTTACAGTTAGAGTTAAATTTAAAAATCAAATTCTTGGAAAAGGTAAAGCCAAAACAAAGAAAGAAGCACAACAGGAAGCTGCAAAAAAAGCATTAAAAAATTTAAAGCAAATATAATATAACCCGGATAATTTAATATTATATTTCATAAATATATATTAAAATGATTCGGGGGTAAAAGAATGTTTATTATATTTGAAAAGATGGGTAAAATTATTATTCAGCTAATAATCATATTTTTAATTATAATAATATCAGTACAAATTATTCTCCAGGATAAGCAGGCTAACTTAAGACTTAAACATATTGAAAAAGCTGCAATTAACTTATTTTTAAACCAGGAAAGAGCTGTTAGAGTAACTGATGAAATAAATTATATGACTGTTGAATCAAAAGAAAACAGATCTTTATCTGATGTATGGTTATTAATTAATAATAAAAGAATTGATAATTTTTCAGATGGAAAAATTACCTTTACTTTTCAGGAAGGGGATATAATTATTATTGATTCTACTTCCTATAAAAATGAATTATCTTTTAAAATTACGGCAATTCATCCTTCTATAGTTTCAATAAACAAAGGAGATATAATTAAAACTAGAGGAAATAAAAGTGTGATTACAATTATTGAATTTGATAAAAAAATATAATTTTAACGGAGGTTAACTATTTATGAGAGCAATAAGAGGAGCAATTACTGCAGAAAAAAATTCAGTTGAGGAAATAATAAGTTCTACTAAGTACTTACTTGAAGAAATAATAAAAAAAAATAATCTAAATAAAGAAGAGATTATTAGTATTATTTTCACTGCAACTGAAGATTTAAATAAAGAATATCCTGCAGTTGCTGCCAGAAAAATGGGTTTAAATTATATTCCCCTATTTTGCTGTCAGGAATTAAAAATAAAAGGATCAATCAAGAAATGTATTAGAGTATTAGTTCATATAAACCGAGACTGTCCTCATAAAGATATCAATCATATATATTTAAGAGAAACTAAATCATTAAGGCCAGATTTAATTAATTGATAGGAAGCAAAATATATTATATAATAATAAAAATTACTTAAAATATTATAAAGGGGGAAACTAAATGATTGTAGTAATGGAAGATCATGCCAATGAAAAAGATATTGATAAGGTTGTTAATAGAATAGAGGAACTTGGTTATACGTCTCATATTTCCCGTGGTGAAAAAAAGACAATAATAGGTATAATTGGGGACTTAAATAGAGAAGAAATAATACAATCTCTTGGTGCTTATCCAGAAATTGAAAGACTTGTACCCATACAGGAGCCCTATAAACTTGCTGGCAGGTCATTTAAAGAAGAAGATACAATAGTTAATGTTGGTGATGGTGTTAAAATAGGGGGGAAAAAAGTAGTTATTATGGCCGGTCCCTGTTCAGTTGAAAGTGAGAAACAAATCATAGATACTGCCCGGATAGTTAAAGAAGCAGGTGGTGATATTTTAAGAGGTGGAGCTTTTAAACCACGTACTTCTCCATA
>PWMT01000162.1 GCA_003558085.1 Methanobacteriaceae archaeon
ATTAAAATTTTATTTTTTTAATAGAACTAAAAAATTAAGTAACAATTTTTCCTAGTCTTACCTATCTTCTTTAAGGTTTGTTTTTTTCTTTTAACTTTTTTATTTCAGATTTAAATTTATTTAAATCTCTTTTTAGCCACAGTAATCTCATCCAGAGATATAAAATGAAAATTACAAGTAAAAATAAGATGATTAATAACAAACTTATGGTTATTCCTGCAGTAACTACCTGCCACATAAGTGCAAAGTTAAAAAATAGATAAAGCAGTGCTACAGAAAAAGCCACTGCAAAGATTAAGACAAGCATAATTTTTAAATTTCTTAGAGATATTTTGGACATACTTCCACTTTCTATACATTTAAGTATAACTAAAAAATTAATTCCTAAATATATTTAGGAAAATATTTGTTTAAAGCTCTAATTTTAGTTCTTTATTTTTTCTATAGAGTCACGGCGTACCTCAGGTATATAGCCCTTTAAAAGTAGAGACAGGGAAACAATGGTGACTGAGCTAAGTGCCATGGCTAAGGCCCCATATTCTGGTCGAAAAGTGATTCCGAAAAGGGGATAGAGAAGTCCTGCTGCAACTGGTATTAGAATTGTATTATAGGCAAAACCCCAGAATAGGTTCTGTTTAATTCTATTCATTACTTTTCTAGAAAGCTGAACTGCAGCTACAGCATCTATAGGTTGATCTTGAATTAAAACCACATCCCCGCTTTCAATAGCCACATCTGTACCGCTACCAATAGCAATTCCTACATCAGCCTGGGCTAGTGCTGGTGCATCATTTATGCCATCACCTACAAAAGCAATTTTTTCACCATTTTTTTGAAGTTTAGATACTTCATAAGCCTTTTCAGATGGTAGTACTTCTGCTAGAACTTCTTTAATCCCAATTTGAAGGGCCACTGCCTCTGCAGTTACCTGATTATCACCGGTAATCATCACAGTTTTAAGCCCCATTTTTTCCATTTCCTTTACTGCTTGGAAACTTGTATCTTTTATTTTATCTGAAACAGCTATAATACCCATTAAATTCTCATCTAATCCAATCAAAATAGCTGTTTTACCTTCAAGTTCCAGTCTGGAAAGATTTTGTTCTGCTCCATCAGGAAGGCGTAAGCCTTGTTCACTGAAGATAGATCTGTTTCCAATAATGACTTTCTGACCATTTATTTGAGCATTAACACCTTTACCACCAATGGTATCAAAATTTGTCACTTCTAACAATTTAATATCTTCTTCTTGAGCTTTAATAAATATAGATTTAGCTATAGGGTGCTGTGAATTTTTTTCCACGCTAGCTGCCAATTTTAACACTTCTCTTTCATCACCCTTAAAACCTATAATATCAGTAACCTGAGGACTTCCCATGGTAAGAGTGCCTGTTTTATCTAATAGAACCTTAGAAATATTTTCAGAAATTTCTAAAGTTTCACCAGTTTTAATTAATATTCCTAATTCAGCTCCCCTACCTATTCCAACTGTAACAGCAGTTGGAGTGGCCAAACCCAGAGCACATGGACATGCAACTACTAAAATTGAAATTAAGACCGTCAAGCCAAATATAAGAGTGGAATCAAAAATGAAGTACCATATTAGGAAAGAAATTATAGCTATGCTCAGCACAGTAGGTATGAAATAACTGACTGCTTTATCTGCTATCCTTTGTACTGGGGGTTTAGATCCCTGTGCTTGGTCTACCAATCTTATAATCTGAGATAATACCGTTTCATTTCCTACTCGAGTTGTTTTAAACTTTAAAACTCCATTTTCATTTAAAGTACCACCCACTACTTCATTACCTTCACTTTTAAACACTGGTACTGGTTCACCAGTAATCATAGATTCATCCACATAACTTTCCCCAGAAATTACTTCCCCATCAGCAGGGATTTTTTCACCAGGTCTGACTCTGATTATATCTCCTATTTGAACTTCTTGAATGGGAATTTCTTTTTCATCACCATTCTGTATAACTACTGCGGTTTGGGGTTGCAATCCCATTAATTTTTTAATAGCAGTAGACGTCCTACCCTTAGCTCTGACTTCAAGATATCTCCCTAAAGTTAAAAATGAAGCTAACATTAGCGCTGTTTCATAAAACATAAAATCTGGAGTTAAAATAATATTAAATGTACCCATTAAACTGGAACCAAAAGCAACACCAATACCCATAGAATACATCACATCCATGTCCAGAGTATAATTCTGCAAAGCCTTTGCAGCTGCAGCAAAAATAGGCTGGCTAACATATATAAAAGGAATTAATGTAATCACCAGCATGAAATAGGGCATATAAAAAGGGGCGGGAATATTGAGAAACATCATAGCCATTAATGGTAAAGAAACTCCAAACCCTACCAGTATTCTGTTTCTTTTTTGCTTCAAATCTTTCTTTCTAATTTTTTCTTCAAGTTCAATGCTTTCTTGACCTTCCACTCCCAGAAAAGTATAGCCTAAATTTTCAATGGATGTTTTCATATCATCCACCGTAACTAGATCCTCATTGTAAGTTATGTAGGCTTTTTCTGCACCTAGATTAACATTGGCTTCTTTTACACCCTCTAATTTAAGTAAAGAATCCTCAATGGATTGAGCACAAACTGCACAAGTCATGCCTCCAATTTTTAATACAATTTTATCAGTTACTACTTGATAACCAGTATTCTCTACTCTTTTTTCAAGTTCTAGAATATCAATCTTTTCTGGTTCAAATTCAATGGATGCTTTTTCAGTACCTAGATTTACCTGGACATCAGAGACCCCATCTAAGCTTTTTAAAGCTTTTTCTATTTTAATAGCGCAAGACGCACAACCCATACCTGTTATTTTAAAATCAATCTTTTTCTTGGAATTTTTAGACATTCAATCCCTCTTAATGGAAATAAGCCAATCAAGGACCTGATATATGATAAAAATTAGCTTAAATTATCCTTAAAGATATTTCCATCTTTTATAACCATCAAAATATTATTGTTATCTTGCAGAGAACCTATTTTTTCTAAAGGATCCTGCTTTACTACAATCATATCTGCAAGTTTACCTGATTCTAAAGACCCTATTCTATGCTGCCATCCCATACATTCAGCAGCTTTTATAGTACCGGCCTGAATGGCTTCCATTGGATCCATACCAATTTTAGACAAGTATTTTAATTCTAAAAGATTAGTACCATGTTCAACCACCCCGCAATAACTACCCATAACAATTTGTACCCCTGTTTCGTAGGCCATTATCATATTTTCATGGTGTATCTTGGCAACATCGATGGCTTCTTTGCGACTATAATCTGGTAGTTGTCCTTTTAATGCTTTCTCTTTATTTAGTTTTACCACTACAAAGGTAGGAACCAGATAAGAATTTTTTCGTAGCATCATATCGGCTGCTTCCTGATCAATGTAGGTACCATGTTCAATGGAGTGAATTCCAGCCCTAATGGAATTTTTTATACCCCCAGCTCCGTGAGCATGGGCCATGACTTTAATTTCTCCTCTAAACTGTGCTTCTTGCACCACCGCTTGTAGTTCCGAGGTGGTAAACTGGGTGAATTCTGGACTGTCATTGGCACTCATAACCCCTCCCGTTGCCATAACTTTAATAACCTCTGCTCCTGATCTTAAAACTTCCCTAGTCCGTTTTCGAACCTCATCTACACCATCACAAATACTATCAGGTAGGCCAGGATAGGATAGTTTCATTTCAAAACCTGATTTAAGAATAAAATCGAAATGCCCACCACTGATAGAAAGGGGCATCACACATATCTGCATACGTGGAGCAGGAAAGAGGTTTAGCTCAGCTGCCATTTTAACCCCAGCATCAGCCAAGCCAGCGTCTCTTACAGTAGTAACTCCCGCTTCCAATGTAGTTTTCATGTTTTCTAAGGCATTGTAAAAGTGTAAGGCTAAGGGATTGTACATATTATCTTCCATTCTAAATCCTCGAGCCATCAAATGAGTATGAGTATCTACAAATCCTGGTAAAATGACCTGGCCTTGTGCATCAACAATTTCAAATCCTTTAGAACTTTTAAAGGAATTTTTAGGAACAATATCTTTAATGGTATTTTTTTCAATTATTATATCTCGATCCTCAATAGGATCTGGGTTAATCCCATCAATTATGGTAGCATTGGTTATAAGCAAATTTTTCATCGTTTAACCCCTCAGGTTAAGATAAGGAATATATTATTCATCCCGCATATTTGATTTTTTCCTTTAAAGATGGTAACTACTAAAATGATTATATTTAAATGTGATTAACTCTCATCTTAAGGATTTTTCTATAAATAGATAATAAAGGAAGTTCGATTGATAAAAGGATTTCTTACTTAATTATTTATTTAACTGGATTAAAATTTTGTTGATAACTTTTTTTTGCTGTTAAAAAATATGGTAAATAAGGCTACTTTTTTATTTCTTAAATAACACCGCAACTTATTATAGGTCAGAGCAATTATAACAGATTTGAAATCTCTCTTGAAATTAAAAAAGAAAAAAATATATGCTAAAAAACTATTATATAACCATATTATAAATAAGGGGAGGTGAAAAAAATGGACGTCAATTGGAAAGCAATTATAATTGGTTTAGTAATAGCAATAATATTAGGTTTTATCTTAGGACTCATCAGTGAGGATTGGGGTTCGACATTAGGTTATTTCCTAGCAACGATCTATGTTGGTTATAGCGTTGGCGGTGATTACATGAATGGAGCAGTCCATGGAGCTCTGGTAGGTGTTGTGGGAGCTTTAATAGTTGGAATTCTAGCTATAATTGGATTGGGCGTTGTTCTAGGGGCTGCTGGTGCAGCATTTGGAGTACTGGCCATTATAATTGCCATGATCATTAACGGTATAATCGGAGCCATAGGCGGAGTTATAGGGGTAGCGATATCCGGCAAGTAAATAATTTATTTTCCATTATTTTTTATTTTTTTTAATAGTGTAGATTAAGATTTTGAGTCTTAAAAGAGCTTAATTTCAGCTTTATCTCCATCTATCTCTACTTCTCCACCCTCAGAGAGGATTTCCATTGCTTCTTCACTAATATTATCCACCATAGGTATTTCAGCCATAATAGCGCCGGTAGCTATTATGGGTTCTGCTTCAAGGCAGATTATACCCTGGGGGCCGGTTTTATTTTTGTGCATCTGGAATATTACATAGGATCCTACAGTTGAGCCTTTTCCTCCAGGTATAACTAGAATCTTATTTTTGATAGTCTTACCTTTAAGTGGATGCTTAATATCCATTATTTTCCCAGTATAGGGATCAATTCCCCCTAAAAAGCTAATAGGTTCACTACTGTATATTATTTTACCCCTGCACTTACCCTTAGAAATAACTCTACACTTGAATACTTCCATATTAATTTCTCTCCCTAATCAAACCCTCAAAAAATAAAATTCAATTATTAGTTTAAATTGCCTCTTTTTTCATTATTTCCCTTAAAACTGCAGTAGCATAACATCCTTTAGGAATAGAAAATTCAGTTAAAACTCCCTTTTCAGTAGCAGTAGCCGAAATATCCCATATTTTAAATCTAATCGCTCTTCTTAAACCATGGCTTCCTAATTTTGGCATTTTAGGAGATTTGAAATCGTCTAGAGATATTTTTTCTTCATCCAATATTTTTTGTTCCATTTCACCTATCTTTTCATCAGCCAGAGGAACTTTAGTTCCAAAAAGCGGTGCAGTGGGATGGGCTTGAAAATGATCTATCATCTCTTGAAGTTCTTCAGGAGTTTTATTATGTATTAAATGTTCTTCATTATCAATAACTATATCTCCTTCCAAATATTTATTTATGCCCAGTTTTGATCTTTCACTTACTGCTTTATTAAATAAAAAGGATTGATAAGCATGTATGAACATTCTGCTCAATGGTTTTGGAAGGCTGTGCAGTGCTCTCATATAGGAATCCTCATCCAGATATTCTTTCTTTTTCTGCTCCTTAATAAGCTCTCGAAGCATCATTCGCTCGTAGCGCATTCCAGTAGGCATAAGTTCCAATGCTTTCTCTAATTTCCCCTTATCATACGCTGTTCTAGCATTCTTAATATGTTCTGGTTCTTCAGGATAAGGATTTCCAATGTAAGCACCCACTGTTTTTTCTAAACTATTCTTAGCTAATGCTTTACCTACCAGATGGGTATTACTGCGGGGTTTACCAAATCTTTGCCACCCATAATAATTAGGTGTGCCCTGTTTTTCCAATTGTTGCAATACATTCCAGGCTTCAATGGCCCCTTCATCAGGTTCTTCAATATTTCTAATCAGGATTCGAAATTTATTACCTATAAGCTGCCCTAAACGGAGTTTTTTCCTGTTTTGAGTAATTTTGATAAATTTTACCCGGTTATATTTATCTTTTAAGGGGTCGAGGTCTTTTCCCTCGAAATTACTAATTGATAACCATTGCCGGGTTACTGCTTTTTTATCTTTCATACCTGCAAAGCCCATTCTCTTACGGGATAGATGTAAATCTCTTGCTATATCCAAAACTACCTCCAGCGTGGTGCGACCTTTTTTTTCAATCCACATCCACGTGTTTGGTCCCTCACCTGTAGGAACTGTTTTTGGAATTTCTTCTACAAAAAAATCTTCATATTTCTGGCGGATAGTTCCATCTATCCCTGGAGTATCAGTTATAAAAGTTTCAGCATTCAGCATTTGATGTCCTCAAATTAAATGAGAATTAAATATTAAAAATTAGTAAAGATAATATTTTTATGGTAATATTTAAGCTTTTTAAGAGACCTTCAGCGTCGATCCACAATTCTACGTGGTCTGCCTTTGATATTATAGAATTCTAAATCACCGGGTCCGGTGAAATTGAATAATAAATCAAAAATACCTTCTGAATAGGCTTCTTTTAATCCTGGTTTATAACGTAAAAATGATTTTATAAAATTATCTTGGATGAGTTCCTGATCACAGTTTTCCATGTTTTCACATTCCATGCTAACTCTTAAGGTGATTTCTCCTTCATCTTCATCCCCATAGACAAAGGCCTCATATTCACCGGTTAGGTAATCCATGTTATCCCTTTGAAATACACCCTGTTCCACGTCAACCCTATTGAAAGGATTTCCTGCAATCCAAAAAGTTTCAGCTTCTCTTTGCGGGTTCATAATTCGCATATGGGTTCTGCCACAGGCACATTTATCTCTGGAAACAACCACCGTGGTGTCATCAGTATCATAATTTAAAAGAAGCATCCCTGTCTTTTCTCCCACCGGTATAAGTGTGGTTAAAACTATTCTACCGCATTCACCGTCCTCTACAAAGTCTTTCATATGGGGATTATACACATCTAGATGAACCATGTCTTCAGGAACATGCAAACCTACCCGCTTACGACATTCTCCACACATGGTTCCTTCGGTACTGCCATAGGTATTGTAGATTTTAACTCCCCATAATTCTTCCACATAATCTCGAGATTCTGGTGAAAAACTTTCACCCCCAGCAACCAATCTTTTTATGCTGGATTCTTGGGGATCTATTCCCTCTGATTTCATGCGTCGAGCTAATCGCAAGAGTTTAAAGATGCTGGCCACAATTCCAGTAGGCTGATAATTCTGCATGATGCGCACTGGAAAAGTACATTTTCCAAAAGGAATTATGGTCATGCCAATTTTTTGAGCGGCCAGAGTCATGGTATTGGCTCCCACATTCATTCCATAGGAAGCACAGACAACTACTTTATCTCCGAGGCCAAACCCCTGGGATACGAATGATCTGGAGTATTTTTCAGCATATCTATTCCAATCATCCCAGGTTAAGAAAAAAGATTTGGGACGGCCACTGGTGCCGCTGGTTTCATGGATGGTGAAAATATCATCCCAGGAACCACACTTAAATTCAAATTCATCAGTTTGAGGGGGTTGTCTTTCTCGAACTGTATTTCCTGTAATTATAGGTAGATGTTGGAGATCTTCATGGGTGCTTATATCAGATAAAGTGACATTATTTTTTTTAAACCATTTATTATAGAAGGGGGAATTATCATAGGCATATTTAACGGTGTAATTTATCCTTTCCTCCACCAGAGCATCTAGATCGCCCCGGTCCATAGTTTCAATCTCCGGGTTAAAATAAGTTATATCTTTCATATCTATACTATTGTAATTAAAACAGTAAATATTTAATTATTTCCTTATTTTATAAATTAGCTTGATTTAGGATTTATTATGCTTAAAATAACAGGCTATAGTACTATAAGTGCTGATCAATTATATAATGCCCTGACCGGGATTTGAACCCGGGTAATAGGATCCGCAATCCTACGTGATATCCGCTACACTATCAGGGCTTAAGAAAATGTTGAATATATTTAAAAAGATATTTTAAAGTTTATTCTTAACTACTTTTGAACTAATAGTTATATATAATTGTTCTATTTTTTCTTTTACAGGTTTAATACCATATATATAATTGAAAGCAATACCCTTTAAAATTTCTTTGAGCCGAGTTTATATTATTTGCTTCTGACATAAAATCATTGGCACTTAAGGTGATGCCCTTTAAGTGGTTAACCTCAGTTAAGTTATACTTTAATCCTGGATGAGTTTGATTTATAAATTCAGCAGCTATCAATCCAGCTTTTTGCTGTGAATTTTCATTTAAATCCTCTTTTTCTAAAACAGTTACCATTTGCTCAAATATAGATCCTGCACCAGGTTTATTCTCATAGTTAGCCATTGATTCCATTAAATCTTGAGCAGTGGTCATTAAAGGTTCTGGAGAAGCTAAATTTTTAGAATTATTTGCTTGTACACTTATCGTTGCCAAGATTATGAAAACCAGAATTAAGCCTAGAACAACATCTCCAGTAAAAATGAATCCTTTTTGATCCATTAAAATCAACTATAATTTATAATTTTCTGCAATATCTTTTACTACCCTATTTTTCTTGGATATAGCTTTAAATGCGGCTTTTTCAACTTTTTCTTTCATTATTTCAAAGTCTTGAGGGGTTTTTTCTCCAACAAGCTTTTTTATTTTAGTGTAAGCTGCTTCTCTAAAAAGAGGAGTTATAACTTCTGCACTGCCATCTTCTTTTATTAAGCGGGGAACTCCACTTTTATCCACCATGCCTATTTCCTCAACTTTCACCCCTACTTCTTCTATTACCTTTTTAGATTCTTTTGCAACGTTTTCAGGCGCAATTATCATTAAAGAATCAACTGAAACTCCCAGAGGATCTATATTCAAGTTTTCCAGCATATGCAATACTTTAGGATTGATCATTTTTCGAATTTTTGGGTAAGAAAGTTCCATTCCTAAACCGGTAGTGGTGGAAATTTCATGTACATCCCCTCTTAGTCCCCCATTGGTCACATCAGTCATAGCATGTATCTGGGGTAGTAGATCAGCATGCATAATGGCCTCTGATGCTAATATAAAATCTATATCCATGGTTTCTTTCACCACGTCAAATAGTCCATGATAGATTGCAGTGGTGGTTATGGTACCCCCACCAGATCCTTCAGTTAACAAAATGACATCACCTGATTCAGCACGTTTTCTTGCAGTAGGAGGATGAGGGGATACACCAATAGCTCCTACTGCACTTACTAAACGATCACCTAATACCATGTCGCCTCCGACTCGCAGTGTGCTGCCTGCTACAATAGGTACCTTTATCAATTCAGATACTGTGGCTACCCCTGCGGTAAAATCAAATAATTTACCTACATCCCCATCATCAGCTAAATGTAGATCACTTATAATTGCTACTGGATCAGATCCCATGACACATACATCCCTCAGGGCTGCTCTGGCAACATGAAAACCGCCTAAAAAAGGGTATTCGCTTAATCTAGAATGAATTCCATCGATTGCTGTGGTAACAAATATTTTATTTCCCTTGGAATCAACTTCCACTACCCCACCATCATCTTGGGCAGCGGGATTTATGAAGGCGGATGTTTTGGTACTGGAAACTATATCTGCTATTTTTCTATGTACAAAAAAGTCACCTGCACCACGAGATCCAACACCCATCTCACCCATGGCAATATCTGCACTATTAAATTCCAGCATTTCCTTTAAAAATTTATCATCAAGGTCCTGAACTGCTAAGGTGTTTTTAACTTCTTCTATTACAGCTTCAGCCATTATAGTAGCATTTTTAGAATTAAGGGATTTATATTCCCTTATTCTCTCAGATAAGACTTCTTTAATAATTTTTTGATCCTCAAAACCGATTTTATGCCTTACAAAACCTTCAATATCCATTTAATCACCGTTGATTATGAAAAGTTATTAAATATTCTTAATCATACCTATTGTTAGCTATTATAAGATTGAATATTATTAATGGTAATCTTTTATAAGTTAATATTATATAATATTTTTGTAATAATCAGATAGGCCTAAAAACTATTAAAAAAATGAGTATATTAAATTTGATTTCCCTATCCTAAAAAATCCACAAAATTCTTTAGAATATTTAAACCAACTTTCCCGCTCTTTTCAGGATGAAATTGTGTAGCAAAAATATTATCTTTGCACAGTACTGCTGGTATATCTATACCATAATCACAAACTGCAGCTATTATATTTCTCTCTTGAGGCAGCACATAATAAGAATGTACAAAATAAAAATATTCAGAACCAATACCATCTAAAAGTGGACAATTTTTACTTATTCTTAATTGATTCCATCCCATGTGAGGTATTTTTTTACCAGGAGGTAGACGTATTACCTCCCCTGGGAATACATCCAATCCAGGGACCTCAGCTGTTTCCGCACTCTGGGAAAAAAGAAGATGTAATCCTAAGCAAATACCTAAAAATGGTTTTCCAGATTCGATATGTTGAATAATGAGTTCCTGATACTGCTTTAGATTGTGCATGGCGTTTCCAAATGCACCTACTCCTGGTAAAATCAAAGCATTGGCCTCTTCTATTTCTTGTGCTTGATCTGTCACTAGTACCTCAGCCCCAATTTTAGAAAACCCATTTTTTAAACTTTGCAAATTACCGCTGCCATAATTAATTATAGTTATCATTATATCAAAATTATTGGGAAATTAGTAATCTAAAGATTTTGGGGTATTGTTTAACGAGTATAATAATCTTTGATACGTACCGTATCCTCTAAATGGGGTGTTGAAATTTCATGCAGTACTGTATTTTCCAGGGCTACGATAGAATGATGTTTTTCTGGTTCAATACGTACGGTGTCATTTTTAGCAAAGTAATGTTTAACATCTTCAAATTCAATATACCCCGCACCATTAACAATGTACATGGTTTCATCTTTTTGATTATGGTAATGAAAAGAAGTTTGATAACCTTCTTTAATAAATAATTCCTTGGTTAAATATTTATCTGTATTAATTAGAATTTTCTCATAACCCCAGGGCTTATCCACCCTATATTTATATTCTTTACGGATTTCCTCCAGTTCTTTGGAAGTATCAATAGCCATCCAAAAAAGACCATCCTCCTTATAATATCCCAGTTTATTTTCTTTAGCCATCATAGGAAAGACAGTTTTTTCAATATCACCCACATCAAAATCCCCATAATCAAGAGAACCTTTAGAAAAATAAACCCCACCATTAATATAATAATCCAAAATAGGCTTTTCCTTAAATGAAACTAAACGATCACCATTTATCTCCACAATACCATAAGGAGACTGCATTTTCGTTATAAAAATAGATAAAAGATAATCAGAAAGTTCTCCCAGATAAATCATCTTTCTTAAATTCAAATCAGCCACTACATCCCCATTACGAATTATACATTGCTCATTACCTATAGCATCCATACCTAATTTAATAGCATTTAAAGTACCTAAAGGTTCTTCCTCAACAAGATATTCAATCCTAACTCCATTATATTCCTTACCATATCTCTCCTCAATTTTATCACTTAGAAAACCAGTTAAAAGAATAACATGTTCCACACCAGCATTTTTAAAATCAAATAATTGCTTATCCAAAATAGTATATCCCTTTTTAATTTCCACCAACGGTTTAGGAATTGTATCAGTTAGAGGACGTAATCTTTTACCATAACCCCCACAAAGAATCATGCCCATAGTATTGCTCATTTTATCACCTAATATAAGAAATGATGTCAGTTAATTCTTTATCTTAAAAATGCTAAGATTATTAATCCTTATATTGCAAGTTATGTAATTCTTTTTATATCATATAATTATTAATCTTTAATATTAGCTTGTATAAGTTTTTTAATGGCTGTTCCAAAGTCTGATTTAACTATAGAATCGGTTCCTAGTGTTTTTGCATGTGCATCTAATTCAGCAACTACTTGATCATAACCCAGTTTTTTTAGAGGTTCCACCAGTCGGGGACCATCAGTGACTGCGACTGATTTTAAATCTAGATTTTCTATAGGAAGAGCATGTGGTACCCCTGCAATCACTGCAAAATCAACTTCTTCTTGTTTTAATAGTTTAGCAGCTAATTTTGCACTATGAGGATATTCATCTAACCCTCCTGTGCAATAGTCAATATGTATGCCTTCTTCTTTAAGTTCATTAATTATGTTACGGGCATGTGCTCTTATTCTAGGCAGGCCTATTTTATCATCTAGATTAGCTATTATCAGAGGAGGATTATTCGGATTTAGGGTGGTGTAATCTATTTTCATAATATCTGCAAAAAGGTAAGAAGTTTCTTTTTTAGCGTTCAATACAATAGCTACTTTCTTATCATTTTTAATATTATTTAAAAGATCAATAGCTACTTTTTCTTTATCATCACCCCAGGAAGGTGCAATGTATTCTCCTTGAGCCATTCCCCTAGTTTTTTCCACCTCGGTGGCCATTTTTAACATTTGTATCTGTCTTTCCACTTCTTCATTAGCTAGTACACCCTCTTTTAATGCCGATTCTAAAACCATTATTGCTCCTTCAGTGTTATCCCCTTCCCCAAAACCACCATGTGCTTCCACACTTAAAACTCTAGCTTTGATATTTGCATTCTGAACAGCTTCTTTAAGGTCTTCACCAATTATCATGCTGGCACAGGTGCCTACTATTCCCACTAAATCAGGAGAAAACATTTTTTCAACTTTCAGTAAGGTTTTTTCCAATTTTTCTCCCGCCCCAAATATGAAATCGTTCTCAGACATAGCAGTGGTTACAATTCTAACCCCATCATTTTC
>PWMT01000008.1 GCA_003558085.1 Methanobacteriaceae archaeon
AATCTCATATGCTTTATCTAGTAAGTGGCGGTGACCCTGGTGGAATTTATCAAAGGTTCCCCCCACCGCCACCTTCTTATATCGGGTACTCATTGCTAGGCCCTTCAGTTTTTATTCCTTTAATCTCTAAAGGATTTACCCTTTATAAATTGTATTTTAGAAACGATATGTTGATAATAGTTTAAATAAAATTATAATATTATGCTAAGAGAACACCATGTCATCTTGAAAAATCCTCAGAAAGTGGATATCCGATTTGCATCCTGTTATCCTAATCTATATCCTACTGCTATCTCTTCTCTAGGCTTTCATATTATTTATCACTTTCTCAATACCCGGGAGGATGTATGGTGTGAACGAGTGGTTTACCCCTATGAGCGTAGCTTAGAATCATCCACACCCCTTAAAGACTTTGATATAGTAGGCTTTTCCTTGCAGTATGAGCAGGACTACTTCCACCTATTGGAGATGCTAGAGAAGGGTGGTATTGCTTACCGTAAAGGAGAACGTGGTAAAAATGATCCTCTAGTTATCGCGGGTGGTCCCTGCGCCACTTCTAATCCCTTACCTTTAACTCCATTTGTAGACCTATTTATCGTCGGGGAAGGGGAAGTCATCTTAGATGAGTTACTGGATACTTATCTAGAACTGGACCATCCCCGAGTAGAAATTGATGCTTTTAGAGAGATTAAAGGAGTTTATGTTCCTGATAACCCTGTAAAAAAAGCTTTGGTAGCGGATATGGATCAGGCCTGCCATCCCATATATCAAGTGGTCCCAGAATCCCCGGATAAAAAATTTTCACCAGCCCTGGGATCCTCCTTTTTACTGGGAGTGTCCAGGGGATGCACGAGGGGTTGTCGTTTCTGCATGGCCGGATATCTCTACCGACCTCGCCGGGAAACCTCCCTAAAAAAATTATTTAAATTGGCTGAGAAGGGTTATGCAGCAACTGGATTGGATAAAATATCCTTGATTGGTGCTGCAGTTTCTGATTACTCCCAGATTGACCAATTATGTACTGGTCTATTAGATAGGGGATTTAAGGTAAGTACTCCTTCTCTACGTATTGAATCTATTACTAGAACCACGCTAGAGGCTCTTCGAGAAAGTGGCCTTAAAACCATAACCTTAGCACCAGAATCCATATGGGATATAAGGAAAAGTTTGAATAAACCCGTAACTGATGAGGAAACATTTAAGGTGATGGAGACTGCTCTAAATTTGGGTTTTAATGTTAAAATGTATTTTATGCTGGGTTCGCCACTAGAAACCAAAATGGATGTGGAATCCTTAGCCCAGTTGATGAAGGATTTTTTAAAGCTTTCTCCTCGTAAAAATGCTCTACGCTTTAGCATCAATCCCCTGATCCCTAAACCACACACACCCTTACAGTGGGAGGGATATGATTTAGGAAGGATTAAAAGCCATGTTAATTACCTTAAATCTCTACTTAAAGGTTACCCTTTAAAGGTGGAGAGTCCACGTAAAGGTTTAATCCAATACGTCCTTTCTACGGGAGGTTTAGAGGTGGGGGATTTGATTGAAAAGTATTATAAAGATAAACTACTATTTAGAGAATGGATCCCTTATTCCCAGGGTAGAAATTTAGATCAGGAATTACCTTGGAAGAATATTGATGTGGGTCTAAGATCTGATTTTTTAAAGGAAGAATATGTTAAGATGAGGGAAGGAAAAATTACTGCCTGGTGTGAAGAAGCCTCTTGTTACCAGTGCTCAACTTCACCATCATTATGTGATCATATCTAAATAATCCTTAATAAGTTAAAAGCTAAACTAATCCCTTCAAAACTAAGCTAAACTAATCCCCTTAAAACTATAATAGTTAATAATAAAAATTTGTGGTGTAAATTTCCATGAGAGATACAGCTTATAGATTAAAAGATATAGAATTATCCCAAATCCGTAAAATGTTTGAAATGGCCCGTGCTGATGCCATCAATTTAGGTTTAGGTGAACCAGACTTTGACACTCCCTGGCATATTAGAGAAGCAGTAATAGAAGCATTAAAAGAAGGATTCACCCATTATACACCCAACCAGGGGATCATGGAATTAAGGGAGGCCCTGGCAGATAAATTGAAAAAAGAAAATAATATCCAGGCCCATCCTGAAGAGATCATAGTAACTGTAGGGGCTAGTGAAGCACTTTTCATGAGCATGCAGGCCCTAATAAACCCTGCTGATGAGGTTCTAATTCCAGATCCAGGATTCTTAACCTATGAGGCTATCGTTAAGATTTGTGAGGGTAAACCCATACCGGTACCTTTAAAAGCAGAAAATGATTATGCTATGACCCTGGATGATGTGGAGGAGTTGATTACCCCTAAAACTAAGGCCATTATACTCAATTCTCCCTCTAATCCTACTGGTAGTGTGATGGAAAAGGAGGAGATCAAAGGTATTGCCCAATTCAGTCAGGATAAGGGAATATATCTCATATCTGATGAAGTATATGAGAAGATAATTTATGGTGTAAAACATTACAGTCCTGGAGAGTTTTCAGATAAAACCATCACCATTAATGGTTTCTCCAAAACCTATGCTATGACTGGTTTTAGAATAGGTTATACTACCGCCTCGCAAGATTTAATCGATGAAATGCTTAAAGTTCACCAGTATAACACTGCCTGTGCTACTTCCATATCCCAAAGAGGTGCTTTATCTGCCCTGGAGGGACCTCAAGATTCAGTGGAAGAAATGAGGAGTGAATTTAAAAGAAGAAGAGATCTGATGGTAACCCGTTTAAAGGAGATGGGATGGGAATTTAATACACCCCAAGGTGCTTTTTATATTTTCCCACAAGTAAGTGACTCCCAAAAAGTAGTTAACCAGGCCCTGGAAAATAAGGTGGTGATGGTACCCGGTGCAGCCTTTGGCCAACATGGTGAAAATCATGTGCGCATGTCCTATGCTAATGCTTATGAGGAATTAGAAACTGCCCTGGATCGCTTAGAAAATATAGAAATTTAGGTATTTTTTTTTCTTAATAAATTATTTTTTTTTTAAATGAATAAATTTAATGGGGCAATGTTTTCTTATAACTGATTAGCAGTGCTAAAAGTAGTATGGGTAGAATTATATCCGCATATAAAGGTAATCCTGCATTTCCCGGTGCATAATTACCCCGATTTATGATCTCCATGATATGTACATAGGATGCACCCCACTGAAATGTGGTTACCCCTAAAATGGTAGCAGTCCAGAAGTTATCTCGAAATTTCCAACTTAATATACCTAATATTCCAAAGGCCAGGTTAGCAAAGGCTACTTCTAATTGGAAGGGATTACCTGCTGGCCAACCAATGGAAGCTGCTATCTGTGCTGATAGAAAAAAATGCCCCATAAAAGCCCATATATAGGATAA
>PWMT01000122.1 GCA_003558085.1 Methanobacteriaceae archaeon
CATTGATTTTACTGTAACTACATATGAAGGATCCTATAGAATTATCAAAGCTGCCTTTGATTATGCCAGCAAAAATGATATAAATAAAGTAACTGTAGTTACTAAAGCCAATGTGGTAAAAACTACAGATGGTAAATTCCTGAATGTGGCCCGGGAAGTTGCCAGAGAATACCCGGAAGTAGAATGGGATGCCTGGTATATAGATATTATGACAGCAAAACTGGTTGATCCCAAACGGAGAAGCCAGTTCAAAGTTATGGTCCTGCCCAATCTCTATGGGGATATCCTGACAGATGAAGCGGCAGAATTTCAGGGGGGAGTGGGTACTGCCGGCAGTGCCAATATAGGTAAAAAATATGCCATGTTTGAAGCAATTCATGGTTCAGCACCAAGAATGGTAAAAGAAGGCCGGGCTCAATATGCAGATCCCAGCAGTATTATCAGAGCTGGAGCCATGCTTTTAGAACATATAGGCCATAAAGAAAAGGCAAATAAACTGCAGATGGCCCTGGATATCTGTGGTCAATATGAAAAGAAATTAACTGTTACCGGTAGAGATACCGGAGCGACAGGTGAAGAATTTGCTAAATATATAATGGAAACATTACAGCAGGATGATTTAGAAGAAAAATGGCAGGAATACAGAAATAAATAAGTCTTATGATAAAATTTGACTTTAAAAAAGCGGGGATTATCCCCGCTTTTACATAATATTAATTATTTAATATAAAGTATATTTTGTCCTGAGATTAACTCTTACATTAATATTCTGTGGATTAATTTGGGGAAGAGAAACATCTCTCTGCATTGTTTCAACCCCAAATCCTGAAGGTATTATATGCCGCATTTCATCAACATTTAAAGAATCCAGTTCTATATTTTCTTTACCCATCGTTTCCGCAATAAATTCTACCTTTTCTGTTAATCCTTTATAGGCTTCTTCAATCACCTGTTTTTTGGCCTTACTTTCATCGGCCAGCAGATAATTTAAAGAAACAACTTTGTTGGCTCCTGCTTCGACAGCTTTTTGTACCAATTGACTGATTTCCTCCAGGTTTTCGGTTTTAATTTCAATTTGATTTAAGACAACATAATAATTTATTATTTCATCATTTTCCCTTCTTGTTCTGGGATTAACCCTGAAGGTCTGTGTTTCTAAAGATAATAGATCCTGTTTTTCCATTTCCTCAAATATTTGATTCATAGCTTCATTATTTTCATTAAAAGCCCTATCAAGATCCCTGTCCTCTGTTTCTACTCCCAGTATAATCTGAACTATTTCCGGTTCAAAAGCAATTTCATGTTCAAAATTCAAAGAAACCTCAGTACCCCTATCTTCATAAACATTTACTGAATTATCCTCTGTATCTAGAAAACCAACATATATAACTATAAGAACACCAACTATAACCAATATCAGTAATAAAGAAAAAATTTTTCTTTTTATCATTTAATTCACCCTTTCTTTTTCCGACATACTTCGACAGGTGCCAGGCACCTCCCGGTTTTTGTCGATATATGTCTATTTATCCTGTTTGCTCAATATAGCCATTTGATCCTTATATGGTCTGGCCTCAATAACAAAGTCAAATCTATTCAGATCAAGACATAACTCAAAATCTCTCTTAGGAGACCATTTTAAATTTTCATCAAAAAATCTTTTACCACTTCCCTTCTTTAATTTTTTAACTATTTTCTGAAAATTAAATTTTTCTCCAGTTAACATTGTTTTAATATAGCGGGCACAAAAAACATCTTCTTCAGACTTCTTTTTACCGGCTACCCCCATACATACTAATGATAAATGAGATGGATTTTCCCTTCTAATAAAATCAATTATAGCCTGAGCATTAACAAAACTACCTGTAATTATTTTATCAGAGTTAATTGTATTAACTATTCCCTGAGTACCGGCACTGGTGGTATGGACCAGAATTTTACCGGTAAAATCTTCACTTTCAATTTCTGACGGAGAATTACCATAATCAAATCCAGGTAATTTCTTACCACCCCGTTCACCAATAAAGATATTATTAGGACTATTTTCTTTTAACTTTTGAGCTATTTCTAAATCACCAACTGCAATTATTTTTTCTGCACCATTATTAAATAAATAACAGGCAACTGAAAAAGCACGAAAAACATCTATTACAACTGTCAATCCCCGGGCTTTTTTTGCTCCCTTTATCAAATGCAAAATATTAATATCCATAACCACACCTCATCTCTTTATTATATAGATTATACAATTATAGTAAAAATCCTTTATTTTAAATTTAGTATTAATTAGAAAAGATTAAATCCAACGACAAAATCCGACAGGTGCCAGGTACCTCCCGGTTTTTGTCGAATTAAGTTAAGCCATAAAAAAGGAGTGGTGTTTTAACCACTCCTCTAAGATTATTTCATATTTTAATTTGCCTGATAAAAGTATCCCTTTTTTCCCAGTCTAAATATTTTTATTTCCATTTGTAATTTAAATAATCTTCAATCATTACTTTTTCATCCATGGATAATTCTCTACTGAAAACTATAACTTCAGCAACCTTACCATTTACTATAGGATCATTTCTCTGATCTCTATTAGCATTACCAATGGTTAATCCCTGCAAAGAATGATGATAATCTGCGTTCAAATTGTATTCTTCACCATCTAAGCGAGCATGTAAACCTCCTTCAGAAAAACCAAAAAGTCCAACATTTAAAGTATCTTTATGATCAAAATCATCATAAGGAAAAGTTACATGTTCACCCCAATCATCTATAGTAGAAATAAATTGTTGATGATGTTTAGGACGTACAATAATGCGATATCTGTTATTTCCATCAATACTATCAGTCAAAGCCTGTCCTGAGTCTTCTGTTGCTTCAATTGCAAAAACCATTATAATTGTATTAGGTAATTCAAAATCCTGTTCATAATCAATCTCTACTGCTGAATTATCAAATTTTAAAACCGGTAATTCTGCATCTGACCATTTTTGCATTACTACTGGTGCATTTTCTTCAAGATCTACTTCACCATGATTTTCATTACCACTTTTATCTTCCCAAAGATCAATTTCTGAACCATCTTCCTGATTTATAAAATCTGTTGAATCTAGCCAGGTTATTAAATTATCACCTATAAAATAGTTTAAATTGGACATTACATATTTTACTCCAATATTATATACTTCTACATCTGTTTCAACTGTAAAAGAAATTTCCTCTTTACCTTCAGCAATTTTATTTTCTTCCCAGTCAATCCAGTTATATATTGTCCAATCTTCATCTGCACTGGCATTTAATGTTACTTCTGTTCCTATTTTCACCATATTATATTCTTCTATGTATGCATCTTCATCATCAAAACTTTTATCTACACTACCTTCAC
>PWMT01000100.1 GCA_003558085.1 Methanobacteriaceae archaeon
CTTCGCTGCCGTACGATGAATCGGTGAAATGGACCACCGTTCCGGCCGGCAGATCGACCAGCGGTACCCATGCAAACTCTTCGGCCTCAACGGCATTCATCGCGATCACGGCGATATCGCCAGCACCCAACTCGCGTCCGTAGTCCGCTATCGGCAATCCATCAAGCGAAACATTGTTAAACGTGACGCGATTGCCCTCATCGGCCTGACCGTCCGCAACCTCAAAACGAATCCGCACCTTAAAATCAGGATTGTCTTCAGCATCGTCCAGTAAAAAGAAATCTATTTCGTAGAGTTGGTAAACGTCCTCCAATGGAAACGCGCCCAGCATCTCCCAGTGGGGCTGACCGGAGGACACGGAATAATCGACGATCAGGCTCTCAGCCGCGCCTTCGTCCATGGCCGCAAAGCTGAAAACGATATATTCATACCCGGTGGTTGGCAGATGAAAGATCATCGCGTTTTCGGCGCCGTCGCCGGCGAAGGGCTGCTTGACCTGCAGACCGCGCATAAAGTCGGCGTCATACTCCAGGTTCCGGTTCCCTTGCGGCCGATAGTTGATCTCTGTCGGAGCGTTGCGACGTTCCATCGACGCTTTTCGCCAGTTGTCATCTTCATCATCGAATGGATAGCCCATCAGGGCAGACTGGTATTCGATGACGCCGGGGCCGACCAGGCTGTACGACGCATCCATCGACGAAAACGGCGTATTGTTGTCAAGTGCGTCGGTAAAACACCAAGAATGAACCAGCGACAGTGGGCCGACTCTATATGTCGCCTCATGCAGCGCGCTCCAGGTCGAACCATCCTTCAAGCGGGCCTTCACGGTGGTTGTCAATTGATTAAGCTCAACGGTGTCTCCAGTGTACAGAACGGCTGAACTGCTGACATTGCCCGTCCAGTATTCCCGCGGATCGGTTCCGTCCAGGGTATAGTATATCTCGCCTGAATAGACCGTATCCATCGTCAACGCACAGGAAAGCGTTATATAACCGCCGGACTGTACTGTCTCATTAATCCGGAAAAGCGGCGGCTCGATCGAAGGATACAGCGGCAGCGTAGAGTAGTAATTCTGAAAATGCGCAATCGTCGTCTGTTCTTTCATCCATAAATAGTCGTCAATCGCCGAAACGGCCGGCAGCCAGAAATCCTGCTTGGTGTAAAGGTAAGCGGTTCCCCGCACATGGACGTCACGGCGGTAATCGCCCCAGCGGGCCGATTCGGCAATGATCGCATCGCTTAACTCCTCAACCCGGCGATTGAACAGGGCGGAAGCGGATTCATAAGTCAGTGCGCCTTGATTGCGGAAATGCTTATACAGCCGATCGGCAAACCGGACACGGAATTCTTCGAACTCGATCAGTCTATACAGCAAAAACGGCTTACCGGGATAGTTATTCGTACCGCCTCTGCGCGGCTCTCCGGCGTTACCGTTTTCGAACGACCGCTCGGTGTCCCAGGCATAATATTTCCAGGGCGCCCCGAACAGCCCGCCGCCTGCGGCCCGCCAGTTCCCGTTGTTTTTCAGGTCCTCGTTAAGCCCATAATGCTGAAGGATCGTCCAATCGATATAATTGTCAATATCAAGAACACTATCGAGTACTTCCCAGTCCGTCTGACTGGAAGGATTGGACTGTTCGACCGTGTTTTGCAGGGCGTTCCATCGGCTGCTGTCACCGTCGATCGTGCTATTGCCGTTGACAGCGTCATAATACGCCCCTTCGCCGCCGTAATATGCTGCATAGTGCGAGGCCTCCTGACGTTCCTGAAGATTGTAGATGCCCCAGTACAGGCCATTGAGGTACAGATGCACAAACCGTCCGGCGCCGGCGCTTTGTTGGCCCATGGCAATCAGGCAATCGCGCGCAAACTGATCGCGGATCAACGTACTCCGCTCCCGCTGTTCAGGTTGCCAGTGGGTCCAGGAGTTGTTATAGACCGCCCGAAGCTGCAGCGTATTGAATTCCTCCACGGGGGTTTGATCAAACAGTTTTGCCTTAAGAGTTGAGTCCCCATACCCGCCGCGGAATCGCAGGCTCAGGGAATGCTTGGGTTCATTAGCGGGATGTCGGCTGGCTCCGCCCTGAAGCCTCAAACCACAGTCAATCTGAAAGTGTTCGTTGGTCTCTCCAAAATATTCCGCCGAAACGGGCCGTTCCCAGTCGCGGCCGGAATTGTGGGTATTCGTATAGATGCCGAAGTCTGCGTGGAACAGATTGTCCGGATCGGTGACAACCGAAAGGGTCGGAATCTGTGTCAGTGCGTGCTCGATGACGGCTTTGGCCTGTTCAACGGTATAATTCGAATCGCCTGCAACAAGCTTGATATCCGTTTCGTCGTTTTGCATATCATAATGGGCCGGAAACCCACCCCACGTGGAAACATAACGCGGATCGATCGGCTTGACTTGCTCTGTAACGTCTCTGGCAAACAGATAGGTCTGTGTGCCGATGCTGCCGGCAAGCAGTCCCGGCTTAAAAGCCCTCGCCCGCAGACAGGTGGTCGTTGTAATCGAAATCGGCCCGTCGTAAAGCAGCGTATTGCCGCCGGCGGTCGCAAGCGGTTCGGTGCCGTCCAGCGTATAATGAATCACCGCCCCCGGCGTTTCGCACGAAAGGGTCACATAAAATTCAGTGTCGTAAAACCCTCGCTCGTGGCTGAACAGGACATCCGAGACGTAACCCGGCAGTCCGCCGGCATTTGCCGCTCCGGGCCATCGGTTATCGATGCGGGTGCCCGGGGTGGGCGTGGTCATATACCCGATGGTTCCATCCTCAGTAATGCCGTAAGAAATAAACGGGAATTGCTTCGGATAACTCTCGTATTCATGGGAGATGGAAACGCCGTTGGGGGCCACCACCGCCAGATACTCGCCGTCAGTGCTGAGTTTAAAATTGGTATGCAGCGCACCGTACAGGTCTCGATAGGGATAGTTGTCCGGGAACAACGCCTGATCCTTGCCAGAAGCAAAGACAATCAGATACGCCCCGGGATTCAAGACCAGTTCGTTTCCTATGCCCGACGGAAACTGCCATTTTTTCAGATTCGAAGCACTGTCCGTCAGATACCAGCCGGCCAGATTGATCGCTTCAGATCCCTTGTTATGCAATTCGATCCAATCCGGATACGCAACATCTGGAGTCCAGTCGTAGCGGGTGTAAATATCCAGAGAACTCAGGAAGGGCAGATATGTGTTGGTCGCCATAAATTCACTGATCACGATGTCCAGCGGGACCAATTCGTAATGAGCGGAAACCTGCGTGGTTTGCTGCCGCTGGACCTGAACCGTCTGCGATTGGGGGACCGTCCAATCTTCAATCGCCGTAAAGTCCACCGTGTAGGCGCCCTCGGCCAGATCCGTCACGACC
>PWMT01000051.1 GCA_003558085.1 Methanobacteriaceae archaeon
AATATATTTAGACGAAGATGAACCAGAGCAGGCATTAGAAAACCTGAAAGAAGCCAAAAAAATATACCAAAAAATAGAATACCCTAAAGGAGAAGCATACGCTCAGGACCTAATAGGGGACTGTTACCGGGCTATCAGTAATATTTCTCAAGCTATAAAACATTATCAAAAAGCTTTTCAAATTTATTCTAATGGGGATTATCTTCAAAAAAATGAAATTGAAGACAAAATTTTGAAACTTAAAAAAATAGATTCTATTTTAAAAATGAATGAGAAAGCAAAGATTTATTCCTCTCCTGATGAAGGAAAGCAGAAGGAAAGCATTAATCTCCCACCCCATGATAACAGTTTTCAAAAGAATTGGAAGGATGAACTAAAATTAGAGTCAGAAAAAGAATTAGATAAGGAAAGTGATGAACTTACTGATAGATTAGATGAATTGGTAATGCTTTTAGATCAGTCTGGTCTTTATTCTATTTATTCTAAAGATCCAAATAGTATAGAAATATTTAAAGAAGCCTTAAAAACTGCAGAGGTAATTGAAGATTGGAACACACAGGGCATATTACATCTAATGTTAGGCGATAGCAAGTTAAAGAATAAAAATACCGCTGATGCTTTAAAACATTTTAACCAAGCCTTAGAAATATTTAAAAAGAATTCAAATGAAAAAGGCGAAGCAATTGCATTACTTCTAATTGGAGCAGTGTTTTTCTTCATGGATAAAGACGAAGAAATGTATAAAATATTAAGAAATTAGCTGCAAATCCTAAAAGAATATAATCATAAAAAAGAAGAAAAGTTAGCCTTGGAATTGATTAAATTGTTATCCAGCTAAAATATCTGTTTAAGTATAGAGCTAAAACATAAAATCTAATATTAAAAAGATACATATTATGTTGTGAGGTGGAAAAATATGAAAATGGATGAAAATGTGGCCCGATTAATAGAATCACTTAAAGAAGATGATGAACACGTTAGAGTTCAAGTCATTGAACTTTTAACGGAAATAGGGCATCCAGCAGTAGAACAATTAATTGATGCTCTCCCCAGTAAAGATAAAAATGTAAGAATGGGTGCTGCTAAAGCTTTAGGACAGATAGGGGATCCCAGGGCTATTGATGAATTGATTAAAACTTTAAAAGATGATAATAAATGGGTTAGAAGAGAAGCATCCGGTGCTCTTTCTAAAATGGGTAAAGATGCAGTAGAACCTTTAATAAAAATTCTTGATGATGAAGATTGGAAAGTTAGAGGCGCAGCTGCCTGGGCATTAGGAAACATCGGTGATGAAAGAGCAGTAGAACCATTAATTAATGCTTTAGATGATGAAAGTGGTTTTGTTAGAGGAGGGGCCGTCTGGGCATTAGGCACCATAGGTGATGAAAGAGCAGTAGAACCATTACAAAAAGCCTTAGAAGATGAAAGTGGTTATGTAAAAAAGGTTGCCTCAGAGATGTTAAAGAAATATTAATTTTTATTTTATTTTAAGTGAATGGTTAATAACTATAGCTTAAACTAAATAATTATTTATAACTGTAGTGATAAAATTAGTTTTTCCTAGAACATTCTATATTTTAACGACTTGCATGACCTAAATAAAATTTAATGGTGTTAATTTGAAAGTTAGTATTATAGGTTCAACCGGAAGAGTAGGTAGGGCTGCAGCGTTTTGCTTAGCTGAAGAACAAGCTGTGAATGAACTTAATCTAAATGCTCGAGAAAAAAGTTTAGAAAGAAATAAAGGAGAAATTTTAGATATACTGGATGCTCTAGCAGCCAAAGGGGTTCATGTAAAGATTAATACCTCTTCTGATTTGAAAGATCTTAAGGATTCACATGTTATAGTTATTACTGCTGGTATTCCTAGAAGTCCTGAGATGGATAGGATGGAATTAGGAAAGGAGAACGCTAAAATTATAGCTTATTACTCCTTAAAAATTGCAAAATATGCTCCTGATTCAATTATTTTGGTTGTTACTAATCCGGTGGATGTAATGACTTATGTGGCATTAAAATATTCTGGATTTGATAAAAATAAAGTTATAGGATTGGGAAACCATTTAGACTCCCTCCGCTTTAAAAATTATATGGCCCGTCATTTCGATGTTCATGTTAGTGAAATTCACACTAGAGTTATCGGTGAACATGGCCTTTATATGGTTCCCTTACTAAGTTCCACCTCCATTGGAGGAATTCCTATTGAATACTATTCTGCCCATGATTATTTTACGGATTACAAATCATTTGATATTAAAACCACTATTGAGCATGTAATTAACGCCGGAAGTTACATTATCAGTAAAAAAGGTGCCACTGAATATGGGCCGGCCTTTGCTATTTCTAACATAGTAAATACCATTTTAAATGATGAAAATCAGATACTGACTGTTTCTACACTAATAAATGACTTAGTAGATAATGTTGATGAGGTTTGTCTTGGCGTGCCAGTCAAGTTAGGCCAGGAAGGTATTAAAGGGGTAGTTCCTGTCCAAATGAACCAAAATGAAAGAGAAGCTTTTTTAGAAGCTGCTAAATATATTTATAATTCCACCCAAGATATAATGAATTATCTAGATAAAGAATATAAGTTTTAAGCAGCTTAATAATCAATTATCTAGAAAAAAATAGAGTATACCCTTTTTAAGGTAAATACTGAATTTAATTTTTCACTGCAATATTTTTAAAAATTTATTTGTATTTTTTTTATGTAGATTTTAAAATTTTATATTATGTGGTACCTTGATTTTTTATAATAATTTTTTAAAAATTTTTATTACTAAACCAAAAGTTTATATAACTGTTCATTCATATAGCCACATACACAGTAAATTTTGAACATTGTATATTAGCATATATTAAAAGAAGTGATTATTGAAAAAAAATTTACTTTTTCGGAAAGGATCTTCCGGTAGATTTATATATAAATTTATTTAAAAAGAATCATTACTGGTTAAATTAAAAATTGAATAACTACAAAATTCAAGGATAACATATGCTAACTATAGGTATTTTAGATTTGCAAGGAGATGTAAGTGAACATTTTGCACTAACCTCCCGAGCTTTAAATAAAATTGATAATAACTCAACTGTTATCACCGTTAAAAATGAGCATGAAGCTTCTTTTTGTGACGGGATAATCATATCTGGAGGAGAAAGTACTGTTATAGGCAAGTTATTAGAGAAAACAGGAATCAAAAAGGTAATAATATCTGAAAATATACCTGTTTTTGGTACTTGTGCAGGTATGGTTCTTTTAGCTTCAGAAACTGATCATGATCAACCTTTACTAAATTTAATAGACATGAAAGTTAAAAGAAATGCTTTTGGAAGGCAAAAAGAGTCATTTGAAGAAGAAATTGAAGTTTTAGAAGAAAAATTTACAGGAATATTTATAAGAGCACCTGTAGTTGTACAGGTCGGTGAAGAAGTAGCTGTATTATCCATTTTAAATGATAAAATAATTGCTGTAAAACAAGGAATGCACATGGCAACTTCTTTTCATCCAGAACTTACTGAAAATACCAGATTACATGAATACTTTATTAAGGAGGTATTGAAGTGTGTGGAATAGCGGGAGTCGTATATAAAGATAAAAAACTCCACCCTGTAGGAAGCGACATGACTAAGATGCTTGATGCTTTACAACATCGGGGGCCAGATTCCGCTGGCTTTTCTATATATGGTGGGCTGGGCTTAGAAGAGAATGAATATCTTTTGAATATAGAAATTAAAGAAAGGCCAGGTATATTAGAAACTGTTAAAGAAATAATAAGAGTTGTTAGTCCTATTAAAGAAGATGAAATCATTCCCTCTGTGGAAGACTACATAATATATCGTTGTACAATTTCTTTAAAATCATTTTCACAATTAAAGCCACTAATTCTGGACATTGATAAGATTGAAGATGTAATAGTTTTAAATGGAAGTCATTCTTTTGAAATGATTAAAGATATAGGTTACGTCATGGATATAGCAGAAAGATATGATACCTGGTCAAAAAAAGGAACCCATGCTATAGGACATACTCGATTTTCAACTGAAAGTATTGTTGATCGTTATCACGCACATCCTTTCCAAAGTTATATCGTCCCCGACATCACTGTAGTGCATAATGGACAGATAACCAACTATTGGAATATAAGAGACCCTTTAGAGAGAAAAGGCCATATATTTGAAACCAACAATGATACCGAATGTATTGTTCACTACATAGCAGATAAATTGTCCCATGATTATTCCTTAGAAGAAGCATTAGAACAATCTGTAAAAGATATGGATGGACCCTATGCATACGTGGTGGGAACTCCTAATGGTGTGGGAATAGCTAAAGATCAGCTAGGATTAAGAGCAGGAGTTATGGTAGAAAATGATGATGTTTTTGCTATTGCCTCTGAAGAAGTTGCACTACGAGAAGTCATAGATACCACTTATGTAGAACAAATAGCACCAGGCGATGTCAGGGTCTATGAGATATAATATTATATTAAAAAACTAATTATGGTGATTAGCATGAGGCAAGTGGAAATTGATGCTGAAGCCAAAAATCCTAGGGAAATAAACCGTGAATTAAAGACTCTGGCTAAGGAATATGATCGAATTATCTTAAAAAATCCTAATGCCAAGCATTACTTGGCAGCAGGTCTTACCAGTCCAGTTGAACTGGTGATTGAAGGTTCAGCCGGTTATTTCGTTGGAACCATGATCGACCAACCATTTATTAAAGTTAAGGGTAATGTAGGCTGGTTTGCAGGGGATAATATGACTCAAGGAAAATTAATAATTGAAGGTTCAGCAGGAGACGGAGCAGGACAAGGGATATATGGCGGTACAGTGGTGGTTAAAAATGATGCTGGATCTAGAACCGGAGAAATAATGAAACATGGTACAGTTATAGTCGGTGGAAATTCTGGTTTTATGAGCGGTATTTTTATGATGGGGGGACCAATAATAGTCCTAGGAGATATAGGAGAAGATGCAGGGGAATCCATTATCAGAGGGACTATTTATGTTCTGGGAGATATTAAAAGCCTGGGTAAAAATGCCCAGACTTTAGAAATTAATGAAGCAGATATAACAGATTTGAAAGAAATCCTCTCCACCTATGGATTCCATTTAGAAGATGATCAATATAATCAATTTAAAAAAATAGTTCCAAGAAGTAAAAGACCATTCTATGGTCCTGAATCGGAGGAAGGATGATGAATAATAATTCTATTCAGAAAAAGGATACAGAAAAAATAGCCATGGTGGGTACACCCTGCCAAATAACTGCCTCCACTCTCATGACCGATTATGCAGATTATACTGGTAATAATCCGATGGAACTAAAAATAGGTCTTTTCTGTATGGAAAATTTTTCCTATAATTACCTGAAAGAACTCTTAAAAGAATATGAAATTAATTTGAAAGATGTGGTGGAATGCCGCATTGAAAAAGGATATATGTGGTTTCATTTAACTGAAAATAAGACATTTAAAATTCCATTAGAGGATGTTAAAAGTTGTATTCGCAAAAGCTGTAAAATATGTATGGATTTTACTTCCGAACATTCAGATATTTCGGTAGGATCAGTAGGATCACCAGAAGGCTGGTCTACAGTTATAATCCGCACAGGAAAAGGTCTTAATTTAGTGGAAAATGCCAAAAAAAATAAATACATTAAAACTATGCCCATTACAGATCAAGGTTTAAAATTAATGCATAACTTGGCTCTTGAAAAGAAATCTGAAAATATAAAAGAAATTAAAAAAAGAGAAAATATAGCTAGACCTGTACTCTATTGGAGAGTTATGCCTCCAGAAGAATATTTAGAAGAAGTTAAAACTAGTCAATTTAAAGATTTAAAAGGTGATGTAATAGATATAGGTGGATGTGTTCTTTGTGGTGCGTGTTTACTATCCTGTCCAGAAAATATTATCCAAATAAAAGATAGGAAACCTGAAATTAGTGGAGAATGTCCCCCAGAATGCAATGCCTGTTATGTGGCCTGTCCCCGCAGTTACGTACCTGAAAATATATCCAGCCGAGATATGGAAAAATCACCTTTTGGCGATTATATTAAAATAATCTCGGCTAAAGCATCTATGTTCCATGGACAAGATGGGGGAGTGGTCACTGCTCTATTAAGTTATGCTTTAGCAGATAATCTGGTGGACAAAGTATTAGTGGTAGATAAAAGCACGGTTAATCCCTGGAAACCAGAGCCTAAACTTACCAGAAATTTAGAAGATGTAATAAAAGCATCAGGGACCAAATATGCTGCATGTCCTATATTTAAACCTATGAAAAATGAATAGGAGGGTGTATATGCCTTTCAAAGTAGAGAGAAGCTCAGAAATTTGTAAGAGGAACTTTGATCGTCCTGGTTGTTGCTGGTACTTATGTGATAACCGAGATGAAAGTCAATGTAAATACTGTTTCTCTTGTTATAATAATTGTCCTCATGATGTTTACGAAATTGTGGGAGGGGAACCATATCCACTAAAACATGAAAATTGTGTCGGATGTCGCATATGTGAAGAAATGTGTCCTAACGATGCAATAGAAGTAAATGCAGTACCAGAAGACCGGAGGAACGTATGGTCCTTTTCTGATCTACTGGAAATTCAGAGAAAATCAAATGAAGGTTCCTATAAGGTAAGAGGTTGTGGGGCCATAAGAGTAATACCCACTTTTGATGATCTAGTTATTATGCCGGCCCAAGTATCCCGACCACCAATAGATAAATATAGGGAACCCTGTAATACTCAGGTAGTACTGGGTGATCGTTTCGCTGAAAATCCATTAATATTGGATACTCCAATTATGATAGCGGCAATGTCATTTGGTGCTTTAAGTAAAGAAGCCAAAATAGCACTGGCAATGGGATCCACTTTAGCTGGAATAGCTACTAATACCGGAGAAGGTGGAATGTTACCTGATGAACGTAAATATGCTTCTAAATTAATAGCACAATATGCATCTGGCCGGTTTGGAGTCTCTGCTGATTATTTAAATAATTCAGATGCCATTGAAATAAAAATTGGTCAAGGAGCCAAGTCAGGTATGGGAGGGCATCTGCTGGGTGAAAAGGTTACAGCAGAAGTAGCTAAAATTAGAATGATACCTGAAGGAACTGATGCCTTAAGCCCTGCTCGCCATATGGATATTGTAGGCCCGGAAGATCTAAGTATGAAAATTTCTCAATTAAGAGAAATAACCGACTGGAAAGTACCCATTATGGTTAAGTTTACTTCTGGTAGAGTTAGAGATGATGTTAAAATTGCAGCTAAAGCTGGTGCAGACATCATCGTAGTAGATGGTATGCAGGGAGGAACAGGAGCCGGACCTGACATAGTCACAGAACATTCTGGTGTCCCCACCATCGCTGCCATTGTAGAAGCTGATGAAGCATTAAAAGAGATTGATTTAAGAAAAGAAGTTAGTCTAATTGGTGGTGGGGGAATAAGAAATGGTGCTGATATAGCTAAAGCTATGGCACTAGGTGCTGATGCAGCCTATATTGCTACTTCTGCCCTGGTTTCCATTGGATGTAGGGTATGTCAAAAATGTTATGCGGGAACCTGTAGAAAAGGTATTGCCACTCAAGATCCCCAGCTTCGTAGAAGATTGGATTACTTGGAGGCTGGTAAAAAGGTGGCCCGCTATATTGAAGCTATGACCGAAGAAGTATGTATGCTGACCCAACAGGCTGGAAATACTGATGTGAGAAACCTTGAAAAAGAAGATCTCAGATCCTTAACCATTGAAGCTTCTGCTTTAACTGGAGTTAAAATGGCTGGGATGGAAAGTCCAGTTCTCTATAAATAAATTATTTTTTCTTTTTTTTCTTTTTATCTTTAACTTTTTTTTCTTCCACTGACTTATTATCATCTAATTCTATTTCATTATCTTCATTTAGAAAAGTAAATCCAGATGAAACAACAATTTCATTAAAAGGATCTAATTCATCAAAAACATGGCCCATAAAATCTTGGATATAGACTAGTTTACCCCCACATTCACATATATTGAGTTTATCATCTCCCTTGGAAGAAGAATCTTGTTGGAGGTAAATTTTTCCACATTTTAGACATTTTTGCATAACAATCAACGGTTTATATTATTGGTTTTTTTATAACCCAAAATATCCTAGATGTAAATAACTAATATATTTCAGGAAATAATGGTTTCCTGGAGAATATATATTATGTACTAGGAGATATAATCGTTATCTATTTTATTTGCAACCTTATCTCCTAGTAATAAATAATAGTTATTTATTTTTGGCTTAGGGGTCTAAAATGAAAAAATTACCAGTAAAGATTTATGTTCTCATTATAGCAACTTTAGCATCATTTTTAAGTCCATTTATTACTTCGGCAGTAAACGTTGCACTACCAGTCATAGTCAGTGACTTTCAAATTGATACCGTAATACAAAACTGGATAGCCGCCTCCTATTTATTATCTGCAGCCATATTCGCGGTACCTTTTGGTCGAATTTCTGAAATATATGGTATGAAGAAAGTTTTTACCTGGGGGATTCTTATTTATACTATATCTGCGTTTTTAGCTGCTATAGCTCCCTCGGCCCTGTTATTAATAATATTTCGAATCATCCAGGGTACAGGATCGGCCATGATATTTGTAACTTCTCTGGCACTGATTGGTGCTGTTTTTCCACTAATGGAGCGTGGGAAGGCCATAGGGATAACTGTGGGAATGGTTTACACTGGTTTAACTTTGGGTCCTATTTTAGGAGGTATGTTAACTCGAAATTTAGGTTGGCCTTACATATTCTTAATAACCATTCCCTTGGGAATTTTAATCCTGATTCTAATCAGATTAACAATTAAGGAAGAATGGGCTGAGGAGAAAGGTGAGAAATTTGATCTTACTGGTTCGTTTCTATATGCAATTGCACTTTTTATGTTAATGTATGGTTTCTCTACCTTACCTAATTTAACCAGTTTATTGATATTTATAGGAGGAATACTATTTATGGGAATCTTTATAAAATGGGAATTAAAACATAGTAGTCCTATTCTCAATATGAAATTATTTAGGAATGTAACATATGCTAGTTCAAGTTTAGCTGCTTTTATAAATTATTCTGCAACATTTGCAGTGGCTTTACTTTTAAGTTTCTTCTTACAATACATTAAAGGATTAGATTCTCAGATAACTGGATTAATACTGGTAGTTCAACCCATGATTATGGCTATGGTTGCCCCTTTAGCTGGAAAACTCTCTGATAAAGAAGATCCACAAATCTTGGCTGCCGTAGGATTAGCTATAAGCACAGTAAGTCTTTTTATATTATCTTTTATTAATGAAGATTCCAGTATATCTTTTATCATTATTTCCCTGTTGATCTTAGGGTTAGGATTTGGAATGTTTTCTTCCCCCAATACTAAAGCCATAATGGGGTCTGTTGAGCGTAAATATTATGGTATTGCTTCCGCCACAGTTAGTTCCGTGCGTTTAATTGGCCAGAGTTTCTCTATAGGTATTGTAACTGTAATATTTTCCTTATTAATTGGAAGAATACCGATAACCGTGGATCTATTTCCAGTTTTAATTAAAAGTACTCAGATTGCATTTTTAATATTCACAGTACTATGCTTTAGCGGTATCATGATATTATTGAAAACAAAAATTAAAAATTAGATTTGTAAATCTACAATTTTTTCTTTATATCCTGGATTTCTTTTTTTATTTCATCTATCTGAGCTGCTAAATCATGTATTTTATCTTTTTCATCCATCTGATCTGATATTTTATTTAATTTAGTATCCAGAATATCGATTTTTTCCATACTCTTTGATCTTAGTTCCTGGCGTTCTTGGCGTAAGGATTCCACTAAGGTAGAAGTGGTGGCTGCAGTTATTAAACTAGTAATTCCTATAGCTGATATCATAGATATAACTCCAGTTAAGCGTCCTATAGAAGTGAGAGGAACTATATCACCATAACCAATTGTGGTGATAGTGCCTAAAACATACCATATAGAATCCTCAAAGCTAGTTACACCAGGATTAACTACTATTTCTACATAATAAAAAATAGTTGAGCAAAGAAAAAGTATAACCAGAAACAATATAAAGCCATAAAAAAGTTTGCTTTTCTCCTGAAATTCTACAAATTTACCTGCAATTATATTTAATGTCTTAATCAAGGCCAAAATTTTAATTAAATTTAAAAATCGGATTAATAAAAAATAAAAAATTCCTTCCAATCCCGGAATACTTAAAAAAATGAAATAAAAGGGTATTAAAACTATTATCATGTACCACTTTAATCCTTTTTTAAGCAGATGAAATTGAGATAGGAAACAAATAAAAATAAAAAAAGAAACCATAAGATCTAGGGATGCGATAATCCACTGTGTAGGTAAAATAAGTACTATAAAAATTGAAGCAAAAAGTAAAAATATGTTCAAAGAAACTATAGAAACTAAAAAAATTTGCCATAAATTCCCAATTTTAGATTTAATACTCATGTTGATCTATACCTATTTGTTAATTATATATTTATCATATGCTTAAAAAAAACTATTAAAACTTAAGACTTAGGGAAATATCCAATAAAAATAATTATCTGGTAATCCCTAAATAATCATAAAGCGTTCATATCAATAGTAATGAATAAAAAAATCAGGTGAATTATATGGCAGCTGATAAAGAAAAAATGAAAATAAAGATCCTGGAAAATGGTCCTTATCTGGTGCAGGGTAACATCCCCCTCTATGAACAAAGATTGATTACTGATGATGCAGGCCACACCATTAAATTAAAAGATATGGGTGAATACCCATCCCAGGAGACTTACATCCTCTGTCGTTGTGGTTCATCTGAAAATAAACCTTACTGTGATGGCACTCATAATAAAATCGATTTTGATGGAACAGAAACTGCCAGTAAAAAATCATATATGGAAAAAGCAGATAGATTTGAAGCAAATGATTTGCTATTGACTGATGCTTATGAGTTTTGTGATCATTCACGATTTTGTTTAAGAGCTGGAGGGATAAGAAAGCTAATGGAAAATTCAGAGAATCCAGAGAACAGGGAAATAGCCATCGAGGAAGCTACTCTCTGTCCTTCTGGAAGACTAGTATTGTGGGATAAAAAAACAGGCCTACCCTTTGAAAAAAAATTTGAACCATCCATTGTAATGATTCATGACCCCCAAAAAAAATGTGAAGGACCTATATGGGTAAGGGGAGGTATTCCCATTGAATCTGCAGATAGTACTATGTATGAAACCCGCAATCGTGTAACCTTATGTCAATGTGGAAAATCTGAAAATAAGCCCTATTGTGATGGCAGCCATTGGATGAATGCTGAAGAAAAATTAAAATTCAGGAAAAAATGGGATCTTGATTAATAAATATCAGAAAAATTTAATTATTGATTAATCTAAGCCAGTTTATTACTTCCTCGGCAATGCTCTCTGAAATATCTTCAATCCAGTCTTGATCACTCCAAGTTCAAATACCAGATAAATCACTATCCCCTATTACATCTACATCTTCCATACCATCAGATATCTCTACTGATGAGTCGCAGAAGCTATACTCCTTATCATGATTTGCATATAAAGTTTCCCAAGTCACTGAATTTCTTAATTCCCAGTACCAGTAATAGGTATTAATACTTTCTTCGGTGGTTTCCATTTCACTAAAACTTTCTTCTTGTTGGTAGCCTACTATTAATACTTTATCTTTTTCTAGGAAGATGTGTTTTTCCCATATATCATTTTTCGATGATATTTTCTCAATATCTGTATTTTCTATCTTTTCCACCAATTTTTCTTTTTCCATCATTTTAAGCCTCAAAAAAACTTATTAAAATTTTCTAGTTTGAATTAGTCTAAATTAAACTAATTTTATGACAATTTATTTTTATTTACAAATTTACATCATATAAAAAAATTTTACCAGTTATTTTTTTTTGAGAAGCTAAACACCCCCAAAAAAATTTAAAAATACTTACATTGAATCATGATGCCCTTAAATCGAATTATAAAGCAGATAAGATAAATATTTAATGCGGGAGATTTATTAATATTATATAAGAATTATCTGCTCTCGGTACTTATATTGACCTATAACAACTAAAGTTTTCCGATTTAATCTAATACACCTAAATCAATTAGGTAAAGATACTATAATAAAATAAAAAAATATTAACCAATAAATATAAAAACTAGTAAAACCTCGCTAAAGTATATCATAAAAAAAAAATCACTAGAAATTTGCTACAAAAAACAGGAAAAAAGATCAAAAAAAATAACAAACAATAGACCAAAAATATAAAATAATCAACTTCTAAACCACAAATAAAAAATTATGGCCTTAAAAAACAGTAAAAACACTAAAAAGTCAAGCACTATGACTAAAACTTAATATATAATGAAATTATATATAAATTAAAAGGAATTCTAAAATATCTACTTACATTTTATGATTAAAATAAAAGAGTTGATCAAATGAAAGAAAAATCTATATTATTGACTATAATAATTTTTATAGCTTTAATAGGTAGTATCGTTTTTGCATTTGATTTTTTATCTAACGAGGATGATAATCCACTTATATTAAATAACACTACTTCAAATAACAGTACTTCAACTAATAATTCTAATAATAATTCTAATAACATTCGTTCAAACAATGAATCCCCTGTTTCAAACTTGCAAGAAACTAGCAGTACTAACTCCGGTAGTTCATCAAGACCCCAAGTTAATAATAAATGTCCAAACTGTAGCTCTGGAAAGATATATTGCCAATCCTGTAATGGCAGAGGAAGGATTTGGGATGAAAATGGTCAATTGTTAAGGTGTTCTAATTGCGGAGGTACTGGTGGATCCCATTGTAATAGATGCAATGGAAAAGGATACC
>PWMT01000066.1 GCA_003558085.1 Methanobacteriaceae archaeon
GATCCGGTCGCTGGTATATCATCGAGTTCGGCCAGATTGCCGGTGGTGGATCTCCGGGCGCTCCTGTACCTGTGGTGTGATTACCATATCCTGGCAGAACCGCATCGTCTCAACGTCGGAGGTCGATCCCAAGACGCTGATCGCCAACCCGAAGAACTGGCGCAAACACCCGGATCAGCAGGCCGCTGCAATGGCGGGTGTCCTCGATGACATCGGGTGGATACAGGACATCATCATCAACAAGCGGACGGGTCGCATGATCGACGGGCACCTGCGAGCAGAGATCGCGATCAAGAGGAAAGAGGCACTTGTCCCGGTGAAGTATGTCGATCTCTCCGAAGAGGACGAGGAAAAGGCGTTGCTCACATTCGATCCGATCGGCACAATGGCTGAAGCCGATAAGAAGTTATTGGAGGATCTCTTATCGTCTGTGGAGTCCGAATCTGAGGCAGTCACTCAGATGATGGATAACATTGCTAAAGAACACAAGATCGACACCACACCTGAGGCACAGGAAGACGATTACGTGCCGCCGGATGTTATCGAGACCAACATACAGCGCGGGGATCTGATCGTACTTGGGAGGCATCGCTTACTCTGTGGTGACAGCACCAGCGCGGAAGATGTGGCGCGGTTGCTTGGTGAATGTAAACCACTGTTGATGGTAACCGACCCACCGTATGGGGTGGCATACAGCGGCGGCGCTGTAAACAACCACAAGCGGGAATTTTTAGAGGGAGATGAAACGGCAGACTTGTACGCGCCAGCGCTGTTAATCGCGGCGGAACACATGCCGTCCGGTGCGTGGTATGTGTGGCACGATGGCCGCCGTGGCGCGCCAGTGTACGCGGCCGTTGAAGCGGCTGGGTTTGATATTCGAAACTTGTTGGTTTGGAATAAATTGAAACCACACTATGGTGCACCAGCGGCCCACTACTGCCAGAAACACGAACCTTGTCTGTATGCCGTGCGAGATAACGCTGGTTTTTGCGGCCCGTCGAATGAATGTACGGTCTGGGACATTGACCAACCAAGTCGCAACGAACACCACCCAACCCAAAAACCGATCGAGTGCATGGCTCGCCCTATACGCAACCACGGTGCGCCGGAAGTTTACGACCCGTTCCTCGGTTCCGGCACCACACTGATCGCCGCCGAACAACTCAATCGCACATGCTACGGGATGGAGATCTCACCTCAGTATTGCGAGGTTATCTGCCAGAGGTGGGAGAAATTGACAGGAGAAACGAGGGGGGTATAGAATGGGATTACCGGGTGTAAGAATCGATAACGACCGTGTCGTCGATGCGATCATCAAGGCGCGGGGTAACCTGACGTATGCCGCAAAACTCGCAGGATGTACACGACAAGCCATCTGCAAGAAGGCAAAGCGGGTGCAGAAGATCGCAGATGCGATCGAGGAGGCACGCGAGATCACGCTTGATAACGCAGAGAGCGCACTACATCAGGCCGCGCTTAAAGGTGAGGGGTGGGCGGTCATGTTCACGCTGCGGACGATCGGGCGGAACCGTGGCTACGTGGAGAAGACGGAGACTGAAGTATCCGGCGGTATCACGATCCGTATTGACAAGGAGGATGCCGCGCTGTGATCACAAAGACGGCAAAACAGAAGGAAGCGATCGCGCTGTTGAACAACCCCGACATACGACAGATCCTGTTATCCGGGGGAAGCCGAAGCGGTAAGACGTTCATCCTCTGTTATGCCGTAATTGTCCGCGCACTGAAAGAGGCGGGTAGCAGACACGCAATACTCAGGTTTCACTTCCGTGACGTGAAAAACGCCGTTGGTCGTGACACCATGCCAACGGTGCTAAAACTCATCGGCACACCATACCAGCTTGACAAGACAGACTGGTTCTTCACGCTTCCAAACGGATCGGAAATCTGGCTTGGTGGTCTTGATGATGATGATCGGGTTGAGAAGATCCTCGGACTCGAATACTCAACAATCTATTTTAACGAAACGTCACAGATCAGTTATCACGCGATGACCACGGCACTCACCCGGCTGGCGCAAAAGAACAGCCTTGTCAACCGTGCGTATTTCGACTGCAACCCGCCAACAAAGAGCCATTGGCTACACAAATATTTCATTGAACGTTTAGATCCTGAGACGAGGACACCGCTACCAAACCCGGATCGGTATGCGGTGCTGAACGTCAACCCCACAGACAACATCCAGAATTTACCGGAAGGGTATATTGAGGACACGCTCTCCTCACTCACTGAACGCAAACGCCGACGGTTCCGCGATGGTGAATGGCTCGATGATCCGGAAGGCGCGCTCTGGAAGAGGAGCATGATCAACGATCACCGGCACATCGGAGCAGTACCCGATCTTGTCCGGATCGTTGTTGGTGTTGATCCGGCGGTCACGGGATCGGCAACCTCAGACGAGACAGGGATCGTCGTCGTTGGCAGGGCCCGAAACGATCACCTGTATGTCCTGGGTGACTACTCGATCCGCGGATCTCCGCTCGATTGGGCGAACCGTGTCACGTGGGCATACGACAAACATGGCGCGGATCGCGTTATTGGTGAGGTTAATAATGGCGGTGATCTGGTAGAGGTCAACCTCCGCACAATCAACAAGACGATCGCGTATTCGGACGTTCACGCGAGCCGGGGGAAATACATTCGAGCAGAACCGATCGCCGGTCGGTATGAGAAGGGGGAAGTGCACCACGTGGGTGAGTTCGTGGAGCTCGAGGATCAGATGTGCGAATGGGTGCCCGGGGAAGGATCACCGGATCGCATGGATGCGTTGGTATGGGCGGCAACCGCGCTCGCAACACCGGTAAGCAACATCCGGGCAACTGGAAGAAACACAACAGGGGTAACAAAACCGGGAGCTAAGGCATGAGGATTACAGCATTAGGACGAACACTGTCGCTCTTCGAGGGTGATGTGAGGATGTCAGTCACGCGGGCAAAAGCGCGTGAAACGTATAGCCATCTGGATCTGACACAAGATCCCGAACGATCATTCAGGCGGATGCGCAACCTCCGAAACGTCTATCTGCAAGGAAGTTATGTTGCGGAAGGCGTCGATCTCTATCCTCTGTATGCCATCGGCGCGGGGTATGAGCTCGAAGGAGAGGACGAAGGAGCAAAGGAGAAGGTACAGGAGTTTTTCAACCGCATAAATTTCTATGATGTCACCTGGCAGATGATGGTCGATGCAGAGGTCGTCAGAGACGGTATTGCAGAGATCGTGTACGGGAAGGGATCGATGGCAAAGACACCGGTAAACGTCATACCACGCC
>PWMT01000138.1 GCA_003558085.1 Methanobacteriaceae archaeon
AAACCCGGGAGTTGGAGGGAGTCTATGCGGTGGATACTCAGGGCATTCTTCTTAAAACTGATAACTTCACTGAAACTCGTAAGGAATTGATTGAGGATCGTATTTCCATTGCAGATCCTAATATTCGATCTGCTGATGCCTCTACTGATGGTACTATAAGAATTAAAGTTAAACAAGGTTATAATCCGGTAGATGCTATAGATACTCTCTCAGATTGGTTAATGTTTACTGGTGGTATTAATACCCGTTATAGTGTGATACAATTGACGATAGAAGCTGATCCCTCCCAAGTGGATAATGTTATTAATGAGATATCCAAGGAAGATGTGGTGGTCTCTGATGTTCAGGGTCCGGTGCAAGATCGGGTGAGTGGTCTGCGGGAATTAATGCCTGGTCAATTAAATATTGTACTATTCTGCGGATTATTAGGTATGATTACTGGGGTAGCCGGCGTTTTTGTGGATAATATACTATACTATATCGAGTTGATTAAAGAGAAAATTCAAAAAAAATAGTTAAATCATTTAAAGGAAATCTTGAAAATTCAGGGATGATTAATTTTTTTTATAACAGAATACTAGATTTTAAATTTTTTTTTATTAGGATTTATTAATTATATGCGAAGGTGTAGAGATGATTGCAGCGGTTCTTTTCTCAGGTGGAAAGGATAGTACCATGGCCCTTAAACATGCATGGGATGATGGTCATCAGGTCAGTTATTTATTATCCATTATATCCGAAAATCCAGAATCCTACATGTACCATGTTCCTAACATTCACCTCACCTCCCTAGCGTCTCAGGCCTTAGAAATTCCATTACTTAAGACCATTACTCCTGGTGTAAAAGAAGAAGAATTAAAAGACTTAGAAGAGGCTTTAAAAAATTTAAAAGATAAAGGTGTGGAGATTATCTATTCTGGTGCACTCTCTTCCACCTACCAAAAAAGTCGTATCCAAAAGCTCTGCACTAAATTAAATCTTGAATCAAATACACCCCTCTGGGGAGTGGATCCTCTAGAGTATATGCAAGATATTATCTCTTCTGGTTGGGAAGTGATCATTACCGCTGTAGCTGCCTATGGTTTGGATGAATCCTGGTTAGGTAGGAAGCTTGACCAGGAGGCTTTAGAAGAGATTAATATTCTCCATCATAAATATGGGATACATCCTGCCTTTGAAGGAGGGGAGGCTGAAACATTGGTGGTGGATGGACCCCTATTTGATAAAAGGATTAAAATATTAGATGCAGAGAAATATTTCTACCAGGATAGTGGTTATTACTATATAAAAAAAGCGGTTTTAGAGGATAAATAATATCAACCCCCTATTTTTTTTGTTCTCTTCCACTTGTGGTGCTAGATAATCCAGTAGGGCTTGAGGATCAGGACTGGTAATCTCTACCTTAATTTCACCTAAGGGAGATTCTTCTTCAACTAGATTCACTACTTCTACCAGGGCAGCCTGCTTACTTAATAAAAATTCTATGTTATCACCTTTAACCTGCATTATTTCCCGGGCAGCGGACCTTATTTTGCGCTGTTCCAGCATTTCTTTTAAATTTTCCAGGCAATCAAAATCACCCCTTACAATAAGATGATCTGATTTTATTTCCAGTTCTCCTTGGGGAAAAATATGGATAACTGCTTTTTCTACTTTTTCAGGGTCTTCTGTTGGATTAATTTTACTGTAAACATAAACCATAGTTTGCATAAGATCAGGCTCTTAATTTTTTTAATTCTTTTTCTAGAATCTTTTTTATCTCCTTTTTAAATTTCCATAGTGGTCCTTCATTTACGATTAGATAATCTGAGGTGGCGATCACCGTGCCGATACCAAAACCTAATTCTCGTTCATCCCTTTTTTTAAACTCTAAAAATAGATCACTATCATCGAATCTTTTCCTCTTACTTATTCTACCGAATCTGGTCTTAGTTTTAGAAAAAACTGATATTAAGGTAAATTCTGGAAAGTTTTCCTGGAATAATTCCACTTCATAGGGGCTGCGAATACCTTCAATTAAATATTTTTTAGGAGTTGCTTCTAGGCTATTTTTTTGGATTTTTTCAATACAGATTTTAGCTACCACACTTGGGCCATATTGTCTTCTAAGATCTACGGCAGTTTCACCCACATCCTCCTTTCTTTTTAAAGCCTCCTCGCGAATAACATCCCCCATTCTAATAATTTTAAAATTATATTTCTTTGCTAGGCGGGATATAACCCCTTTACCTGATCCAGGCATGCCTGATACACCAATAACCTTCATCTTATCACTTTATGCCTTAAACTATAATTATTAATTTGCGCTTAAATCTTAAGATTTTATCACATGCCCTTAAATTAATATTTTAATTGCCGCTAACTTTTATCTATTTTTAGACAATTATTAATCATGTAAGGATTTATATTTACGCACATCCAGAACTTGTAAGGTTTCTTTTAAGTTTTGCTGGTTATTAAATTCATTTATAAGCTGCTTTAAATTATCTATATTTTCTCCTTTTAAGTTCCTGATTTCTTTATTGAGTTGTGGTATGGCTCTTACTATATTATCTACGATAGAAATAGTTGCATATTGTGAGGTTCGAGAAAGTGGATTTAGATCAATGCTTATTACTGTTTTTCCTGTTTTTTTAAGTATTTCTGCTCGATCACCATCTTCCAGGGGGACTAGGATTACATCGGCTGGGTATATTCCTTGGGCACTGGCTGTAGCCCGGGGACTCTTAATCTGCTTCAAGTATTTTAATTGCTGATCATCTAATCCTAATACTTCACCAGCACCAGCATCTTTTAAAACCTTCTCGATGATATTTACTCTTGCGGGGCTGCGATGGAAGAGATTAATCTCTAGTTTCCCTCCACTAAGTTGGGATAATTCCACCATATCCTCTGATACCAGGGCAGCAGTATTACCATTAACAGAAAAAACAGGTTTTACAGCCAACTTGATGGCTGCTGCAGCTACCTTAATCGCTTTTTTAGCAGCAGCATTGGTCTCTTCTCCCAACATATAATCAAAGGCTTCACCCCGACCATGGGCAATCAGACCTGAATCAGCTAGAATACCCTTTTTAAAGGCCTGCACAATCTTTTCCCGCAACAGTAATGATTCGTAGCGGGGATGATCACTAGGTATCATTATAGGATAAGTAGAACTTTCCACTATAAATATTACCTAGTAACTCTCGAATAAATAAAAATAATCACCATTCTATACTCTATTATTTATGGGGATGATGAGATTTAAATTAGCAAATAGATTAAAATATTA
>PWMT01000139.1 GCA_003558085.1 Methanobacteriaceae archaeon
AAAGAAAGGTTAGGTAGTGGAAAGGACTCAGGCCATTTGCCTTTGCAGTTTCAATAACACTGTAAATAATGGCACTTGCAGTCGCTCCCTTTGGTGTATTAGAAAAAAGCCAATTCTTCCTTTTATGTGCTTAAGAACATAATAGAAATTATGTTGTGAACTTTGTTATGTGCTGAGCAGCACCCCTGCACTATAAAAAATTACTATTATACTGCAGGAGGCTACTCACTCTGCATTGCGATCGAAACATAAAAAACTTAAAGTGAGTCAAGAAAACTGAGTATGTCTTTGGATGGCTTGTAAAAATAATTTTCAGTAGTAGGTTCTTTTGTTTGTGATAAGGCTTTTTCTTTTAGGCGCAGATCGGCTTCCATGTATTGATGGGTTGTATTAACGTTTTCATGACCCAGCCAAATAGCAATTGTTGATAAATCGACTCCTGATTGAAGTAGGCGTATAGCAGTTGTGTGCCTTAAAGTATGGGGCGTTAACTTTTTTACTGAAAATGTTGAGCAGCTTTGTGATGCTTTATCCAATAATAAATCCAGTCGATAACGAACCCCAGAACGAGTCATCTGCCCTCCTTTGGTGCTTACAAATATGTAATCATCATTGCGGAATGAATTTTCTTTAAAATATTCTCTGAGATAGCTGGATGTAATTTTCCAGATTGGGATAATTCGCTCTTTGCGGCCTTTCCCGAAGATGTGAATGGTGCCAGATTGGCTGGCATCTAAATGAACATCTCTTCGTTTCAATGATACCAGTTCGGATACACGCATTCCTGTATTATATAACAGGACAACAATCAATCTATCGCGCCTTCCCTGAAAATTTGAGCTATCGCAGCTGTTAACCAGTAAAGTCATTTCCTCTTCTGTTAGAAAATCTACTGTCTTTTTTTCGATCCTCTTAAACGGTATTTTCATTACTTTTTGGATAATAGAAATATGTTCTGGGTTTTCATAAGATACATACTGAAAAAAGGAGTGAATCGCGGCTAATCTGTTATTTACTGTTTTATTCGAGTTACCTCTGGTTTCTTTTAAGTATTTTAGAAAGTCAATAATTAATGTCACATCGAGCATCTCAAATGTTAAACAAGTTGAGGAAATATTTTTTTCATCACGCAAGTATTTAAGAAGGATCCTGAATGTGTCGCGGTATGATCGAACTGTATCCGGTGACACTTGTTGTTGGCTTATCAGACTATCGACAAAAAAACATTGCAGTAATGCCTGGAAATTATTTTTCATGGTCATCACCTGCGTAAAAGGAACCAACAAATCTTTCATATTTACTACCTGACAGGGCAAACAACTCCGGGGTTCCTGTTAAATACCAATAAGTATCTTTGGGTTTGATATGCCCCATATAGGCTGATAAAACGACCATTTTATGATTAACATCTTCATTGTCTTCCAACCACCGTTTTATGGTATTGCAGGCAAAAGAATGTCTGAGATCATATAATCTGGGGGCTCGTAAGGACCACTCTTTTTCTCCTTCCGGAAGCAGGCATGGACGGATAACTTGCATGGCATATTCCAGATTTCTTAGTTTGATGGGCTTGCCATTGGTAGAAAGGAAAAAATGCTCACTGGTAGTAGTTGGACACAGGAGGGCTCGTTTGGCAGAATATTGACTAAGAGCTTCACTGGTCCTTGAATGTAAAGGAACATATCGGTCTTTCCGGTATTTTGTTTCACGGATAAGAAGCACCCCATAGTCCAGATCAACATCCTTTATTAATAGATTACACAATTCGGATGGTCGCAGGCCTGTAGACCACAACAATCCGAGTGCAGTGGCGATTGTGATTGCTCTTAAGCCATCTGGTGACAGCAACTGTCTTGCTCGATGCATTAATAGATTGATTTCTGATTCTGAGATTATATAGGGCGTTGTACGGCCATGGCATTTCCCAAAGACACCAGTAGGAGGGATTTCTGTTTTGGGGTCGAAAACCACAGCATATTTGGCGAAGGTATGAATAGTTTCCAATCTTCTTGCCATATACCAACGTGAATAATTTGAATCTAAAGAAGCCCATCGTAAGGCAAGGTCAACCGTTAGGGCATGATAGTGCCCGCACTCTACAGCATATTTGGCAAATCTTCGTAATTCCTGGGATTCAATAAATATTTTAAATCCAAGTCCCTGTTTGTATGCAATATATTCTTCAATTTGGCGCGTTAGGAGATGGTTGTTATTCATAATCCACCTCCGGCCATTGACATGCAGCGGATCGGAGTTCTTCAACATTGACTTTAGTGTAAATACGGGTCGTATCAATAGATTTATGCCCAAGAACATCTGCAATCAACTTCAAACAGGATCCATTTTCAAACATGGTTCGTGCTTTTGTATGGCGGAGTGCATGGGGACTAGCGGTAGATGTGATTCCTGCCCGTTGAAATGCTCGTCTGATAACATTTCTGACTTGACATACACTCATATCGCTTCCATTTCTTCTTGAAATGGAAAGGAACAACTTTCGGCTATCACTCTTTTTTCTGTGATGCATCAAATAACTGGCCACGGCCTCCCCAACGTTGACAGGAAGTGGCAGGGGTCGATCTGCATGGGTTTTTGTTTTTTGTATCCGTACTGTTGCTCGGTACCAATTAAATTCATCAAGGGTTAATGAGGCAACTTCAACACACCGAAGGCCTAACTCCATCATGCAAATGACAATTGCATAATCTCGTGTACCTTCTGCAGTCGACCTATCAAAACACGCCAAAAGAGCTTTAGTTTCTTTATCAGTTAATGTTTTAGGGATAGAAGACATACTCCAAACAGGAGCTGACATGGGTAGCTTTAGCACTTCTTCTGGAATAGGCACACCTCGAAACTCCAAAAAACGGAAATAGTTCCGTATCCTTGTGATAATTGTCTTTTTTGATGAAGGTTTGTAATGGGCTAGTTCAATGGCTAAAAAATTTCTAACGATTCTAGCCGTTAATTGGGAAGCTTCACATATTCCATTATCAGCTGCATAGTTCAAAAGCCGGGAAATGTAATGGCGATGGGGAACAATACTTTCTTCATCCAAAGCCGCAACATCACGTAAATAACTGCAAAAACCATCGATTTCAATTTCCATCCATTCATGAGCAAATGGTTTTCGATAAAGAGGCAGTTTTTTGCCTGTGCAATAAAAATAGTAATTCCGAATAGCAGCACGCATCATGTTATATTGTGCTTGGCTGCCATCCCTGGATCGATGCAACCTAAGATAAT
>PWMT01000067.1 GCA_003558085.1 Methanobacteriaceae archaeon
GCCACAATAAGTAATACAATGAACGTTACACGCGCCACTAAACGTAACCTAATGGCCACTATCGTGTGACTATTAGCCCAGCGCTAAGGGTGGCCAGCGGCCAGGACCATTAGGTCATTGGTAATGGTACGCGGGCCGACGGGGATAGGGTCACTAGCGCGGGCTGATTACGTAATCTAGTTAGGGTCGTTAGGGGTACCCCTGGACCCGGTGAAACAATCACAGCGCCCGTAGCGCCTCCAGCCTCTCAAATTTGTCCCATTTCCTTGACCCTCGACCCAAACTTGACCCTTTCCATGGCCCTGGACCCATTTCCATGTCCTCGAACCCATCTCCATGGCCCTGGACCCTTGACCCAAGGACCTATAGACCCTGGAACACAGGAAATGCCTTGGGTCAAGAGCCAATATTGCCGGTACAGACCCATACCCATGAAACTTTTTTAGGCCCATGACCAGGGAAAACGCTAGGAGTCCCAAATTACCTGTCACAAAATGCCTCTGGCATGTATACCTATGGGTATAACCCAAGGGTTCAGGGACATGATCCATGAGCCTTGGGTCCAAGTCCTTGGGCCATGGGAAAGAGGGCATATAAATCCGTTTCCCAAGTCCAATGATCTTGGACCCATGGGCAACAAACCAAAGAAAATAGGGGTCTAGAGCCCTGACAGTGGGTAAATAGGTCAATATATCCAGGGCCAAAGATATATACCCGGCTATATTGCCCATACCCAGGGTCCAAAGTCCATGTCCAGAGCCCAGAGTAAACAAATCTTGTCCTCCAAGGCCCATATCCATGGACCCAGGACCCATACCCAGGGTCCAGAACCCATACCCATGGGCCCAGGGCAAACAAATCTTATACTCCAAGGGTCCGGGACCCATTTCATGGGTCTCTGGACCTTTTCTCTGTCCCCAGGCCAGGAGCCGTGTCCCATGCCCAAGAACAAGTACAAGGACGAGATGCCAAAGAAGGCATACGATCCCGATAAGTACGTCAGGGACTACCAGATTGACAATCCCTCGGGCAAGGGACGCAAGTCTACTCTCACTCCAGAGATCCATGAAGCAGTGATCGCCGGGGTAAAGAAGGGTAACTACATTACAACAGTAGTTGATGCTTTGGGCATACCCAGGGGCACATACCTCAACTGGAGGTACAAGGGTAAGTCCACTCCCATCCATGATGACCAGGGCAACATCATCGGGGAAGAGTATCCGGACGACATCTATGGGAACTTTGTCCGGGACCTCATGCAGGCCGTGGCCCACAGTGAAATGGAAGCGGTCACTGCCCTCGAATCCCACTTCGAGAAGGACTGGCGGGCAGCGGCAGAGTTCCTGAGCCGAAAGTTCCCCGAGCGCTGGAACCCCAAGGCCGTGGTCGAGATGACCGGGGCAGACGGGGGACCGATCCAGGTCGAGGACAAGCGGGAGTCGCTCTACGCCCAGTTGGACCGTATCATCGACACCACCAAGGAAATAGAGCAGGGCGCAGAGGTCCTGGAAGCCGAGGTCCTGGACGAGGACTCGGACACGGACCCAGAGCCCGCGAATGGCCCACAGCAATTGTCTATGGGCCTAGACCTGGACGAGGACTAGACCATGCCTGTTGTCCAAGAGACACTGACCAGCCCCCAGGGCCAGGCCCAGTCCGGGGTCGGGGTTCGCGCCGAACTTCGCCGGGACAACGCCCGGGAGCAGGACCTCGGGTTCGACGGCACAAACACCATCATTTTTTCTTCCGATGCAGAGACAGACGGGTCCGGGCAATGGTCCATGGACCTTGTGCCCAATGACCAGATCCAGGTTGCCGGGACCTTCTACCGGCTCACGTACACATACCCTGGCCGTCGAACCAAGGTTCAGGACATTGTGGTTCCAAATGTCTCTGGGCCGCATGAAGTGGGAGACCTTCGTCTGTACCCAAGCGAGATAGGGTAATCCATGCCTGTTGTTGAAGAGACGCTGGTCTCGCCAGACGGCACCGCGCTCGACGAAATTGAGGTTACTGTCAACCTCGTCGCCTTCCGAGGCAAGGAAAACAACCTCGGATTCGACGGCAGTAACACTATCATCTTCTCCACGAGCACCACGACCGACGCTCAGGGCGAGTGGTCCCTTGACCTGACGGCCAATTCTCTGATCCAGGAATCCGAGGATAGTTACTACGAGGCCCTGTACCAGGACCCAGACTCCCGGATCAACACCCGGCGACAGATTTTCATCGTTCCCGACTCCACTGGCCCTCACGCTGTGGGCGATCTTCGGTCCTTCGACACCCTGGTCCCGCTCAAGATTGAGTCCGGGGACGGTCTCGAATTCGACTGGGACGGGACCCAACTCGGCGTCAGGGTCGAGGGCGAGGCCTCGTACACGTACACGGACCTCCAAGGCCCGCAGGGCGACGTGGGAGAAGGCCTCAAGGTCCTTGGCACCGTGGCCACGTCCGAGGACCTTCCCTCCTCAGGCAATGAGACCGGGGACGCCTACCTCATCGACGGAAGCCTTTGGGTCTGGGACGGCACCTCCTGGGTTGACGCCGGGGACATCACCGGCCCAGGTCTTGAGTTCTCCTGGGACGGGACCCAACTCGGAGTCAGGGTCGAGGGTTCCGGGGACCCTTACACGTACACGGACCTTGAAGGACCCCAAGGCTCGGGCCTGGAATACGACTGGGACTCCACGAGCCTGGGCGTCAGGGTCGAGGGTTCCGGGGACCCTTACACGTACACGGACCTCGAAGGGCCCGAAGGACCTGAAGGGCCCGAAGGACCCGCAGGACCTGGTAGTGGTGACATGGAAGCGTCGGTTTATGACCCGGCGGGCAAAGAGGCGCAGTTGGCGACGGAGGCTGAGGTCTCTGCGCTTGATTATACGGATGTGGGCGCGGCGGCGGACCCGCACGGCGATGAAGCACACACCGACGACTATGTGAAGTCTGATGGGTCTACTGAAGATATAGTTCTTCGTCAGTGGACTGATTGGAACGATAACATTCAAAGGTTCCGGGTCTCTGACGATGCTACTCGGGGGTTGATTCAGCGTACTACTGATAGCGGTTCAGGCGAAGATGTTCGCAGCGAAACCCGCTATGGTGGCGACCTTGATATGGAAGCGTCAGCAGATATGTCGATTTCTGCTGGTGGTTGGATCTCGATTTCCGCTGAAGACGGTGATGAGCAACTTTGGGCTGGTGCGGGGACGGCAAGCATCTCTGCC
>PWMT01000133.1 GCA_003558085.1 Methanobacteriaceae archaeon
ACAATACATTCCATATCCATCAGAGTATTTAACCGCCATATCACCGTCGTTGTGTAATTGTCTGTCTTTCCAGTGTATCTGCGTGGGCTTCTCCGATATGAACGCTATACCCTTATACGGAATTATGAAACTAACCTCTGATACAAATCGCAGAAATAAGTCGTACTTTTTCATATCAAACGCTACTCCGATATATTTTGCATAATCATACCACCCAGACCACGCCAACCACCATATCAACAAATACCAGTTGTTGTTTGTTGAGTCGAGCTGTGAGGCGAGCTGTGAGCGGAGCTGTGAGTGGAGCTGTGAGCGGAGCTGTGAGTAGAGCTGTTTCTTTTCACCTTTACCCGCAATTTTAAACAACTCACACAATAGAACTGCGTTCAGTGGTGATGTCCCTATCACAACAATAGGTTCATCTTCCCCCATACCCGAATATATATCTTTGACCGCTTGGGTTGCCTTTCCCTTATCCATAGACTTTGAGGCCACCCCAACCCACTTGTCAATATATTCGGGCATTTTCCTCTCCTGCTCCTTGGTTAGTTTATAAATCATCAGTCCTGCACCTTCCGGGCTTCTTCCTCAAAACTATCCCACTCCCTTACCTGGTCGCTTTCATATTCGTCTGGAGCTATAACAACGTCGTCGTGCTCCTCGTGAGTAAGAGTGTCTTTTTCTTTCAACTCAAACTCCCTCGTTCCCTCATCTGTTTCAAAAACATCAACCTTGCTTTTCAACTTGTGAAAATGCCCGGTAACCTCTCCTTCTGCCAACACGCCTTTAAACTTCCTGTTCATCTTTTACCTCCCAGCTTAAATGTAAAGCCTTACAAACTACTCCTACTATTACCCCCGCCGTGAACGCTAATATTATTACGCTCATTTAACCATCAACTTCAAGTCTATTGCGAAAAGAACCACTGCTGCAACTACCAGGATTATTAAGAGGGTCATATTCCCAACTCCCTCGCCAGCTCTTTAACTCGCCTCTCATATTCTGCCGTGCTTTTGCTTGTCCTTCGGATTTCGGCCTTCCTGGCCTCGTAAATTAATAGTTTTTCTTTTTCGGTCATTGCTGCCTCCCTTAGAATACCCACTCTTTAGTTGGTTTTTCTTCCCAACCGTAAACCTTCCTCGGCTCTGTCGGCATCTTAAATCGCCTGTCTTTCTCGTTAAAATCTACTATAAACGCTTGATTTACAGCGTGTCCGTAAAATCTGCTTTTTAAAACGGTTATAATACTGGCGTTTGTCTTCTCGGCTTCTGCTCTCTCTATCTTGAATATGTTATCCACCCGATTTGTTATTCTCTTGAACCCAGCTATCGCATCCTTGTCCAGACCGGAGTTCTTTTTCGGGTGTGCCACTATGTGTATGTGTACCGGGAGCTTGTTTGCTAAAGACTTAACCTTCTGCACAACCTGGTCTTCGGCTTCGTATTTGTTTTGTGCTATGTCCTGTATTGACATTAAATTATCTAAAATAAAGTATCTGCACCCGTGTTTCCGGTAAGCATACTTAAATGTCTTTATGATATTGTCAGAAGTTTCCATTTTATTGTTGTCGTAAATAAAAAGATTATCCCTATACCATTTCTGAATTTTATCTCTTATATCGTGCGGTACTATGTAGTCTGTATGTCCCGTTTGCTCGTTTACACAAGACTTGAGGTTTTCTTCACCAGCCGCAGCGATATTCATTAAGTATCTAACTACTCCGGGCTGCAATTCCCCGCTGTAAATAAAAACTTTCTCGTTTTCTTCTATCGCCGCCAATGCTTCCTGTTGCATAAAGGTTGACTTACCTGCCGCACTATCACCCGTCCATATACTAACTGCCCCTTCCATATGTCCGCCTATAAGTTTATTAATGCCACTTATGCTTGATTTTATCTTTGATACTTTCCGGGGGTCAAACCCCTCAACGTCTGCTAACCGTAACAGTCCCTCACACCCCACTTCTTTAGCATTCTTGACTGCTTTAACTACTCCGTCTTTATCCTCGTATTTTAAGTGTTCATTCGCATCTTTGTACGGGCTGTCAACTGTCTTACACCTCCAGGCTCCAAGGCGATTTATAAGGTTCTTCTCAAGTTCCTTTCCCGGTTTATCTCCGTCTGTCCACAATACAATAGACTCAAACTTATCAAGCCAATCCCAACATAACTCAATACAGGTTAAATCACTTGTTCCCGATGGCATACTTACCGCATTATCTATTCCACACTCGTCTAACACCATTTTATCAATCTCGCCTTCTGTGATTATTAGAGGTTTATTGGTGTCGCAGTCATCCATTCCGTAAAATACAGGTTTACCCCCGGCTTCACGCCACATCTTTTTGTCTTGAGTTCGGTATTTGAGCATTACAAGGTCGCCGTTCTCAAAATACTTAAACACCATAGCGTTATTGTGTTTCCCTATCTTGTTCTTTTTAACCGTATCTTCTGATATTCCACGGTTCTTAAAAAACTGTATGATGCCTTCCGATAACCCTTTTGGTTTAGTTTTCGGTTTTCGGTAATTTGTCTGTTGCAACTCACCGAAGTCCAGTAAAAGTTTATAGTATGTTCCCGATGGCTCCGGACACGTACCACGCTTGCAGTTAAACGTCTTCTTTATCACGTGTAAGGCAAATGTCCGCTTGTCTTTACCTGTTGACCCTCCCTTGCAGTAAGGGCACAGTTCCGGGATAACCTCATCGCCCTTAGTTGTGTATTGACCGAAATATTTATCCGCAAATTCAATCGGCTTCATCTGTGAAATATCCTCCTGTCTTTTTTGTTTGGTTTCTGGTTAAGATATTTTTCAAAGTTTGAGGGTCTGAACAACGTATCTGGGCATAAATACTTTTCCATATCCGTACCTAACCACTCCTCCGTTTTTATATCTATAACTTTTTTACAATCTTCAACTGAATAGTCTTTAATTCTTGCCGATACCGATTTAACCGTTGAGTTTGTAGAGTGCCTAAAGTTTTTACCCGCTTGTTTGTTTAAGTAAGAAACAACTTCTTCAATATCATCTTTCGGTATGGAAGTTAAATAATCGATTTTTGTGTATAGCGATTTTTCTTTTATAGTTTTCTTTTTACCATTCTTACCATTCTTACCATTATTACCATTATTGTTTGTGCTCACTTGCGTTTCACTTGCGTTGCAGACCTGTTTCACTTGCGTTTCGCTACTGTCCGCTAATTCATTATTTTTATAACA
>PWMT01000131.1 GCA_003558085.1 Methanobacteriaceae archaeon
CCATCTAGGAGTTGAACCTTCATCTAAAACTTCTTCAATTTCCACATAACCTTTATTTGGATAACGTGCCAGAATCATCTCTTTATTGTTAAAAAACAATTCAGGTTCGGCAAGTCTATCAGGTAAACCCATTCCAACCTGCTTAATTTCACCATAGTCAGTAATCCCTAATTTTGATAATTCCAATTTCATAATTTTATCTCTACAATTTTGGGGAAGACGATTTAAAATATTCTTATCAGTTATAGGTTCAAATTCATCCGGGTCTAAATTTATTCCACCACTTAACATAGCTTTTTCACCAGGATAAGAACGATACATTATGGGGGAATTCTCTTCCCCGGAATCTTCCTCCTTTAAGTTAAAAGTTTCATTCATTTTATATATGCCTTCACGGAGATATACTGTCATACCGCCATCCGGCAAACCCTCTTTTTCTTTTTTTTTCTTACGAATTGTATCTCTTGCAGCCTCAAGAGTTTTAAATGGTAATTCCTTGGTGCCATCATTATTATCATTTCCATTTAAAGATACATATAATTTATTCATTTCCTTATCACATCTAATCATATATGATCCTCTCCCTCTATAAGTTTTGTTTATCTCACTCATACTCACTCATTCTTAGTTTTTTAACTTATTTTTTCAAAGCCTGATAGGCATATTTTACATCTAAGAGATTTTTTGGAAGTATAAAGGTATAGTTATTTAAAAATATCTTATTTTTGTCAAAAAACACCTTTATGGTCGCCTTAGATCTCCACAATACCATGGTGGCTATACCTCCCATTTCTCTCCGGGTCAATGCCCTAACATTCCTTCGTCCTGCCTACCCATGGGTGGAGGCCGGGATATGCTCCTTAACCGGGTCATAGATGAACTAAGCCCTAATGGATTAAATTGTTTTCCGGCTGCTCCTGGCTTCGTTTGTCAATATGCTAAAAAATCTAATTAATCAATGAGTATAGTTGTTGATAATTTAAAATTTATTTCAAGTTTATTCACTGTTTATAACTAAATAATCTTGGTTTTATACATAATATTAAATTGACTTTTATTTTTTATCTAAGCAGCTAAACTTTCAAGTCTGGATTGATTTCTAACTATATCATTCAACATTTTTTCACCATCATATTTTACCTGTTTTTGACCTAAAGCAAAAAGTATTCTAATTAATTTACAAACTAAAGCTACTCTGGCCTGTTGACTTTTCAGCGGGTTTTTGGGGCGTTTAGTATAATAATCATAAAGTTTTCGAAATTCATTGTTGCTTCCAATCATAGAAAGGGTAACCCGATACAATAATGATCTTAAGCGTGGTCTTCCTCTTTTACTTATTTTGGTTTTCCCTTTATGTTTTCCAGAACTATTTTCAATTAAATTTAGCCCACTTAACCGTTGAATCTGGCAGGGATGTTCATAATTTAAAATATCCACTATTTCTGCTATAAAACCGGCTATAGTCATCAAGCCCACTCCCTTTATGGAATTCATATATTCTACCTCAGGGAGTTTCTTTAACAATTCTTCTACCCGTGTTTCTAGTGTTTCTTTTTGAGATATGAATAACTCATATTGGACAATTAAATTATTTAATTCTAAATGTGCTATAGTTAGACCTTCTGTGATACCAACTGATTTTTTAGCTTTTTCTTTGAGGTGTCTTGCTCGTTTTATACCAACTCCTCTACTGGCACCTTTTTTAATTACATTTAATATCTTCTCAGCACTCAGATTATTTATTTGACCTGGCAAAGGAATCTCTTTTAATATCGCAAGAGAAGCTTTACCGTCCCAGCCCTTAAACACATCTGAATATTCGGGGAAATACTTATCCAGCCACTGAATTACTTTAGATTTAATTCTGATTATATCCTTTACCAGGCGCTCTCTATGAGTCATTGCTGCCCGTAGTTCAGCATAAATACCTTCTGGCATTTTGGGCTCTGAATAACGGCCATCTTTAACCAGTTGAGCAATTACTTTAGCATCTTTAATATCATTTTTGGTTAAAGAATTATCATCAAGACTTTTACTTCTTTTTACATTAGCTGGATTTACTAACACTAGTTTTATTCCATAGTTTACTAGAAATTCATTGATATTTAACCAGTAATGTCCCGTAGGTTCCATGCCAACAATGATTTCTGTTTTATTATTTTCTTTGGCTACCTTATTCATCCAGGAAAGAAAAAACTTAAATCCCAATGAATTATTTTCAAATTTTAATGGTTTATCATAGTCAATTCCCCTAAAATCCTGGGCTCGAGCCACATGGTCCTTTTTGGCAATATCAACTCCAACTACTAAAGTTTCTTCTTTTATTTGCTTTATTTTCTGGTTTTGTGTATAATTCATATTAGATACCTCCTTGGTTTTTTAGAGATCAGAATGACCTCTGATACTCCGTATTATACCAAGGGGGTATTTTTTTGTCTAATGTCCTATTTAGTTATTACAGGAATGCTCCTTTCTATTTATAGAAATAACTATTTCCCATCATTATAAACCTAAACCATCAATATATTAATTTTATCCTACCACATTTCTAAATAATTGTAAAATAATGAATAAAATGAAATATTTGATCTCGTTAATGATATATCATAATGAACTGGTTAATAAATACAAAATTACTCTTTCATTATAGATATATATAATGAAGACTTTTTCCAACACTTCATTATAGCAAAGTTTAAATATTTAAACTTTTTATTTTTAGAGATCTCCAGTAATTCCTCACTTGATTGAGCAGTAGCTACTATTTTTATATATTCAAACTCTTTCTTACAATATTTTTCCATAATATACAAATAATTAGTGTCATCATCACAAATAACCATTCTATAAGACATGAATTTATTTCAACTCCTTACTTTTTTTGAGGCAATTCCACTATGAAAGAGGTAGATTTCTTATCTACATCTCTTTAAACATTGATTTGTCCATTATATATATCTACTAATTGTTTACAGATAAACAGACCTATCAAGGAAAACTAGGTTTTTTCTTTTATATTTTTCTAAAGAACCAAAAAGCTATGTGTTGCCATTTTCATTTGCTCGGTAATAACTCTAAAATTTTCAAATTTTACTTTATGTTCAGAGATAATAAAAATAAAATTACTAATTTTAAAATTACATTTTAATAATTTGATGCTCTACTTTTCTTTTATTATAAACCTTGCCATCCTGTAAATATATAATTTTTGA
>PWMT01000175.1 GCA_003558085.1 Methanobacteriaceae archaeon
AAGAACATCCCATATTACCAGCTCACTTTGTTGATCCTGAATATGCTACTGGTGTGGTATTTTCGGTTCCTGGACATGCTCCAGCAGATTATATAGCGCTGCAAGATCTTAAAAAAGATGAAAAGCTATTAGAAAAATATGGATTAAAAGAACTTGTCTTTAACATTCAACCCCAAAACGTTATCACCTTAGACGGATTTGGTGAAATTCCAGCCCAGGATATGATTAAAAAAATAGGGGTGAAAAATCAAAACGATCCCCTTCTCCAGGAAGCTACCAATGAACTATATAAATTGGAACATGCCCAAGGGATTATGAGCAAGCACATTGATGATTATAAAGGACAAGAAGTTTCAGTTGCGCGTGAAGAAATTATTAAAGATTTGAAAAATAAAAATAAAGCAGATCATATGTTTGATTTTGCAGAACATCCAGTTATATGTCGCTGTGCTAGTAGATGTGTAGTAAAAATTATGGAAGATCAATGGTTCATGAAATATTCAGATGAATCATGGAAAAATATGGCTCAAAAATGTTTAGGAAAGATGAAAATTATTCCAAATGAAGTTAGATCTAATTTCGATTATTATATTGGCTGGTTGCATGATTGGGCTTGCTCTAGAAGAATTGGTCTGGGTACACCAATACCATGGGATCCCCAGTGGATCATAGAACCACTTAGCGATTCCACAGTTTACATGGCCTATTATACTATTGCCAAATATTTGAAGAATATTTCAGTTGAAGATTTAGATGATGATTTATTCAATACAGTTTTTCTAAATCAAAAAGGCGATATTGAATTAGATTATGTTAAAGACATGCAAAGTGAATTTAAGTACTGGTATCCTTTGGATTGGAGACTTTCAGCTAAGGATCTTATAGGAAATCATCTAACTTTCCATATATTTCATCACTCTGCTATTTTCACTGAGGATAAATGGCCTCAGGGAGCAGTAGTATTTGGTATGGGATTATTAGAGGGGCAAAAAATGTCTTCATCTAAAGGTAATGTGATACTATTATCTGATGCCATAGAAAATCATGGCGCGGATGTAGTAAGACTTTTTTTAATGTCATCTGCTGAGCCCTGGCAGGATTTTGACTGGAGAGAAAAAGAATTAAAAGGAACTAAAAGAAGACTGGAATGGTTTGAAGAGTTTGCAGAAAAAGTTGCCGAAATAAATGGAACCGACCTAAACCTAGCCCAACTAAAAAATCAAGACGTGGAAAGATTCATAAGTTTATGGATGTTAGGACAACTTAATTTAAGAATTAAAGAAGTTAACGAGGCATTGGAAGGATTTCAAACCAGAAAAGCAATTCAAAATGGACTCTTCCTTCTTAAAAAGGATGTGGACCATTATTTCCGCCGGATAGAATATTACGTTAAAGAAGAATATGAAATAAAAGAAATATCCTATGTTCTAAAAAAAGTGTTAGATGCTTGGATACGATTACTGGCACCCTTCACCCCCCATATTTGTGAAGAAATTTGGGAGAAATATGGGGGAATGGGAATGGTTTCTCAAGCTTCCTGGCCAATTTATGAGGAGAAATTTATAAATGAAAAGGTGCAGAAAGCAGAGGAAATCGTACAAGGAATAGTAAAAGATATCTCTGAAATTAAAAAAATGGTGAGTATGGAACCCCAAAAAATTCATATTTATTTAGCTCCGGACTGGAAATGGAAGATATTTGAAATTGCAGAAGAAGTAGGTAAACCAGATATTGGTCGAATAATGGGCCAATCTATTCAACATAATGTCCATGATAATAAAAAAGAAATTGCTAAATTTGTTCAAAAAATCAGCCGAGAAATGACCCGTATACATTATGTGGGTCCAGTTAATGAAAAGCAAATTCTTAATGATGCTAAGGATTATTTAGCTAAGGAGTTTAATGCAGATATCATAATACATGAAGATGCAGCTTACGATCCAGAAAATAAGGCCTCGAATGCTGTGCCTTATAAGCCAGCTATTTTCATGGAATAAACTAATATTAAATAACCATGCCCCCCCCCCAAAAAAAAATATCTTTAGAACTCGATCTAAGTGATTATTATGAAGATTCGGAATTTAGTTGCGATTTATTCGCTAATCATTGGTTTGTTAATGTTATTGATGTGGGCCTTTTTCTTGATAAGTGGCCAAGTCCCTGAAATTATTGATCGTCCTGCAGAAATAATATTACACCTTATAGCTGAATTTTCAACAGCCACTGTATTAGTTATAGCTGGTTTAGGTTTTTTATTTAAAAAAAGAATAGCCTATAATCTGAATTTGCTTGGACTAGGAATGTTAATTTATACTCTGATTTTAAGTCCAGGATATTATATTCAAAGAGGGGAATGGTCTATGGTTATTGTTTTTGGAGTTTTATTAGTTTTAACCCTAATTTTTTTAATAGTTAGTCTAAAAAAGGAATATGAAATAAAATTAGATCGTTTATCTTCCCCTTGAACTATAAATATGTTTTTCTTAATTATAAAATTAAAATGATTTAACCTGGTTCTCCAGTAGGCCAATATCTTCTACTCCAGCCTGTATAAGATCGCCTGGTTGCATGGATCCCACTCCTGGAGGAGTGCCCGTGGCAATAATATCCCCAGGATAAAGAGTCATGATGTGGGAGACAAATTCTAATAGTTCTTCAATTCCAAAAATCATGTTGCGCGTATTTGAGTCTTGCCTTATTTCCTTATTTAGGCTTAAAAAAATATGTTGATCTTTGGGATTCATTTCAGTTTCAATCATGGGACCTAGGGGACAAAAAGTATCAAAATTTTTCGCTCGAGTCCATTGATCATCTTTACGCTGTAAATCACGGGCGGTGACATCATTAACTATAGTATAGCCTCCTATATAATCAGAGGCCAGTCTTGAAGAAATATTTTTAGCTTTTTGAGCTATTACTAGGGCTAGTTCTACTTCAAAATTTATTTCCTTAGATTGAGGCGGACATATAATTTGCTCTTGAGTGGATATGATAGAGCTAGGGGCTTTCAGGAAAATAATAGGTTCTTCAGGCAATTGCATGTTGAGTTCTTGAGCATGATCTTTATAATTTAATCCCACACAAATTATCTTGGAAGGATTGATTGGAGTGAGTATTTTTACTGTTTCAAGTTTATAAGACTTATTAGAATATTTTAAGGCCTTTTCAGGATTTTTCATAGCATCTAATAAATCTAATGAAATTTCATTAATCTCATTTTCCCTCATAATCCCATTTTTTATTTTGTTTCCTTTTTTAAACCTTAAAAGTTTCAAATACTTCCACTCCCGGGATTAAACCTTATATTTTAATTTATGATTCTTTCAATAGACATTACCAGTATATCTTTTGCCCCTACTTTTTTAAGTCGGTTTACTAATTTAAATACTTCCTTTTCATCTACCACAGCATGTACTGCTACCATGTTCTTATTAGATAAGACTTGAGAAACAGTAGGTCCGGTCATGCCAGGCATGGCTTTTTCAACTTGTGCTAATCTCTGTTTCTCAACATTCAGCATGATCAATTTTTTACTTTCTGCCTCCATAACCCCCTGGATGCCAGTTAAAACTTCTTCAATGATTACTTTTTTTTCCGTGAAAGAATCATGGTTAGCTATTAATCTCACTGAACTTTCCACTATAGTGTCTACAACTTTTAGATGGTTCATTTTCAAAGTTGTGCCAGTGCTACTTAAATCTGCAATTAAATCTGCCACACCAATAAAGGGAGCTATTTCTGTAGAACCGCTAAGTTCTACTATTTTGATATTTATTCCCTTTTCATGTAGATAATGATGGGTTAAATTAGGAAACTCTGTAGCCACTACCATGTCATCTTTTAAATCTTTTAGGCTGGTTATAGAAGAATCTTCAGGAGATGCCAGCACTAAATTAGCTTTTCCAAATTTAAGATCTTCTAAAATCTTGACTCTATCTCCTTTTTCTAAAATTAAATCCATACCAGTGATTCCTAGATCAGCTGCCCCATCTGCTACAAATTCAGGGATGTCTGCAGCACGAGTAAACATTACACTAATATCAGGATGTTGAGTATCTGCAAATAATTTCCGATTGACCGTATCTTTTAAACCAATACCTGCATAACCTAATAGTTTTAGTGCAGGATCACTGATTCTTCCTTTAGAGGGAATAGCTATTTTAAGCTTCATTTTTATACTCCAAATAATTAAATAGAATAAACCATTTTAATTAGTTACAAGTTTAAATATTTGTACTCACATCCAAAAAATTTGGATCTTTAGGTATATACATTGTATTTTAAACATATTAGTATTCCGAGTTAACCTTAAAGCAAAAAATAGAATCTACCTATAGAGTGATATTATGGAGAGTAAATCCATATTAATTAAAGATACAGTAATTGTCGACCCTGGTAAAACTAAGAAAGGTTCCGTTTTAATTGAAAATGATAAAATCGTTGAAATTTCAAAGGATATTGGAGTTAATAATGCAGAAGAAGTTATAGATGGATCAGATAAAATTCTTATTCCGGGAATGGTTAACAGCCATACTCACCTATCTATGACACTTTTAAGAGGTTTGGCTGATGATTTAAATCTTGATGAATGGTTAAATGAGCATATATGGCCTGTGGAAGCTAATTTAAATGGTGATTATTGTTATGCTGGTGCTTTGTTGGGTTGTTTGGAAATGATTAAATCAGGTACCACTACCTTCAATGATATGTATTTTTTTATGGATGATGTGGCTAGGGCAGTCGAAGATTCTGGACTGCGAGCAAAACTATCTCATGGAATGATAGACCTTTTTGATGAAGAAAAAAGAAAAAATGAATTTAAAGAAAGTATAAGGATAATAGAAAAATGCCATAATACGGCAGATGGACGTATAAAGGTTGATTTTGGGCCACATTCACCTTATACTTGCTCTCCTGAATTACTTGAAGAAGTCCGAGAAAAGGCAAATAAATACGGGGTTAATATTCATATCCATGTCAGTGAAACCAAGAATGAAGTAGATCAAGTAATCCAAGCCCAGGGCAAGAGACCTTTCGAATACTTGCATGATATAGGTTTTTTAGGTGAAGATGTGTTGGCTGCCCATGCAGTTTGGCTTTCTGATTATGAAAAAGAAATCATAAAAGAGAATGATGTGAAAATATCTCACAATCCCGCTAGTAATATGAAATTGGCCTCAGGTATATCGCCCGTGAATGAATTAATTAATAATGGAATATGTGTATCGCTTGGTACTGATGGTGCAGCATCTAATAACAATTTAGATATGATAGAGGAGCTTAAAATTGCATCACTACTGCAAAAAGTTAATACTTTGGATACAACAGCTTTAAATGCAAGTAAAGTATTTAAAATGGCCACCTTTTATGGTGCTCGTGCTTTAGGACTGGAAGACGAAATAGGAAGTATTGAATTAGGAAAAAAAGCTGATCTAGTACTTTTAGATAGGAACAGTGAGCATTTTACACCTTACCGGCATCCTATTTCTCACCTGGTTTATGCAGCAAATGGATCAGATGTTAACACGGTTATAGTTAATGGTGAAATTTTAATGAAAGATAGAGATATATTTACTATAGAAGAAGCTGCAGTTTTAGAAATTGCTGAAAATGCTGCAGAAGAATTAGTTTCTAAATCATGAAAAAATGGAGACAAAATATGGGAAATAATGGTATTTTAGCGCTTTTTGATATCGATGGCACCTTAGTTAGGGGAGCGCGATGTCATTACCAGGCCTTTGTAAAAGCTGTTGATAAGTTTTACGGTATGAAAGAAGATATAAGTGGTATAAATTACGCTGGAAAGACTGACCCCCAAATTCTCAAAGAAGTGCTGGAATTAGGAGGATTTGAAGAAGAAATAATTGAAAAGAATTTTCAGAACTGTCTAACTTATATGACTAAATATTATCTCACTAATGTGCATCAAGAAAATGTCATAGCGCTTGCAGGTGTTAAAAATCTATTAGATCTGCTTGAAAAGGAGAAGGTTTTCCTGGGACTGAGCACTGGAAATTTAGAACCCATTGCATATGCTAAATTAAAAAGAGCAGGATTAAATGAATATTTTTCTTTTGGTGGTTTTGGAAGTGATCATGCTGAACGTCCCCTATTAGTTAAAAAAGCTATAGAAATAGCTAAAGTTAGGTATAATTATGCGGGAGACCGAATCTATGTAATTGGTGATACACCACTAGATGTGGAAGCCGGTAGAAAAGCAGGCGCTAGAACTATTGCTGTTGCAACTGGCCGATATAGCACTTCAGAATTACAAAAAACTAAAGTAGATTTCATCATGGATGATTTAACTGATCATGAGAGTTTCATTAAAAATATAGGATTATAGAATAATTTTTAAAACTTTACTCTCAAAAATTACCCTCCAAGTATAAAGCTTACCTTTTAATAAAATTAACGCCTTTGGATTTATTTAGAACAATGCTTTTCTTCCATTCCGCCTTTCTATGCGGATAATCTTCTCTAAAATGTGAACCTCTACTTTCTTTACGAAGTAAGGCCGATTTAGTTACCAGTTTAGCAATATTAATCATGCTCTCTACCTCTAAAACTTTTTGAAGGTTAACATTGTAACTAGAACCATCCGGAACATTCATGTTAGGTAATAGAGATTCTAAACTGTTTATTTTTATTAGAGCCTCTTTTAATCCCTTCTCATTCCTAAGTATAGCTACCTGGTCCCACATTATAGTATTTATTTGGTTTTTTATATGCTGGGGTGAAATATCGCCTTCCTTAATCAAATTGTCTAAACGAGTATTAACCTGATTTAAATGTTTATAATTCATTTTATTAGAAGATTTTAAGGCATTAGATGCAGCAGCTTTCCCTGCTCTTTTACCGAATACTTGTGTATCGGCTAAAGCATTACCACCAAGTCTATTTGCTCCATGTACTCCGCCACTAGCTTCTCCTGCTGCAAAAAGATTTTTTATCGTGCTTCTACACCAAGGATCAATTTTAACTCCGCCCATAAAATGATGTGCTGTGGGTGCTACTTCCATAGGTTCTTTACGGATATCTACGTCCACATCTAAAAATTGTAAGAGCATAGTTTCCAGTTTTTCTTCCATAACTTCCGCTGGAAGATGACTTACATCCAGATAAACTCCACCATTAGCAGTTCCTTTATTTTCCCTGATTTCATTATAAATAGCTCTGGAAACTACATCCCTAGTAGCTAGTTCCATCCTTTCATCATATTTACTCATAAAGCGTTCATTCTGATTATTTAATAAAATGCCTCCCTCTCCACGAACTGCTTCGGTTACCAGAACTCCTTTGCGTGATTCAGGATAAACCATCCCTGTAGGGTGGAATTGAACTTGTTCCATGTCTATTAAATCTGCGCCTGCATTCCAGGCCAAATGAAAACCATCACCACCTTTCTGCATAGTGTTTGAAGTTACAGGATATATTTGTCCTGCTCCTCCAGTGGCTAATATAGTGGATTTGGATTCAAAAATAATAGTTTTAGAGTCTTTTAAAGAAAAACCTAACGCGCCCCGAACACTGCTTTTGGAATCATCTAAAATAAGGGATATGATCATTATTTCATCTAAAGTATTAATTTCTCTGCGATTAATTTCTTCTTTAAGGGCAGTGATGATCTCATGGCCAGTTCGATCACCTAGAAAACAGGTCCTCCTATAAGTTTGGCCTCCAAAAGGTCTTTGATTCAACTCGCCAGATTCTTGGCGATCAAAAAGAGCACCATAATTTTCTAAATCAACTAAACGATCTGGAGATTCATCCACTAATATTCTAGCCAGTTCTGGATCGTTTAAATAAGCCCCTCCCTTTAAGGTGTCCTGATAATGAATATCTGGATTATCATCACAATCTACAAAGGCAAAGGCTGCATTATATCCTCCTTCAGCCATGCCTGTACATCCTGATTTAAAGGATAATCCTTTTGAAACTATTAACGGTTCTAAATTATGATCAGAAATCTCTATAGCAGCTCTACAACCTGCGCCTCCCGATCCAATAATCAATACGTCACATGTATATATTTCGTTTTCCATATTTTCATAATTGATAATTATGATTATTTAAATTATGTGATCTTAGGTTTAAAAATAGATTAATGAAAAAAAATGAAAAATTCTCTTATTAATATCCAGAGTAATCAGATTATTATAAATAAATAAAACTATAACCGATAATATAATCATTAACTTATTCTTAAGCTGATATCCTTAAAAAAAGTTGGAAAAAATCAGGACCGAGGGTAAAAATTGAACAAAAAAAAGATTATTAAACTCTCAAAAAAAGATTTTGAAAAAGCTTGGGTTGAAAGTGGTAAGCTTCTCAAAAAACCACACCATGACTACCAATATCCTCGTTTACGGTTTAAAAGCGGGAAATCACATCTTTTATATGATACCTTATGGGAAATAAGACAAGCCTATTTAAAATTAGGTTTTAGTGAAATAGTAAACCCCCTTTTCATCGAAGAAGAACACATCTATAAACAATTCGGACCTGAGGCACCTGCAGTTTTAGACCGGTGTTTTTATCTTGCAGGACTACCTAGACCTGATATTGGATTAGGGATGGATAAGATAGAAAAAATAGAGAATCTGGGAGTGAAAGTAAGTGAAGATTCTTTAAAAGCGCTTCAAAATGTTTTTAGAGCATATAAAAAAGGTGATCTTTCTGGTGATGATTTAGTATATGAGGTATCCCAAGCTTTAGAAGTAAGAAATGATATGGGATTGAAAGTTTTAGAGCATGTTTTTCCTGAAATTCACCAGTTAAAGCCCCTAGCCAGTAAGAATACTTTAAGGTCTCATATGACTTCTGGTTGGTTTATATCCCTTCAAAATATGCATGATCGTTCAAAATTACCTTTAAAACTCTTTTCAATTGATCGATGTTTTAGAAGAGAACAGAAAGAGGATAGTAGCCATCTAATGACTTATCATTCAGCTTCATGTGTAATAGTAAATGATGAAGTTTCTCTGGATATGGGGAAAGCTGTCTCAGAAGCCTTATTAGAACATTTCGGATTTTCTAAATTCAAATATTTGCCAGATGAGAAAAAATCAAAATATTATATTCCTGGAACCCAGACAGAAGTTTATGGTTATCATCCCCACTTAAAAGAATGGGTAGAAATAGCTACTTTTGGTTTATATTCCCCTATAGCTTTAGCTGGATATGGAATTAAGGAGGAAGTAATGAATCTAGGTTTAGGAGTGGAACGTCTAGCCATGATTTTACATCAGGAAAATGATATTCGAGAGATGGTTTACCCCCATATATACGGTAAATGGCATCTTTCTGACCGGGATATCTCGACCATGCTTTTAATCAACTATTATCCCGTCACAGAAGAAGGTAAAAATCTTATGCATAGGATTTTAGAGGTATGGGAGGAAAATGCCGGAGCTGAATCCCCTTGTACATTTAAAATTTTTTCTGGGCAATTTTTAGGTAAAAATATTCAGGTTATGGCGATAGAAGAAGAAGAAAATACTAAATTGTTAGGACCTGCCGCCTGGAATCAAGTTTACATTTATCAAGGAAATATAGTAGGGGTGCCTACTGAAGGACCTGTAGATAATCCATTTATAAAAGAAACTAGAAAGAAGGGTATAAATACGAAAATAAATTATATGGAATCGTTAGCTGCAAAAGCTGCTTATCAAATAGAAGAAATGGTGCTAGCAGGAACTAATGAATTAAAAATAAGAACTACCATTGCTCGTTCTATCTCTGATATAAACCTAAAATTAGATGGGGTGGCTTTAAATTATATTACCAGTGCGAACAAGGAAATTGATATTAGAGGGCCGATTTTTTCCACCATATTAGCTAGAATAGAATAAATAAAGGTAATTTAATGCTTAATTCTCATTTTTTATGTTTGGATTAATTTATTTATGAATGAATGGTAAACTGATTAATTAAAAAGAGGATTATATTCCATAAAAATAGGTATTAGTAGTTTTTATAATATTAAATCAAATATTGTCATGTATGACTTCTCTCTTACATAGCAATATTAGTAAATATTAGTTATAGTAATCGCATATATTTAAAATGTAGATAATCTCAAATAAGCATGAGCTATCAAACCAATATGAAGACTAACTATCTTCCATACATTATTAAAAATAAAGGTGTATTATGAAATTAAAAGGTATGGTGACTTCTGGAACACAAAAAGGAACCTATTTTATGTCACAAAAGATTTATTCCAAACAATTTAAAGATAAATTGGGCTTTAAACCCTTTAAAGGAACTTTAAATATTTTGATTAAAGAAAAAGATTTAGAAAAAATAGATGAAATTAAAAAAAAAGATATGGAACTTTTAAAGGGCTCAGAAGGTTTCGGAGACGTTTTATTCATAAAAGCTAAACTACAAGAATTTATAGATGGAGCAATCATTTTCCCTGAAAAAAGTAAACACCCTGAAGAATATTTAGAATTTGTAGCAGAGGAAAATCTAAGAGAAAAATTAAATTTAAGGGATGGAGATGAAGTCATACTCACAATTCAAAGTTAATAACTAAATATTTGAATTTAAAGCCTTAAAAAAAAGATATTTGAATTTAAACCCCGAATAATAATATTCAATTAAAAAAATTTATTAAGTGATTATATGGTCCAAAATGCTTTAAAAGCCTTAAAAAATGGAGAAATAGTTTTAGTTTTTGATAATGAAAACCGTGAACGAGAAACCGACATGATAATAGCTGCTGAATTTATGACCCCCCAACACATGACCACCATTAGAAATGATGCGGGTGGACTGGTTTGTGCTCCTATATCTGCAGAAAATTCCTTTAAATTAGGAATACCTTTTATGACCGATATAATGGAGACTGCAATTGATAAATATCCAGTATTAGGGGAATTATCTCCCACAGACATACCTTATGATGAAAAATCTGCTTTCTCAATCACTATTAATCATCGAGAAACCTTTACTGGGATTACCGATAATGATCGGGCCTTCACTATTCGAGAATTGGCTTGGTTATGTAAAAATGAAAAACAAGGCGATTTAGGCAAATATTTCCGCGCTCCAGGGCATGTAACCCTTTTAAAAGCTTCTGAGGGAAATGTACTTAAAAGAAAAGGGCACACCGAAATGAGCATTGCCCTTATGGAGATGGCTGGACTTACAGAAGTAGCAGTTTGTTGTGAAATGATGGATGATGAAAATGGTGAATCTCTAAATACTGAGCACGCGGAAAACTATGCTAAAGAAAATAATTTGATTTTTCTAAGTGGGGATGAAGTTATAGAAGCTTACAAAGAATTTGTAAGTGATTAATTTTAATTATACTCGTTATAATAATTAGATACATCCCATAAAGCTGGAAAATAAAATTTTTTTAAAATATGTCAAAATTACATATTAAAATCTTCAAAAACCATTCAAGGAGGCTGAGACCATGGAAAGGATTGCAACTGGAATAAGTGGATTGGACAAATCTTTGGGAGGATTTCCCCAAGGAAGATCTGTACTTATAACCGGAGATGCGGGTTGTGGTAAAACTATCTTAGGATTAAGATTTGCTATAAGTAGCTGTGAAAATGGTTACAAAACTGTTTATATTACTGCAGAAGAAGATTCCCATGATTTGCATATGCAGGCTAATTCATTTGGATGGGACACTCAGGAATTAGAAGAAAAGGGATTGCTTACTTTTATTGAATTGACTAGAATAAAGGTTAAAATTACTGAAGCAGAAATAAGCATGGAAATGGATCCTATTAAAGGAAATTTTTATAAAATTCTGGAAGATATACCTTCTGGAACGGAAGTAGTAGTAATAGACAGTCTAGGAGGATATACTGCTAAATTAACACCATACGAGTTTCGTAACCAGTTTGATCTTTTAGTTTATGAATTGAAGCAAAGAGGTATAACCTCTCTATTGATCATGGATTCTTCCACGTCTTTGGAATTCAATGAAGTCGCTCTTTTCTCAGTTTATGGTGCTATAAATTTAAGTCGTCGAGAAAACCCTTATACTGGACGGAGAGAAAGAGTTATGGATATTATTAAAATGAGAAATACTAGAACTCCTACTCAATTTTTAGCCTATGATATCCAAGATAAGGGTATAGAAATAATAAATGGAGAAGAAATAGATGATATAGATACTGATTTAAATTAATATGGCCTGCTATATTTTGGTTTAAATTTGATTTATTTTATTTGAAACAATTCTTCTAAATTATCCCTAGTCATATAGTGGCTAAATAACGGGTTTTCCGCCATCATTAATATTTGATTCAAATTCAAATGATTTTTTATGGTTTTCTGTGCAGAAATACAGAAATCTTCTAATTTGATTTGTACTTCTGGAGTGGAACTCCTTGCTTTTAGATTAATCTTGGGTATACCCATTACCCTAGCAACACTGGTTTCTTTTTTAATATATTGGCTTGCTTTCTGGAAAATTTCCTGATCATATACACGATTAAGAATTACCGCGGGAATATTCAATTGCATTTTACGCAAAATCTTAATATGGGCCACTAAATCAACTGCAGCAGTTTCTATACCTCCTTTATTACAACCAGACACCAAAATAATAGGTATATTGGCGGCGGAAGCGATTTCTGCCCCAGAATAGGGAATTTTTTCGTTTAATATGCCGGTAAGTATACCCATAACCCCTTCAATGATCACTAAGTCAAATTTATTGCGTTTTAGATACTCTAAAACTAGTTCTAGCTCCATCCAGCCAAGATCACCAATTTTTATTGATGCATATTGCTCCATTTTCCCTTTAGTTAAATATAGGGCGGGTACTATATCCCTAACATCAGGACCTATTTTTAGTATAGCTACCTTTAAGCCATTTTCATGAAAATTACCGGCTAAACCAGTAGAAATAAAGGTTTTACCCGAATCAGATCCTGTGCTGGCTATAATTATTGTAGGGGGAATTAGTTTCGGATCTTTTTTTTGAAGTTTGGCTTGATTGGATTTCCAATTGTTAAATATCCCTGAAGATTCTTTGACTTTAATGCCGGTATTAATACCTACTTCTTTTTTTATTTTTTTAAGTAGAATCCTATTAAATTCATTTATACGGGATTTTTGTTTTTCATCAGCACCTAAAAAATTTAAGATATTATCTATTAACTCTGGATTTTCATCAAGGCTTCCGTGGAGCATAGTTCCTACTACATTACCTTCCTGATTTTTAACACCGGCTAGAATTTCACGAGGATTTTCAGAATAATCTGTGCGTTTAATCTTAGATTTTAATATTGGTTTAGCTTCACCTTCTATATGACCATAGGTATGGCAATGAAATCCGGTGATAAAATCCCCTAATAAACCCTTAGTCAGGAATGATTCGCCAACTACCTGGGCATTCACTCTATCATTACTGATCATAGGATAAAAATTAACATCTAAAATTCCCAAACCCCTTTTTATTATGGGACACGGCGAACGGCGGCCCAAATCTGTTTCATTTGCTAAAACTTGAAATCCAGAACAAATGCCTAGAATAAATTTGCCTTCCCTATTCATTAAATGGATTTCTTCTTGTAAATCCTGGCTTAGGCTAGCTGATTCAACTATAGTTCCACCAGGGATTATTAATCCATCTAAAATTTTATGAGCTTTAAAACCCTCCACCATACCATTATTTCTAACTATATGGGTTGGAAGAAATCCAAAGTCTTCAAAAGCAGGGACAGCGCCTTCAACATATACTAAACCGATTTTCATGATTTTCCTTTATAATTTTCTTTGGAATTACTAGAAATTTATCATTGATTAGAAAAAAATCTCAGGAGAATTCCCTAAAATGATCTACTTTCAACTTTTATTAAAATTTTCATAGGCAGCCATGGCCTTAATAATCTTTTCTTCTTCTAATGGTTTGGCTTGTAATTGTAAGCCCACGGGGATTTTTTTGAATTCCCCTGCTTTTAAACTGCAAGCGGGTATGCCTGATAAATTAGCACTAACTGTTAATAAATCATAAGCATACATATCTAATGGTTCAAGTACAGTTCCAATCTTGTGGGGTAACTTGGGTACGGTGGGGCCAATTAGTAAATCCACATCTTTTAATAGATTATTAATCTCCTTTTTAATCAAAGAACGTGCTTGAAGGGCTTTTTTATAATATTTTCCACTGAATTCTTTTTGAGATATATAAGATCCCATAAAAATTCTGCGTAATACTTCCTCGCCACAATTATCTTCTATTTTGAAACCATATTTTCGGCCATCATATTTGCGGGTAGCAGAAAAAAACTCAACAAAGGTTATCAGATAAAAAGTAGCTAAGCATAAATCCATATAATCAAAACTTAATTCAACTACTTCTGCCCCCATCTCCTTCATTTTATCAAGGGAATTTTCAATTATCTTCACTATATGATCATCACTTGCCTCTTGAAATTGCTTTACCACCCCTAACTTTACTCCTCTGAGTGACTGTCCTGCATTTTCACTTACCATAGAGCTGAAACTAGGCACCTCCCATTTCAGTGAAGTACAATCATAAAGATCTTCTCCAGCCATAGTTTCAAGTAAGAGTGCAATTCCTGAACTATCAGAAGCAAATGGGCCGATTTGATCCAGGCTCATAGCTAAATCAAGTAGTCCTTGCCGTGAAACTGCACCGTAAGTTGGTTTAAAACCTATTATACCACAGTGGGAAGCTGGGTTACGAATAGAACCGCCAGTATCAGATCCAACAGCCAAGTCACACATACCTGCTGCAATAGCTGCTGCACTACCCCCACTTGAACCTCCAGGAATATGCCCTGGAGCAGCAGGGTTATGGGTGGGACCATAATAAGAGCTTTCAGTAGAGCTCCCTGCAGCAAATTCGTCCATATTAGTCATTCCAATTATTATACCGTCTTCTTTTTTAATTTTCTGTATAACGGTTGCATCATAACTGCCTAAATAATTTTTCAAGGTTTTTGAAGCAGCTGAGATTGTGAAATCTTCCACGCTTATATTACTTTTGATTCCAATAACCATTCCAGCTAATTTTCCAACCTTTTGCCCATTTTTTATACGTTGATCGATTTCTAGAGCTTTTTCTCGAGCCTGTTCCTCATGGACTTCTAGGAAAGCATTAATATTTTTATTTTTCTGATTAATTATTGTGCTAAATCGTTCTAAATTCTCACTAGCAGAGAGTTCCTGATTCTTTATCAATTCTGTTTTTTCCAGAATATTCATAGTAACACCTGATAAATCTTCACAGTAAATTTAAAGGTAGTAAAACTCAAATAGGGTTTCTTAGGCCCCCATATATCCAAATAATATCTTATACTTTAATAGCAAATACTCTACTTTCAACATTAATTTACTCTTGAACTTATAATATAATTCTTATAATAAGTAGATTAATATTATGGCAATATAGTACCAAGATAAGTAAAGCTCTAGGATAAGTAACTAGATCCAGTTAGGATAGAGATATAATGAAAGTAGGTAAAAATATCATATTTAAAGTTTTTCTAATTTCCTTACTCCTAGTTCCTTTGTTTTTTCTTGAAGATTTTTACCATCATTTTTATACTTATTTAACCAGTAATATCATCACCTTAGTAGTTACTGAGCAATGGAAAGTAGTAATTTTTTTTATTTTTATATTTATGGCATTTTTAATTCCTTTATCCTATCGGAGAAAATCTGAATGGTTGGAGTATGGTCTAGTTACCGCCTTTTTTGTGTCTTTATTTGTTGAAATGTATGGAATACCCTTAACTATTTTATTAGCATCTAAATAATTTTTTGTACCTGGCACTGAACTACCCCCTAATATTTTCGAATTTAGTTTTTTGGGGGTTAAGCTGGGAATGGATTTAGCCATGTTATATGGTTCTATATTGATTATAGTGGGATCCATGCTAATACTGATTAGCTGGATTACTCTATATCGGAATTCTAAAGAAAATAAAATAGTAAATAAAGGTATTTATGCTTACAGTCGTCATCCTCAGTATTTAGGATTTATTATATTAATAGTTGGTTGGTTTTATGGATGGCCCACCCCTTTAACCTTATTATTTGCGCCTATTTTGATCTATAAATATGTAAAAGTATCCCATAAGGAAGAAAAAGAATTAATACAGAAACATCCTGAATATAGACAATATAAGGATCAGGTGCCTTTTATGTTTTAATTTTAAATTCAGCTTTAAATCAGTATAATTTAAATTTAATGTTTTTTAAAAACAATAAAAAAAGCATATTTCAAGTTATATCAAGAAAAGGAATGATGGAGCATGGCAGATACTATCATACTAAACAAATCAGAAATAAAAGAATTAATAGATATAAAAAGAGTGATCCGGGATGTAGAAATTGCCTACGCAGAAGATGCTAAAGGTAAAGTTCAAATGCCGCCCAAAGATTACTTATTTTTTAATAAGTATAAAGGTGATATTAGGGTAATGCCCTGTTTTCTAGAAGAAACTGAAAAAGCAGGGGTTAAAATAGTTAACGTTCACCCTGATAATCCCCAAAAACATGGACTCCCTACTGTAATGGCTGTTATTGAATTGTTAGATCCTAAAACAGGATTTCCGATAGCCATAATGGATGGAACTTGGATAACAGATATTCGTACAGGTGCTGCAGGAGGAGTGGCTACTAAATATTTATTTAGAGATAATTCAGAAACTATAGGTATTGTTGGAGCTGGAAAGCAAGCCGTCACTCAATTTTTAGCTTTAAATGAGATAATGGATATTGGTGAAGTTCAAGTTTTCTGCCGTACTTGTTCAGCTCGGGAAGAATTTGCTATAAAAATGACTGAAAAATATGATATACCTGTTATAGCTGTGGATAGTATCCAAGAAGCCGTTCAAAATAAAGATGTAGTAGTTACAGCTACACCATCAGCAGATCCTATCATTAAAAAAGATTGGATATCTCCGGGAACCCATATTAATGCTATGGGAGCGGATGCTCCTGGAAAACAAGAATTAGACCCTCAAATTTTGCCAGAATCTAGCATATTCATTGATTCTTGGGATCAGGCCGGACATAGTGGTGAGATTAATGTTCCTTTATCCCAAGGCATAATACAAAAACCAGATGTTAAAGGCCAAATAGGAGATGTTATCCTAGGTAATATAGCAGGACGAACGTCAGATGAAGAGATTACTATTTTTGACTCTACTGGATTGGCTGTACAAGATATCATCACTGCCTGGTCAGTATATGAACAGGCAAAATCCAAAGGAAAGAGTCGTGTAATTAATTTATTAAAATAATTCTTTATCTTTTAGAACATTGTTTTCATTAAGATAATCTAAAAATTAGTTTAATAGATACTTTTTTTTGAATAATTGAAAGTATTAAAACTTAGCAAAGCTAAAAAAATAATATTAAATCTAAAAGAAAAGGTCTTTTCAATCAAGAGCTTCTATATTAATAACTACATATTTAAAACCTTGTTTTATAAAATATTAAATATAAATTAAACTAAATTGTTTTCTAAATAAATACTAAAGCAATAATATGAAGATTTAATTGAAATTCAATTTATTTGTGATTTTATGATTGAATTACTTTTATTTGTAGTAACTTCTTTCTTAGTGGGACTATCCGGAGCATTAGCTCCCGGGCCAATGTTAACAGTTACTATTTCCGATTCCATTGAAAAAGGTTTTATCGCAGGTCCCTTAATTATCTCCGGCCATATTATAACTGAAATAGTCCTTATCCTTTTTTTATTTGCTGGTATAGGCTGGTTAATAGATTCTATTTTAACAGGGATAATTATTGGTATTATAGGGGGATTAATATTGATTTTGATGGGTTTACAAATGTTTAGGAGTAGAATAGGTTCTAGTAATAAAAAAGTTAAAAGAAGCTACAAGTCAAAATACCGTTCCATTCTAGATGGGATGTTAACCAGTTTAGCTAATCCATATTTTTTTATATGGTGGGCTACTATTGGCGCTGCTTTTTTATTTAAAGGAATCGCAATAGCAGGTTTTTTAGGAATATTAGGGTTTCTTATAGGACACTGGTCTGCTGATATAGCATGGTACGGTACTGTTTCATTTTTAACATCACGAGGATCTAATCTAATGACTCCTCGCTCCCATGAATATATTTTAAAAGTTTGTGGCAGTTTTTTAATAGTAACTGGTACATATTTTATCATTAGCACCCTTAATATAACTCTTCATTGACTGATTCTACATATTATCTTAAATGTTAACGCACATATTACAAGTAAACCTATAATTTTTAAAGGGAGGGATCAATTTATGTATATGAAGAAGAAAGCAGTAGTATTTGATAACTCCGGGACTCTTACCAGAAGAGATAGGGTTTTAAAAGATATTAAAACTGGGAAACTATATGATCATTTGAATTCACTAGAAGTTATATACTATTCTCCTAATTCGGTACTGGTAGTTTTACAAACCGATCCTGCCAAGTGTTTAGTGAATGCCAAGCCTTACCAGACCATATATCAATTCATCATGCGGAATAATATAGATTTTGATATTAGCTATTCTAATGAATTAGTAAGCAAAGAAGAAATTTTAGAGGCGTTGAAGAATGATCAGAGCGTTATTAAAGATGTGCAAGAGACTATAAATGCCCTTGTAGAAAAAAGTTATGATGTGGAAATATGTAGTGGATCTGGTTTTATAATTGATATATCCCAAGGCAAAGTTGAATATACCATTAGTTCTGGAGGTAAAATATTTCCAGAAGTAAAATCAGTCATAGCATATTTAAAAAACAAAGGTATTGATATTTATATTGCCTCTGGAGATCGTAAAGGATCTTTGCAACAACTGGCCAAATACTTAACTATATCCCTTAAAAATGTGTTTCCCACTGCCCATGCTAACCAGAAAAGAGAGATTGTAAAAGAACTTAAAAATAAATATAAAGTTATGATGGTTGGAAATAGTATAAACGATGCAATGGCATTAGAAGAAGCAGACTTAGGGGTTCTAACTACCCAACAAAAAGAAAATCTTCCCATTGAGGTTTTTGAGGCCGCAGACATAGTGATTAAAAATATAAAAGAAATTAAGGATATAGACTTTTAAATTTATAAAATTTACACAGTTAAATAAATATTTTAAATATTTTCTTTATTCCCTTCTTTTAGAGCATTAATCGAATTCATTTTTTTTCATCATTAATCCAGATTTTAACTTCTCTCCAAACAACATTGCACTTTTCATTACTATTTTGGCCGATTAAATGGCGAATAGCTAAATCAACATTCTTTCTTTCTTACTATGGGTTTCTATTCCTGCCTCTCTAACATGAATTTCATATGTTTTAAATAGCAGTTCATACACCCCGCCCCCATTAATTACTAATTAAGGTGTAGGGTTTAAATGAAGTACTTATCCTTAATAAAAAGAGTTATGTTAAAGCTTAGTTTAAGTCTTACAATTATCATAATTAGTTAAAGGAGTTATACTGGGCCTAATATTTTTTAGTCAAAATATATAAATGAAATCTAAGATATTATATAGTTGATTAATCGATAATGTAGGTAATTTAATGAGTCGTCCTCTGGAATTGAGTATCATTCAATTAAATGATAGTCATGGTTACCTGGAACTACATCCCGAACTATTTTGGAAAGGGAATAAAATAAATCATGCGATGGTGGGGGGTTATCCCCGTATATCAAGTATAGTTAAGGAAATAAGGAATGATAACCCTGGTAAAGTCATGTTTTTTGATGGTGGGGATACCATTCATGGAACCTATCCCGCCATCAAAAAAGAAGGTTTTTCACTGGTACCTCTTTTAAATGAACTTGATTTTAATGCGATGACCGCCCACTGGGAATTTGCTTATGGTCCTAAAAATTTTGAAAAATTGGTTAAAAAACTTCACTATCCCATGCTGGCCATTAACTGTTATCGGAAGAAAAATAATAAGCTACTATTTCCCCCTTATACCATCCTAGAAGTTAATCATTTAAGAATTGGGATAGTGGGAATCGCAGCCACCATAGTGGACAAAGTAATGCCAGCTAAATTTAGTGAAGGTATTTATTTTACATTGGGTAATGATGAATTAAGCCATTATGTGACCCAGCTTAAAAATGAAGAAAAAGTAGACTTGATAATAGTTCTCTCTCACCTTGGTTTTCCTCAGGATATGAAACTAGCACAAGAAATAAATAATATTGATATTATATTAAGCTCCCATACTCATAATCGCATTTATAGGCCTTTATTAACCAATAATACTATTGTGATTCAATCAGGATGTCATGGATCCTTTTTAGGTCGTTTAGATCTAGAATTAACAGTAACAGGCATTAAAAAATTTTCTCACAAATTAATAACTGTGTTTGAACATATTAAACCAGATCCCCCCATGGAGGAAATGGTAAACCAGGTTATGGACCCTTATCGAGAATATTTAAATACGGTTGTAGGTCAAACAAGTACTTCTCTTAATAGAAATACCGTATTAGAATCCACTACAGATAATTTTTTGTTACAAAGTATTTTAGATGCTTTTCCAGCAGAAATGGCATTTTCTAATGGTTGGAGATATGGAGCTCCTATCCCACCAGGACCTGTAACTATGAATGATTTATGGAATATAATACCAGTTAACCCTTTAGTAGTACGGGTTAAACTAACCGGAAGAGAACTTTGGACTATGATGGAAGAAAATTTAGAGCGAACATTTTCTAGAAATCCTTATAATCAGATGGGAGGATATGTGAAACGTTGCATGGGCATTAATACTTATTGCAAAATAGAAAATCCCTATGGATATCGGATCCAAGAAATTTTTGTCCAGGGAAAAAAATTGGAACCAGATAAAATTTATGATGCAGTATACCTTACTAGTCAGGGTGTTCCTTCAGAATATGGTAGAGAACACTCTTCAACTAATAAAAGAGCTATTGAAGTACTAGAGAACTATTTAGAACGTTCAAAAATAATTGAAGCTCCATTGGTAGGTAGCATAGTAGCCATTTAATAAATTAAGTTTAAGGTGTGAATAATGTCAAAGTATAAGGTTATTTTTCATATAGATGAAGATGATCCCTATAGAGTGAAATTAGTTATGAATAATCTCAATAATCTGATTGAGGATATGGGATTAGATAATCTAGAATTAACATTGGTAGCCTACGGCCAGGGGATAAATATTTTCTTAAAAATGTCTCCTTATGCAAAAAATATGGAAAAAATAGCAGATTTAGGAGTTATCTTTGCAGCTTGCGGTAATACCGCCAAGAATCTGGCAATTGAAGCCAGTGATATGTTGGATTCAGTTCAGATTGTCTCTTCTGGAGTGGGGGAACTAGTTAAGAAACAGTCCCAGGGCTGGGTTTATATTAGGCCATAATTGGAGAAGTATTTTATAGGTAAAATGATTTATTCAATATTTTAAATCTTTATCAATTCTGTAATAGGCTCTTATCTATTTTTTTAAATAAGGGAATGAAAAGATATACTAAAGAGCTTGCAGTGGGGTTAAGGAAACTTACAATAATTGCCAGGACGGCAGTTAAGGGAAATATTAAATTCCGCCCTAAGTGACGGCGAAAAGTTAAGCTAGTATATTTCATAGAGGTTAATCCCTTCTTATAAGCATAGAACCAGTTCAAAGAAGAAAAAAATGCAATAAAAAACAGGTTAATATGGAAAAAAAGAGTAGCGTAAAGTAAATGCCCATATTCACCGATAAGTGTGGTGGAAAAGGGTACCAGTGCCACAAACATTAACCAGACAACATTTATCCACAGCAGCTGGATGTTAGCTTTTTTTATAAAATGAAAATGATGATGATTAACTCTCCAGAAAACCGCTAGTAAAAGAAAACTCAATCCATAGACATAAAATTTGGGAATCAGGCTAATAAGATATTCATAGATAGTGGCATTGGTAATTGGGGGAGTAAAATCAGGCACTTCCAAAGTTAAAACCAGCAAAGTCATGGAAATGGCAAATATACCATCAATCAAAGTTTGTATACGGTTAGTGGTCATCCACTCTGATTTAGGGCTTTTAACAGTAGATTCGGTCATTAAAACCACCTTAAATTCAAATTGAATATCTTGACTAATTTAAACTGAGATTGTATTTAACCTATCTCTACTTTTTAAAACACCCTCATAATTGTTTAATTCTATAATTCCTTTTTCAATATTATTCAAAAGTTTTAAATTCAAATTACCATCGCCTAAAGGTAGGTGCTGATCTTTCTTTCCATTATTATCACTTAAATGATAATATGAAATATTTTTTATCTTAAAAAAATCTTCTGGTTTACCAGTGGTATTGGCATGGCCCATATCAACTGTTGCTCCAGATCCACATTTTTCTACCACCATTTTATGCTCTATGGCATTATTACAAATAAATGAATATTTATAGGGCATGTTTTCTATAGAAAATTTTACTCCTCTATTATGGGCATATTCTGTGCATTGTATCAAAGTTTCTATAGAATGTTGTAGTGCATATTTTCTTACAAATTCATCTTGACGATTAATCATCCCCGGGTGAGTAGTAATTGTTTCAGCCCCTATCTCTACTGCAAGATCAACAGTTTCCATAAGCTGTTTTTTTGTCTCTTCTCTTATACCGGGATTTAAACTAGCGGGATTCAAATCAATTGTAGGGGAATGGATGAATATGGTGGTGTCATATGATTCAAAGATGTTCCATTCCTCTCTACTATTTTCCAGTAGATGACGTGGCCAGTAAGGACCTTCACATAGAATCTCCAGGAGTTCAAAGCCATCTTTCTCTACAGTCTCTAGCATTTCTTTAAAGGATTGCATGAATAATGCTAAGGTTGAAAATCCTAACTTCATCTAATTCCCCCATAGATCTAATTTTTCAAAATATACTATGATCTTTTAGATCATAAAACTACTGTAAATGGTCTATTATAGATAGTTGAAAAGCTGGTGATAATATTTAATCTAAAATTACAATTGAGGTAATATAATTATTTATAATTTATGATAAATTATTACTTAAATATTTCTACTTGGGAAAATATTTTTAAAGATTTTATGGGCTTCCCATGAATTATAGATTAATCTATCAAGAAAAAAATAGGATTATTAAGCTTAGCTATTAAAAAATAGAAAAAATGTTAAGATTAAAATTTAATCTTATATCATTTTTGTAGTTGAATTTCAATTGCTGAGACATTTGTAGCTGTACCTTCGTTGCCTACGATTTCCTCAGTAGATATATCTATACTCTCAATATGTATATCCGGGATGAATCTGTTTCTAACAATTTCTGCTACATCTACTGCACGACTTATAGCTCTTCCTCTTGCTTTTAGAACAACATCCGTAGTTCCACCATTCATTTGAGTCACAACAGCTAATACATAGTTCATAACCGGCTTGTTTCCAATGTATACAACATTTTCCTCTGACATCGCTTCGACCTCCATAAAAATGACATATATCTTTAAGTTGGTAAATATTTATATATTTTGTGATAAGCGATTAAAAAAGGAAAAATAGTTTTTTATTTAGAATTAATAATAAGCAAAAAAATTTAATGCTTAATCTGAGGATTTTATTTATACCCTGAAAAAATGTTAGGTATAATAATAAACCTTTAAAAAACAGGACAAAATAAGGAAATTTGATAAATTGTTTTAAATTAATATACTATCCTTGATTGTTCTATCTTTATATAAAATTTAGTAATTATGGTCTTCTTTAGGATGGTCTTCTTTAGGCTATTTAATTTTGAATTTAGGAAATATTGGCTTAAATAGAGTTGTTTAAAAGATTTTCGTTATTAGTTTAGGTGTTTGGTATTTAGAGTAAGCAAATTTTTAGCAATCCCACTTAGCAGGGCTAGGAAATTTTCATAAAAGGGGATATTAAGGAATTATTTTAAAAGTAATATTTTATTTATTGAATCTAAAACGGCCTCTACACTAGCCATGACAATATCTTCTCTGGTGGAACGTCCAGTTGCTGTATTGCCATTTAAATCTCCCATAACTACAAATACTTCAGCTAATGCATTTGTGCCTCCAGTTATAGCTTCTATATTATATTCTTTAAGTTCTATATCTGTTGTTTCACTTACTAAGCTATTTATGGCAGTAATGGCTGCGTCAACAGGCCCGACACCTGTTTTGGAAGTGGTTTTTATTTCATCTTTGATTCTAAGTTTAACGGTGGCAGTGGGCATGACATTTTCACCTGTCATGACAGCGAAGCCTTCTAGTTTTACTAATTCTTCTTTAGCACGTCCTAAAACAGTTATAGCAATAGCCTTTAAATCAGCGTCAGTAATTTTTTTACCTTTATCTCCTAAATCCTTAATTTGTTCATATACGGTTAAAAATTGTTCTTCGCTCATCTCGATTCCATATTCATCTAATTTGGATCTAATAGCATTGGCACCAGTATGTTTACCTAGAACGATTCGACGGGTATGACCCACCATTTCAGGAGTGATCGGTTCGTAGGTTTCAGCTTTTTTTAATACCCCATGAACATGGATGCCTGCCTCGTGAGCAAATGCATTTTCACCTACAATAGCTTTATTTGGAGGCATTTTAATCCCAGTAATTCGGGAGACAAATTCAGATAGGTCTAATAAATGAAAAGTTTTGATATTTGATTTAAGATTGTATCTAGTTATTAAGGCCATGATAACTTCTTCTAATGAAGCATTGCCTGCTCTTTCTCCCAGCCCATTTACTGTGGCATGTATCTGTTCTGCACCGGCTTCCACAGCAGCTAAGGAATTAGCTACCCCTAGACCAAAATCGTCATGGCAATGTACACTTAAAGGTATTTTTAATTCTTCTTTTAGATTATTTACTAACCAGTGCATAGCACTGGGAATCATAACCCCTACTGTATCAGGAATGTTAATATAATTAGCACCAGCGTCTTCAACTGCCTGATAAATTTGAGAAAGAAATTGATATTCAGTTCTGGTGGCATCTTCAGCAGAAAACTCTACTAACAAATCATGATCTTTAGCATATTCTACAGCCTGGACTGCTTTATCCATTATTTGTTCTTTACTCATCTTGAGTTTATATTGTCGATGCAAAGGTGAAGTTCCAATGAAAGTATGAACATAATCTAAATTACTAGAAATCACAGCATCTATGTCTGCTTTTAAAACTCTAGCCAAACCACAAACTTGTGAATTTAATCCTAAATCTAAAATAGCTTTAGCTGCTTCTTTTTCACCTGCTGATGCAGCAGGAAACCCTACTTCAATTGCATCCACACCTAGTTGATCCAACTTATTAGCTATACTGATTTTTTCATCTACGGTTATGGCCACACCCGGTGTTTGTTCACCATCTCTTAATGTAGTATCAAATATACGCACACTTTCCGGTAAACGCATATTTTTTTTGACTTTTTCTATATACATGGGCTTGCCTCATGGATTTGGCTTGATAAATATATTGTTATTATTTTTATTCCCTTATAGATTAATCCCATATAAATGCTATATTCTAATCTATTTCATAAAAGTTTTTGGAAGAACTTAGACATCCCCCCTAAAACTATCAGTGGAAATCTAAGAAAAGAAAAATAATTTTAAGTGCCCATACTAAGACTTAAAAGATTTCTTAACCCCGGTGCTAAACCTAAAATGAAAATAGATAATTTTAAAACGTTTCTAACCGTTTTATCTTCAATATAAAAATCTATAAGATAAATTGCTGCCAATATAACTGTTATTTTTAATGGGAACATTATGGCAGCTGTGCCTAATCTACTAATAAGGGCCCCTGGTAATACGTGTTGTTCCCAGTACCCATAAAAGTCCACCGCTATGAAAGTGGAAGATGCATCAAAAAGATGGGCCGATAATACTGATAAATTAAATTTATCTTGCAGTAAATCCCATTTTTTTCCCAGCATAAAAAAACATAGAGTGAAAGCTGCCCAGATAATTATAACTGCAGAGAAAGCCACCCAATTAAAAGATTGTAAATTAATTAAGTTGGGTATGCATAACACTAGGCCAGTGAAAAATATAATATAACGATAATCTCTTCCTGTTTGCTGCTCAATATAAACCGCCCCTATAATGGTAAAAATAGTTATAAAACCAGTAATGATGTAAATTCCAGGAGTTACAAGAAGTAAATTAAAGGGATAAACAAAAATATCTACTAAGGCCCTAGTACTTGATCCTAGAAAAATAAAAGGAACTAAAGGAATTAAAAATTCCTTAGGATCCTTATCTATCCATTTAAACATTTTTATTATTGTTAAAACTGTCAAACCCAAAATTAAGCCAAAGAATAAAGTATTTACTATGTTGTAGCCTGGTTGGTTATTAAAAAAATATTCTTGTATGAATTGGGATAGGGAAGCGACTATAATCATAAAAACTAATAGAAATCTTTGACATTTAATGCTATCGTTGATTGTTTATAATAAAATATTAAGTTAGTATTCTTGAATTTTTTTGATTTTTTTGTTAATCACTTCTTTGAATATAAGAGTTAAAGATGTTCTCTCCCCATGGGGTGTGGTTTTTCCTTTTTTAATAGACTTTATTATGCTATCTACCGAAAAATCAGCTTCTACCATGGTTATACAACTGCCTATAGCTTCAATAAAATGAGCATCACTAGCCCCTATTTGAGGAATATTCTCTCTTTGAGCTAATTTTTTAGCCTTCCAGTTGGAATACCCAAAAATATAACGAGAATTAAGAGTTTCTATAGCATCCATCTTTAGTTTACTGGTACGGCTTAAAATACCATTACGATATCTGACAAAAGGATGGGGAATTATAGCCAAACCCCCGGCTTCATGTATCTTTAAAATAGTTTCTTCTGGAGATAAATTTTTTTTAATTTCTTCATTAATACCCAAGGCGATCATATGCCCTTTAGCGGTAGTAATCTCCATAGAAGGTATTATAAGAATATCTGTAAATTCTTTAACTTCTTTAAGAGCAATATCAGATCCTTTGAGAGTATTATGATCAGCTATGGCTATAGCATCTAAGCCTATAGTCCGAGCTTTTTTTATGATTTCGCGAGGTGTGCCCGTGGCATCTCCGGAGTAAATACTGTGAATATGGGGATCTATTATCATAACTAAATCACAACAAAAATTGGAGACTCTTATTATTTATTTAATCAAATATATATTCTGTCGATCTATATGCATAACTTTATCTAATTTGGGTTTTCATGCATTTTATTAAGCCTGCTGGTCCAGACATCATAACATCACCGGCAGGAGCAGCATTGTAAACAGGTAAAGAACTGGATTCTGCCAATTTACGGCGAGGTCCAGTTAGAATCACTTTCTCTAATTTATCAATAGATTCTAATACCCAGGCCCCATGACCACCGTCATTATAAATTTCATCGTTGGTTAAATTAGCAGATACTAATTTTTCTACGAATTTGATGATTTTTTCTGGAGTGAGCATATTAGTATGATGCTCAAAAACTCCCTTAATTTTTTTATTTTCTATAGAAGCCGCCATTGTATGTCCATTACCCACATCCATAACTACATAACTGTTTAAATTTTGTACATATTTATCACATGTTGCAACGCAAACTGCAGCAAATTTAGAATCCATTACAATAGATTTAAATCCTTTCAAGGTTCTTTTAACTGCATTCATTCGTGTAAAATGATCAGGTACCTTCTCAACATAAGCAAATTCTTCAGGAGGCCGTGGTTTATTTAACTTTTCTTTGATTTTTAAAAAACGAAAATTTCTATCACCCATATTTTCACTGAAACCATGATCCTGTACTGCCACCCCCACCCAGTCAAAATCAAGTTCTAGGTTGAAAGGGGAAAGGGAAGAAGCTATGGCATCTAAATCAATATCTTTTAGAGTGATTTTTTTAAAATTATGGTGGTCATTGAATGCAGTTTTCTTTATTTTTTTAGGCTGATTTAGAATATTTATTCCTAAAGATTGCACTCTATTTAAATCATCACGTATGGTACGAGCAGCTTTTTCTGTCATGCTTACTTGATAGCCTTTCTTTAAGTGGTTTTTTATAGCCCAGTTAACTGGCCCTCCACCCATAGTCTCACCATTCAAATAAAGATGCTGATTAGTTTTATTTATTTTTTCAGAAAAAATTACCGTGGGAGAGGGAACTACTAGTTTTATAGCGCTTTCCAATGTCTGACGATCATCATAAAGCATTATATCTTGGGTACCCTTACCTATATCTATAGCCAAAAATTTCATGTTAATAATTATTGGTGAGCTTGATATAAATATAATTAAATCTAATTAATTTAAGGCCTAAGATAATTAATATTTTGTAGCATTATTTTTTTTTATGATCAACTATTTTTTAAGATCAGCCTAAAATATATATGTACAAATTTGTACAACAAAGGTTTAAATAGTACTGTAAAGTATAGATTTATAGTAAGAAATAAAATTATCCATTGGTGATTAAATGCATAAAATAACTTTACCTTCAGAAGAAATACCACGGAAATGGTATAATATAACTCCAGACTTACCAGTAGAAATGCCTGCGCCTAAAAATTCAGAAGAAGGAGGCAATTTAGAAAATTTACCAAAATTATTTTCTAAAGGTGTTTTGGAACAGGAAATGTCTCAAGATAGATGGATTAAAATCCCTAAGGAAGTAAGAAAAGTTTACAAGATGATTGGTAGGCCCAGCCCTCTTTTCCGGGCAAAAAGGCTGGAAGAGATGTTAGATACACCCGCCAAAATATACTATAAAAGAGAAGATTACTCACCCACAGGGAGCCATAAATTAAATACAGCCATAGCTCAAGCTTATTATGCTAAAAAAGATGGGGCTGAACGATTATGCACAGAGACTGGTGCAGGTCAATGGGGTACAGCTCTATCTTTAGCCTGTTCTATGCTGGATATGGACTGCACAGTTTATATGGTGAGGATTTCCTTTAATCAGAAACCATTTAGAAAAACAATTATGCAATTATACGGTGGAGAAGTAATACCTTCCCCTAGTGACCAAACTACATTTGGAAAGAAAATGTTAAAAGAGGATCCCAACCACCCCGGATCTTTAGGAATAGCCATTTCCGAAGCGGTTGAAGATGCATTAAATAATGAAAATGCTTATTATTCTTTAGGAAGTGTTTTAAATCATGTTCTATTACATCAAAGTGTAATCGGATTGGAAACTCAAAAACAATTAAATATTGCAGGTGAAACTCCAGATGTGATGGTTGGATGTGTAGGTGGCGGAAGTAACTTTGCTGGAGCCATCGCTCCCTTCATAAAAGAGCATATAGATGGCAAAATTAACTGTAAATTTTTGGCAGCTGAACCAGAATCTTGTCCTACACTTACCCAGGGAAAGTATGCCTACGATTTTGGAGACACCGCCGGTATGACACCCTTACTAAAAATGTACACCTTAGGACATGATTTTGTTCCCTCATCAGTGCATGCCGGAGGTTTAAGATACCATGGAATGGCACCGCAACTATCCTTATTGGTTAATCAAGGAATAGTAGAAGGTAGAGCCATCAACCAAAAGGATACATTCCAAAGTGGAGTCGATTTTGCTAAAGCAGAAGGAGTAGTTCCAGCACCTGAAACCACACATGCCCTAAAAGTAGCCATGGATGAAGCAAGAGAGTGTAAAAAAACGGGTGAAGAAAAAACTATAGTAGTTAGTTTCTCTGGACATGGTATGTTAGATTTAAAGGGATATGATGATTTTTTAAATGGTAAAATTGTCTAAAAAGATTTAAATAAATAAAATATTCCCCTTTTTTATTTTTATTTAATAAATTAGTATTAAAAAAGAATTCTATTTTAATAGATTTAAAAAACCTGAATTAGAGGTAAATACTAAAACTTAATGATTTACTATAACTTTAAGCAAATTTTTACTTTGTGGTTTCTAATAAAGCAACCTTAACTAGAACTATGCTTTTAGAGTAAAAAAACCCTCTAACTTATAACCTAAATAGAGTAAAATATATTAATTGCTTGTTTATCATTCTAATTCTTTATCCAATTCTTAAACTTATTTAGTAAATCTTTAAATGGTGGATAATGGAAAACTATCTTATTATAATAATAGGATAGATTGCTAAGCTCTTATCTATTATATTTTTTTTTAGAGAGTAGATTATGAGATTTAGTTAAAGAAAAAAATATAGGATTTTACAAATAATTCAATAAAGGGAAAATTTTCCCTGAAAATAAGTTATGGTTATATATTTAAATTCATAAAATTATTATTAGGAGGATTTTTTATGTATAAAATTGGAGAAGCTTTAATTGGAAGCGGTAATGAAATTGCTCATGTTGATTTAATTATTGGTAATAAAGAAGGACCAGCCGGTATCGCATTTGGTAATGGTCTTTCTCAACTTTCCCTGGGACACACTCCCATATTATCGGTTATACGGCCTAATTTAATGACCAAACCCGCCACCCTGATTGTACCTAAGGTTACGGTAGGAGATTTAATCGATGCTGAGAAAATTTTCGGACCGGCACAAGCTGCAGTAGGAAGAGCGGTGGCTGATGCTGTAGAGGAAGGTTTAATCCAGAAAGACCATGCCGAGGATCTGGTAATGGTGGTGAGTGTCTTCATCCATCCGGAAGCAAAGGATTACCGTAAAATTTACCAGTACAACTATGGTGCCACCCGATTAGCTATAAGAAGAGCTTTAGGCGAATATCCCCCCATAGATAAGGTTTTAAATGAGAAAGACCGGGGAGCCCACCCTATTATGGGCTTTAGTGTGGTAAGATTATGGAATCCGCCTTACCTGCAGGTAGCCTTGGATTTGGATAACCTGGAGGAGATGGAACGCATCATCAATAGTTTACCTAACCGCGAAAGGATACTCTTAGAAGCCGGTACTCCCTTGGTGAAGAAATTCGGAGTGGGTATTGTCAGTAAGATCCGAGAAATGCGCCAAGATGCCTTTATCATAGCTGATTTAAAGACTTTGGATGTGGGCCGAATCGAAGTCAAGATGGCTGCTGATGAGACTGCAGATGCAGTGGCCATATCTGGTCTGGGTACCACTGAATCCATTGAAAAGGCCGTTCATGAAGCTCAAAAACAGGGCATATACTCTATCCTAGATATGATGAATGTGGAGGACTTTGTGCAGAAACTGAAGGGTCTAGATTATAAACCAGACATAGTGCTCCTACATCGTAACGTGGACCTGGAAACCTTAAAAGCTGAGCGTGGTGAAGCCCAGGCTGAAATGACTGAATGGGGTAACATCCAGGAGATCAAGAAAATCATGAGCGACAAAGGTCTGGTGGCGGTAGCCGGAGGTATCACACCCTCTAAAGTAGAAGAGGCCCTGGATAGTTCCGCAGATATCATCGTGGTGGGTCGCTACATCATCGGATCCCGTGATGTGCGTCGAGCAGCCGAGGACTTTTTAGACCACATGCCCCAAGACCCGGATACCATGCGTTTAGCCCTGGACGAGGATGAATCACTCTAGTGATTCTTTAATTTTTTTTCTTTTTTTTTGATAATTTTTTTAAGTTCATTCTAATTTTTTCCCTCAAAAGAAAATAGTGTTAGCACTCTATTTTTATTTAACTGGAGTTTTGAAAATGAAATGAGAAACTAAAGCATCGCTGTTCCAATTCATGGATGAGAAGATAATCAAACGCCTTAAAGGTTGCCGGGGGATAGCAATAATTTTTCTGGTGATAGTAACCTTAGAAGTAATTTTAGGCTATTTTAATGTGTTCCTGGCTATAGGGGGTATAGTGGCTGGGGTGGTGATCGGTATCCTTTCCAATCGCATCTTCCATCTCCAGTGGGATGATCAATCACAGCAGGTTATAAGCAATATAGACCGGGTGGGTGTGGTGGTCCTGGTAGTTTATTTTATAGTGATTGTTTATCGGCACTTTCTCCTGGGAGATTATTTTGAGGGAACGCCTTTACTGCTTTTAACTCTCTCTATTATTGCTGGGACTATGATTGGCCGTTTATTGACCACTATAGTATTTGTGAAGAGAATTTTAAGAAGTTTGGGTTTGTAAAGTTATCTTATTCGTTTAGTACCAATTAATAGATAGTTTTTAGGATTATATCTTTTTTTTATATATTATCTAAATAATTTATAAAGGAGTCTAAGTTTATAGGAATAATATATTCCTGATAAATGGATTAATTAGCATTTCATCGGATTTTTTCCAGGTATTTTCTTATTTTTTGGCCACATCACACTCAGGGGCAATCGATGGGGGCCAATAGCATCCCGATGATGTCTGGTTCGCAGAAACTCAGAATAGTGAAGATTAATGCTACTAGGGAAATTTCCAGATCCCGGGTAAAAATCATCCCTTTTCAACAGCCAAGTGAATAAATTGTTGGTACCTGGAAGATAAGGTGTCTTTTTCTAAAAAAGGAGATTAGATGCACATGGTCTGGTGGTAATATTTAGTTAGATAAAAAAATGGTTCAAGAGAAAAATCCTTAGATAGAAAAATTAAAGTGTAGCCTAAATACAAAATATTAGAAAGGGATTAATATTTAATTTAAGCTGAAAATGATTAAAATGGGGAGATGTTTGTGATAGTGGGAATATGCGGTAGTCCCCGGAAAAAGGCCACTGATTATGTTTTAACTGAAGCATTGAACATGCTAGAAGAGAAGGGTTTTGAAACCGAATTTTTCGCAGTTCGAGGTAAAAATATAGGTCCTTGCCGCCACTGCGACTACTGCCTGCGGAATAAAGAATGTGTACTTAAAGATGATATGGTTCCTCTTTTTAAACTTCTCAAAGAATCAGAGGGTATAGTAATGGCCAGCCCCATGTACAATGGGGGAATAAGTGCTCAACTTAAAGCGATTATGGACCGATGCCGGGCTTTAGGAGCCGAAGATTATGATGCACTGCGAGGCAAAATAGGTATGGGTATTTCAATTGGAGGGGATCGAAATGGAGGTCAAGAACTTGCCATGCAACAAATCCATACCTATTATATTCTCTCCGGAGTAATACCTGTAAGTGGCGGTTCTTTTGGAGCTAATTTAGGGGCATGTTTCTGGTCTCAAGATACTTTAGAGGGAGTAAAAGAAGATGAAGAAGGATTTAGAAGCCTTCGAAAAACAGTTAACATGTTTTCACGTTATTTAAAAAAATACAGCCCCAATAGTATTCTTTAATTAGAAGCTATTTTATAATGGATTTTGCACACAAGTATATAAGCATTATTTTAAATAATATCTAATTCAATTTATCCTTTTATTTTAAAGAAAATTTACTTATTTTAGTTAACATATTCGCCGGTGATTAAATGGCTGAAACTAATGATTCAATGAGTGGTACATCAAAACTAGTGAAAGGAAGTTTCCTTATTTTGATTAGTAGCCTCATTTTCAGATTAGGAGGTTACATCTATAGAGTACTTATGAGCCGTTTATTGGGTCCTGCAGGCTACGGTCTTCTAGGACTGACTTTGCCTTTTCAAGGAATATTCCAAATATTATCTGCTGGAGGATTGCCTCCTGCTATTGCCAAATATGTAGCCCAGCATAAAGCCCTGGGCGAAGATCAAATGGCCAGACAAGTAGTATATACCTCTTTGAAATTCATGATGTTTCTTGGAATATTCTTCTCCATGGTGATGTTTTTCATTGCACCATGGCTAGCAAATGATGTATTTAATACCCCCCAGGCGGTCTATCCACTCCAGGCAGTGGCACTTATTACTCCTTTCAGTGTAATCGTAGGTGCTTTCCGGGGGGCTTTTCAGGGCTTATATAAAATGGAATATATAGTAATAACCCGGGCAGTTGAACAAGTTTTTATGATCGTATTTGCGGTGGTTTTAGTTATGGCAGGCTTTTTCGCTGCCGGAGCAGTGATTGGAACAGCAATTGGATTTGCAGCTTCATCCTTATCGGCCTTAATTATATTTAGAAAATTTTTGTGGAGATATTTGCCTGAAATAGATTCAGAGCATCGTTTTAATTTTAGACAAGAAGTGGGTTTGATGAAAACTCTGTTTGCCTTTTCCATACCTGTAATTATAACCGCTCTTTCAGAAATGGCCATTTATGATATTGGAATTTTTGTAATGGGAATTTATATGGCTATTCAAGATATTGGTTATTATACTGCTGCTGATCCCTTGGCCCGTCTTCCTTTAGTAATATCTCTTTCTTTGGCTACTGCAGTACTTCCTGCTGCTTCAGAAGCTTATGCTTTGAAAGATAGATCACTGTTGAATTCCTATGTGGTGCAGTCCTATCGTCTGGTTATTTTATTGGTTTTGCCGATGTGTGTAGGTATAGCCATATTCTCCGAACCTCTTTTGGAACTGCTATTTGGAAGTCAGTTTATTTTCGGAGCTGACGCTTTAAGCATACTAGTTATTGGTATGAGTTTCTATACTCTTTTTATAGTCTCCTCCAGTATTACCCAGGGAATAGGATATCCCCGTATTCCTATGTACATTTTGGTGGGGGGTACTATAATAAATCTAATCTTAAACCTCATTTTGGTGCCTTTATATGGTATTGAGGGAGCAGCCTTAGGCACTACTATCGCTGCCTTTATTATTATGGTAACTATTCTATATCAGACTTTCAAAATCACTAGGGTTAAACTACCCTACCTAGCCTTTGGAAAAATAATTTTAGCATCATTGGCTATGGCTTTAATTATATTTTTCTTACCACAAACTATTCTAGGGCTTATAATTGCTCTAATCATATCACCAGTCATCTACATAATAGCTCTTTTGCTTTTGCGAGGATTTGAAAAAAAGGATGTGCGTTTAATGGGTAAAATCGCTCGTAGAGCAGGACCGTTAACTAAGGCACTCGAAAAAATTATTTCCGTTATCGATAAATTCGCATCATAGATATTTACTGTAGATATTTAAGAATGCTGGTACATAGAATAATTTCAGGGAGGCTTTAAATGGCAAAAATTCGGGATCAGCCTGAATATAAGTTAAAAATAGGTAAAAATTATTTATTAATAGATGAGAAAAAATTCCAACTCTTAGATAAAATTGATTCTTGCGGTTCTATTAGTAAAGCTTCCCAAAAAACTGAAGTACCCTATCGAACTGCTTTGAAATACATTGAATTGATGGAAAAGATATTAGATTCTCCAGTGGTACTGAGTGAAAGGGGAGGTAAAGGGGGCGGTGGGAGCAGTAGGTTAACCGAGACTGGTAAATTAATTGTTAAAGAGTATTTGAAATTTAATAAAATTCTGCAAAAACATGAACAAATTAATGAAATTGAAGGTAGTATTAAAACTGTTGATAGTAAAAATCAATTAATGAGTATCCTGGTGAATGATCATGACATTATTATCCCCTTTTCTGAAGATTTTCAAAGGGGAGATAAAGTTTTAATTTTAGTTAATCCTGAAGAAATTTTTTTAATGAAAAAAAAGCAGAAATCTAGTGTGCGCAATGTTATTAAAGGAAAAATACGGGGTATGGAGCTTAAAAATAATATAGTAAGACTTAAAATAGATTTAGGCGAAAACATTCCTATTTCAGTAGACATAACCCGTTATTCTTGGCATGAACTTAATCTAGACCTGGAAAAAGAAGTATTCGTTGGTTTCAAAGCTACATCATTGCGAGTTATCAAAATATAATTTATTATAAGTAATAACTTATAAGTTATAAGTTATAAGTTATAATCTATTGGGGTATTAGATGCAAATAAAAGTAAACCAGGAAAAATGCACTGGATGTGGAATATGTGCAGAAGAATGTCCTAAAGGTGGTCAAATTTGGAGTATTGATAGAAAAACAAATAAAGCAAAAGCATCTAACCTGGAATTTTGTCATTTATGTACTATATGTGCTGCTAAATGTCCTACAGAAGCAATTCAAGTTATAAGGGATGATAAAAATGCGAAAGAAAAAATTGAAACGAAAAACTTCTGAAACAGATATCCAAATATCCCTCAACTTAGATGGGGAAGGAAAAAACGAGATAGACACCGGGGTGGAATTTTTCGATCACATGTTAGAGTCCTTTGCCCGGCACGGATTTTTTGATTTAACTGTGCAGGCTAAAGGAGATGTCGAAGTGGATGACCATCACACCGTAGAAGATGTGGGATTAGTCCTGGGTGATGTTTTCAAAGAAGCGGTAGGAAATAAAAAGGGTATAAAACGTATTGCTCATGCCATAGTACCTATGGATGAAGCATTATCTACCATAGCAGTGGATGTTAGTGGTCGAAGTTACTGTATACTACATATGGAATTTAATAATCCCCAGGTTGGTGATTTATCCACCGAAAATGTATCCCATTTTATTAAATCATTTGCTCAAAATGCTGGTGTAAATATTAATGCACGTTTAGAAGGGGAAAATGATCATCATAAAATTGAAGCCCTCTTTAAATCACTGGCACGTGCTTTAAAGGATGCTGTATCGGTGGAACATGATATCATACCCAGCACTAAGGGAATTTTATAGTGCTCAGTTAACATTTGCAACAATGAAGTGGATTCTAGTAGTTAATGCATGTTTACTAGAGAAGATAAGGAATCCTTTAAAAGTTGGGAAACTTTAAGATAAAGTTGATCTTAAAAAAAATAAAATTTTTGATTTCCAGCAAAACGCATCTAATTTCCGGCTATAATTGCTTATAGAATTAACTAATATGATTTAGTAAACATTATAAAAATTAGCTTAAATCATGAAATTATGTTCAGATAATACCAATGTTGGATAACATCAGGTTATTCCTCATCTAAATTTTCCTCCACCTCAGAAAGCCAAACTTGCCAGTCTTCATAATTTAAATTTGGGCAAGACATATCGGCATTAGGATGCATAAATCGACACAGAGTCATGGTTTTAAGATGGGGAGCAAAATTTTTCAGGGTAGCTAATCCTTGGGATCCAATATAATACGGAACCCCAATAAAACAGACCAGATCGTAATTTCCTTTACCATCCAAACCCTTCCATTGTGGATTTTTTAGATGATTTATAATTTCTATTACCCCCATGGTATCATCAGGCTTGAAATTAGATTTAGAAAGAGCTAAACTTGATCCTCCAGTTGCAACTACAGGTATATCTTTATTTTTAGCTATTTGTACTGATTTCTCAGTAATTTCTTGAGGAATTTCATTTAATAAAGAACCCATGATAAATAAAGGTCTTTTAGATTTTTTAATGCTCAAGGCAGCCATTTTAGAAGGCCAAACTTTAGCTTGATTAGTACTAGAAAGTGCAGGATTCCATGCTGTCATAGTATCTACCATAGATTTAAATATAAAGTATGTTTATATTATAATGATTAATAATGATAGTATTTAAAGGTGATGTTTTTGGTTAAAGAAAACCATGGTGAAATTAGCACATTTTCAGCCAAAGGTTTGAATGTGGATTTCAAGGATATTGATTATTATATTGAGCAAAAAAAGAAGGACAGTGATCGATACAAAAAAACCATAAGTTTAGATTACCCTAAGCTTAGAGAATGGGATTTTAAGTTACTTTCTTATTTCAAGCCCTTCTATGCTCCCCTTTGTGATATGTGCTGTATGTGCACCTTGGGAAAATGTGAACTTTCCGAGAATAGAAAAGGGGCTTGTGGTATCAATCTGGAAAAACAACAGTCCCGCATTGCACTAACCACTTCTTGTATAGGTGCTTCCACTCATGCTGCCCATGCCAGAGATCTGGTGGATCGACTTATAAAAAAAGATCCCCAATTGGAACTAAAATATGATAGTTCTATTGACATAACATCACCACTTACTACTACAGCCACCGGCATAATCCCTAAAACAGCTTATGATCTGGATAAAATCCTAGCCTGTATAGAAAAGGAACTTACTAATCTATTGTCCTCCACTCATACCGGTCAGGAGGGGAATTGTATAGAGTTTGAATCAAAAGCTCTTCACGCCGGTATGATAGATACCTTAAGCCTGGAAATAGCTGAAATAGCTCAGATAAATTTGTTTGATTTAAATAAGGGTGAAGCAGAAACACCCCTCTTAGAAATTGGTATGGGTGTAGTGGATCAAGAAAAACCAGTAATTTTATCCATAGGGCATGGTATAGCCCCAGGTAGTGAAATAATTGATTATGCG
>PWMT01000032.1 GCA_003558085.1 Methanobacteriaceae archaeon
ATTTAATTTTAAGAATAGAAAAATAATGGCCTATGATATTTAGATATTCATTTTACCTGCTTTTAAGTTTATAAGAGAACAATTTTACCTGCTTTTAAAGTAAAAAAAAAAGTTAATAGAGGTCTTTTCAGATTTTATAAGCATTCGATTCACAATTTTAAAAAAAAAAAATAAAGAAAGGCAATTGCGTTTTGCCTTTCTTGGGTTTAGAAAGGTAGACTAATATGCCTACCTCTCATCACTACCGTACTAGTGTTCCAATTGCGAATTACGCCCAAAGAGTTTCTTACACTCACTGGGTCTGCCGCGTGCCATTTGCCATCAACATATACTTCAGCCCAAACATGGCCGTAGGTGCTGCCACTGTTAAAGGTACATATACCATGTGCATAACGAGCAGGTATACCTGCAGCCCGGGTAAGTGCAATCAAGAGATGAGTCTGATCCACACAATTACCTCGCCTATTGGCTAAAGTATTAACAGCTCCATACTTGGTATTGTAATAGAACTCGTAATTTATGTTATTTCTGGTCCAGTTGAATATGGCTTCTGCTTTACCCCAAGTAGAGTTAATACCACTGGTTAAAGATCGGGATAAAGATTGTATGCTGGCATTAGTTACTTGACAATTTTGGGTTGCCACTAAATATTGACCCATTTCACTAGGTGGGCTGGTTTCACTTCCTAAACGATTCATGAGACTGTCCATGTTTACAAAATTAGGCAAGATTTGATTACTGTGCTGGAAGTTAACAATACGGGCAAACATGTACACTAAGCCTTCGTATCTGATCCTTCCTTGACTGCTAGTGGCAAAGTTAGGAGCTAAATTATGGTTTTCGATAAATACCAGCACCCGCTGAGCCACATCTAAATATTCCTGCTGGTCAAGGTTACCACTTAGATTATCTCCCAGTGGACCTACAGCTGATTTAACTTCTAAATGAGGGATATTAGTGTTCACTCCCCTATTAGATTGTACTATCTGTTTAGTGAGCAGGTAAAGGAAGTCGCTAATAGGTACTTGCTGATTACTGATGGTCACATAATTAGGTAACTGCTGATGGTTATTTATAAAAACAGTTACTCTCCTAGCTGCATCTTGTATATCCTTCGAACTGAATCCAGGTATAGATGGATTTTCTGGTGTGGTTGATGTTTCTGATGAGATTTTATTAAGATCATTGCTTATAGCTGCGAAGTTAGGCAACATTTTGTGTTGTTCCTGGAAATTTAAAATCCGGGCAAAGACTGAAACCAGGCCTTCATATTTAATAGTACCCTGCGGTACAGAAGCAAAGTTAGGTATCTGCTTATGGGTATCCATGTAACTAACTAATCGCTGGGCAAGATCCAAATAATCAGCTCTTAGGAGATTCCCTGAGCTTACATTTCCATTGGAATTTGCAGCTGGTTTAATACTCTTGAGGGTAAGTTGGGCTTGATTTCCTGAATTTAACTGAATGGTGGCTTGACTCATAAGATACAAGAAATCACTCATGATTATCTGCTGTTGGTTAATAGTGACAAATTTGGGTAATTGCTGATGGTTGTTGATGTAAGTATTCACTCTTTTTGCAGCATCCAGAATACTATTTAAACTAAAAGTATTCCCTGAAGGCGGTGTTTCAGGATTATTTCCCTGTCCTGCGGAATTCAAATCCAATTCCTCCACCGTGACAAAATTAGGTAAGCGTTGCTGCCCATTAGCAAAATTCACCACTTTACTCAAGGTATGCACCAGGTTTTCATATCTGATCTGGCCCAGATCACTAGAAGCAAAGTTAGGGGCTCTGCCATTAGAGTCCATAAAACTTACTAATCTTCTGGCGATGTCTACATATTCATTTTTAGTTAAAGTTCCGCTAACAGGATCCCCCATAGGATCCCGGGGTTCGTTTATATTTTTATAGTTTATTAGATGGTTACTTCCGCTATTTAATACAAGAACATTATTAGCCAGCAAATAGAGGTATTCGCTCATAGATAATTGGCGCTGGTTAATGGTAATATATTGGGGTAGGCGCTGATTAGTTTCAATAAATTGAATCATACGCTGAGCAGCATCTTTAATACTGTTAGGGGTGAAACTAATCGGATGGTTACTGTTATCTCCAGCGGTGGGATTATGCAGTTGGGTGGAATAATCAAAGAACCCTTGATCTATTAGCCCATAACGGAATAGAACATATCCATCTGCCCCGTTTCCTAAGGCAGTTAAAACATCACCAAATAATTCTCCTGCTTCTAAGGGTTTCACATTACTGTCAGACTGGTAAGTTAAAATACCAGCCCATACAGATGTTCCTGAAGACTGATTCACAATATAACTGGTAACTGAACCAATCCAATCAGTGTTGGCATTATAATTACCTTTATAAATCATGGGAACCAGTACATCCAAGTGTTTAGCCAGTTGAGAATAATCCTGCCCATAATAATAAGCATTCACTCCTCGCTCCGGCATCAGTGCGGCAGAAAGCAATGCGTCAGGTTTAATGGCTTTAACAACATCATTAACTTGTGCTACGAAATTGGTTATGGAACTGGTACCTTGGGTATGTTTATAGGCGGTACCAGGATAACGGATGTAATCCAAGTGCACACCATTGATCCCTTCAATACGAGTTAAATTACCAATCCTAGTTACCAAATCGGTAACGTATGTGGCAGAAGAGGGATCAGCAGGATTTATCCAGGTAGATCCAGGTTTAAAACAATTAACCCAAACACTAACCCTTATCCCGGCATCCTGTGCACGTTTTAAAAAGTCGGTAGATGAAGTTTGATATCTAGCATCAGTCAGAGCAACTGATTCTAAAAATATTTCCTTCACTCCAGACTCCTTTAATTGATTCAAATCCATTTGGTCCATGCTCCAATATCGTACCCATAGAGCTGCGGTACTATTTTGATAGGATTTAAGATCTGAAGAACTGAAATTTTCCAATTCTTCTTCACCGTAGCCAGCGTAATCTTCTTCATTTAAGGTTTCTTCCTGATCACCATAGGATGCATAATTTTCCTGGTCATCAGCGTGAATAGATTCATCATAACCTGTTTTAGATTCTTTTATGCTATCTTGGATAGCATCATCTTCAACTAGGTTAGTACTTTCCTGGCTGGCTACTTGATCATCAATATAGTTTCCATCACTCATATCTGGGACGTTATCA
>PWMT01000160.1 GCA_003558085.1 Methanobacteriaceae archaeon
ATAAAGCTAAAAGTCGAATTTAACATGAGAAATCCCTGATTTTTACTTATACCCCATTTTATAGCCAAAGGTTAAATTTAGGTTAACCTAAAATATCATAGTGTGCTTCCTATTATATAAATTTAGCCATACCTAAAAAAATAGTAATTTATTATGATTTGATAATATGGTATTATCGATATTCAACTAATCAAGGATTAAATAGCAGTTTGTAGATAAGTATAACAAAAATATACTCAGTAAGTGGTGCTTAAATTTATTTAAAAATAATTTTTTAATTATAAAAATAAAAGTCTTCTATAATATTGAAAGGTTTTAACATGGACTATTTTGAACAGCTGGAAAAAGAAACTAGCAGACTCTATGATATAGCTGCAAAAGCACGATCAAAGGGTCTTGATGTAGATACTGAAATCGAAATCCCCTTGGCCAAAGATTTAGCTGAAAGAGTAGAGGGACTGGTAGGTCCAGAAGGTATTGCCCAAAGAATAAAAGAATTGGAAAATGAAATGAACCGAGAAGAGGCAGCCTTCAAAATTGCTGCAGAAATAGCAACCTCTGAGGTAAATGACGAGAAAGAAGATGAACTTATCCAAAGAGAAAATCTAGCAGATCAAGCACTGCGCACTGCTCTAGCCATACTTACAGAGGGTGTGGTAGCAGCCCCTTTAGAAGGAATAGCTAAAGTAAAAATCAAACAGAATTTTGACCATACTAATTATTTAGCTATTTATTTTGCCGGCCCTATTAGAAGCGCAGGTGGTACTGCAGCAGCCCTTGCAGTGCTGATAGGGGACTATATTAGATGGGCTATAGATTTAGCTAAATATATTCCTACAGATAGAGAAATTGAACGCTATGTAGAAGAAGTAGAATTATATGAATCAGAAGTAACTAATTTACAATATTCTCCTAAACCGGAAGAAGTTCGTTTAACAGTTAAAAATATCCCAGTAGAGATAACTGGAGAACCTACAGATCAAGTAGAAGTTTCTCATAGAGATTTAGAAAGAGTAGAAACAAATAATATAAGAGGGGGAGCTTTATTAGCCATGGTAGAAGGTGTTATTCAAAAGGCTCCTAAAATATTAAAATATGCTAAGAAACTGAATTTAGAAGGCTGGGACTGGTTAGATGAATTTTCTAAAGGCGAATCTGAAAAAACAGAAGGTATTGAAGATCTAGTAAAAGCAGATGATACCTTTATACAAGATATTATTGGGGGAAGGCCTGTATTGGCTTATCCTTCTGAGAAAGGAGGATTTAGACTTCGCTATGGTCGTTCTAGAAATACAGGATTGGCAGCTATGGGTGTAAATCCAGCAACTATGGAAATTTTACAATTTTTAGCTGTTGGTACACAGATGAAAATTGAAAGACCAGGCAAAGGAAACTGTGTAGTGCCAGTAGATAGTATAGAAGGACCCCTTCTAAAATTGAAAAATGGGGATGTAGTTGCAGTATCTACTATAGAACAAGCTAAAAAATTAAAGAACAAAATAGATGAAATACTATTTTTAGGGGATATGCTGGTAGCATATGGGGAATTTCTAAGAAATAATCATATTTTACTTCCTGCAGGATGGTGTAGAGAATGGTGGATACAAAAAATTGCCCAATATTCTTATTATGATCTTGAAAAGGATCCTCTTGATTTGAAATCTTTAGAAATTAGATCTATAAGTTCTAAAGAAGCTATTGAAATATCAGAAAAATATAAGGTTCCTTTACATCCGGACTATACTTATTTTTTCCATGATTTATCTATTGAAGACTTAAATAACCTGAGAACATGGCTGATGAAAAATTATGAAGATTATAATCAAGGTAATGATTATAAAATAGAAATAGCTCCCGAAAAAAGAATTTTAGAGATTTTAGGTGTTCCACATAAGGTAAAAAATTCCCAAGTGATTCTCAGTGCTGATCACGCTCAAATATTATTTAAAATTATGCAAAAATCATTACCAGTAGCAGAGAATACACTTAAATCTTTAAATCAGATTTCAGACATACCCATAATGGCTAAGGCCCCTACTTATATTGGAACTCGAGTAGGAAGACCAGAAAAAACCAAAGAACGTAAAATGAAGCCTGCACCTCATTCACTATTTCCCATAGCAAACTACGGGGGCAGTAGACGTAATATTGCAGAAGCAGCTAAAAAAGGCAATATAATTGTTGAATTAAGCCGATCTAAATGTAGTCAATGTCAGATAAGTTCTTTTCAATCGATTTGTCCTCATTGCGGTGCCCCAACTATTATTGCTACTCCTGGAAAGAAAAAAATCAACATAGCCGGCCTTTTAAAAAAAGCATCAGAGAAGGTGGGAATTAGAAAACTAGATGAAATAAAAGGAGTTCAGGGCATGATATCTGAAAAAAAATTCCCTGAACCTTTAGAAAAGGGAATTTTAAGGGCAAAAAATGAAGTATTTGTCTTCAAAGATGCAACCATTCGCCATGACTCTACAGATCTTCCTTTAACACATTTTACTCCTCAGGAAATAGATGTAAGTATTGAAAAATTACGTTCAATGGGTTATACTGTAGATTGTCATGGTCAGGATTTAGAGCATCCTCAGCAAATCGTGGAGATAAAAATACAAGATGTGGTAATTTCTGATCACTGTGCACAATACATGTTAAGGGTAGCCAATTTCATAGATGATCTTTTAATAAGATTTTATAATATGGAACCTTTCTATAAAGTTCAGATCAAAGAAGATCTGGTAGGACACATGATAGTTGGTTTAGCTCCACACACTTCAGCTGGAGTTTTAGGCAGAGTAATTGGATTTACTCCTGCAGCAGCTTGTTACGCTCATCCTTACTTTCATTCAGCTAAAAGAAGGAATTGTGATAGTGATGAAGATTCTATCATGCTCTTGCTAGATGCTCTATTGAATTTCTCTAAATCCTATTTACCTCGTACTAGAGGAGGCAGTATGGACGCACCTTTAGTTTTATCTTCACGGATAGATCCAGAAGAAATAGATGATGAATCACATAATATTGACACCATGGATTATATCCCCCTGGAATTTTTTGAAAAGACTAGGGAGTATGCAAAACCTTCTGATGTTTTAGAATTAATGGATAATGTTAAAAAAAGGCTAGGTAAATCTGAACAATATCATAATATCATGTTCTCCTATAATACTCGTAACATACACCAGGGACCGAAAACCTGTTTATATAAATTGTTAACTACTATGAATGATAAGGTAGAAAATCAGATAGAACTTGCTGAAAAAATAAGAGCTGTGGATCAAAAAGGTGTAGTGGAAGGAGTATTGAAATCTCATTTTCTACCAGATATGATGGGTAATGTTAGAGCTTTTTCTAGGCAAAAAGTGCGTTGTACTAAATGTAATCGGAAATACCGGCGAGTACCTTTAACTGGAGAATGTAAGTGCGGTAGTCATTTGATACTTAGTGTTTCCAAGGGTTCTGTAGTAAAATACCTTGAAATTTCGAAAAAGCTGGCTACTAGGTATCCTATTGATCCTTATCTTATGCAGAGAATAGAAATTCAAGAGTTTGGTATAAATTCACTATTTGAAAGTGATAAATCCAAGCAAAGTTCTCTGGACGTTTTCTTATAGTTAAAGGATTTTTTAATAAACTATGATAATTTAAAAACCATAAATTATTATTTGTGGGTGTACGAACAAATCCAATAAGCTTTTATACTTCTATTTACAAAGAATATTCTAGATTATTTAGTGAAATTTCTTTTAAATATAAGATGATGGGGTTTTAGGTACATTTGAATTTTTAGACAAGATTTCTTAAATGGTGATGATGTAATGAGGGATGAGCGAATTATTGCTGCTCTGCCTACCAAAGCAGAGACTTGTGTATTGAAAAATAATGGCATTTATGAAAAATTTAGTTATGAGAAAATTGTGAAATCACTTTTAATGTTAGGTGCTCCTCTATGGACTTCTGAAAAAATTGCATCCCAAGTAGCTACTACTGCCTATGATGGGATAAGCACAGCAGAAATAAAAATGTTAGTTTATGATTCTCTTTGCGAATTTAACGAAGACATAGCTGACCGTTATCTGGCAACAAATAAATTGAGAGTCCGCACTAGCCGTGATAAAATTGAAACATTTGATCAGACTAAAATTGAGGATACATTAATTGTTGAGACTGGTGCATCCCGGGAATTAGCTCATACCATTGCTTCTGACGTCTGGAAGGAACTTAAAAAATTAAATGTACAATACTTAACTGCACCCATGATCAGGGAAATTGTCAACACTAAATTAGTAGAGCATGGGCTAGAAACATTAAGGAAAAAATACACCCGTTTAGGTATCCCGGTCTATAATATAACCCACTTGATTGAAAACGGATCACGGGACAACGCTAACATGATTCATAACCCTGAAACGGTTCATAAATATGTGGCCGACGAAGCCTTAAAACAATACTCCCTTTTACATATTCTGCCTAATGAACTGGCAGATGCACATATGTCAGGGGATATACATATCCATGACCTGGAATTTTTTGCAGGAAGACCTATGAACTGTTTACAACATGATTTAAGATTATTTATTCGACATGGGTTAAAAGTTGATGGCACTGGCGACCATACCTCTGTAGCAGGACCTCCTAAACATATGGAAACTCTAATGAATCATGCGGGGGAAATAATGCTTGCTTCCCAGCAGAATATGAGTGGAGGCCAGGCCATGAGTCTTTGGAATGTATTTGTAGCTCCCTTTGCCAGGGGAATGCCTTATGAACAGGTTAAACAAGCCATGCAGATGTTCATTTTCAATTTGAATATGGCTTATGCAGCTCGGGGATCACAGGTACCCTTCACCAGCATAAATCTTGAATTCAATGTACCATCCTTTTTGCAAGATGAACCAGCCTACGGTCCTAGAGGACAACTGGTTGGCACATATGGAGATTTTGAAGAAGAAACCCGTATTTTACAGAGAGCTTTTACCGAAACTCTTTTGGAGGGCGACTCTGATGGCAAACCACACCTCTTCCCTAATACCATTTACAATATAAGAAAAGAAACTTTAAAATCGGAAATGGAAGAGGATCTTATGAGAGTGCATGAACTCTCAGCTAAATACGGAACAGCCTACTTTATTAATATGTTAGCCAGCTATCGTGGTAATATGGCTAATTATATGGGTTGTAGAACTTCATTACAGGATAATTGGACTGGAGATTGGGAAAAAGATTGCTTTAGAACAGGGAATCTGGCCTATGTTACTTTAAACTTGCCTCGTATTGCTTACCAATCAAAGGACGATTCAGAAATTTTTGAGTATTTGGATTCTTATTTGGATATGGCCATTAACGTTCTTAAATTAAGAAGGGAACAGGCCCTTTATTGTTTGAATGATTATAATTTACTTCCATTTCTTCATCAGAAATTTGGGGAAGATATGTACTATCAAATCGATAATTCCACCTTATCCTTTGGATTTGTAGGACTGAATGAAATGCTTCAATCCTATCTAGGACAGGGTATTGAACATCCAGAATCCCATAAATTCGCCATAAAAATCTTGGAACATATGAATCAAAGAGCAGATCAACTGAAAAAAGAAACTGGATTAAGATGGACGGTACTTCAAACACCTGCAGAATCTACTGCCTACCGTTTCGCCTCTTTGGATAAAGAAAAATTCAATGAACAAGCTTTAGTACAAGGAGATAAAGGCGCATATTACTATACTAATTCATCACATGTTCCTGTAAACTCGGATATTCTTTTACCTGAAAAAATAAAAATAGAAGAAAAATTTCACCAACTTACACCTGGAGGACACATATTCCATGCCTTCATGGGAGAATCTTATTCCAACGCCGATTCTCTAATGAGTTTAACTGATAAAATATCCCGAAAATCAGATATAGGATTCTGGGCTTATAGTTCTGCTATAAGCTTCTGTATTAAATGTAAAACCCTAATGAAAGGTCTTAATGATAAATGTCCCACTTGTGGTGAGAGTAAGGATGTTGAATGGTATGATAGAATAACCGGATATGTTCAACAAGTTGGAAGGGCTAAATCTGCTTCAGGAGGATGGAATAAGGGTAAAATGCAGGAATTAAGGGATCGGCGCCGTTTTGAAAGATAATATTTTTTCTTTTTAATTCTTTCTTATTAGTAATCAAAGGTTTTGATAAAAATAAATCCTTTAATAAATCTCACTATAAAAAAGTATTTTATAAGCCCCTTTTAAGCATATGGGATTATATAATTCTGATTAAAGTTGGCGATTTTGATGGGTAAAATCAATAAGAAGATTATAATCATTGGCGCGGGCATCGCAGGATTATCCACAGGATGTTATGCTCAGATGAATGATTATGATGCGGTTATATTTGAAATGCATAACAAGCCTGGGGGTTTATGCACCTCCTGGAACCGAAAAGGATACACATTTGATTACTGCATCCATAATCTTGCCGGGACTGGAAAGCTTAAATTAAGAAAAATATGGCAAGAGCTGGGTGCCTTAATTGATGAGGAAATAATCAACCACGAGGTTTTTATCAGGGTAGAAGATGAGCAGAAAAAAGAACTGAATATTTATACCCACCCTGGAAAGCTAAGAAAACATCTTAATACAATCTCTTCTGAGGATAAGGATCTTATTGATGATTATTTAAACGCAGCCCATTCTCTCTTAAGCGCTGATTTTTTTTCCTTGGGCATGGATGGCTTAATCACTAAATTGAGGATTATTCCTAATTTATTTTACATAATTAAATGGAGTAATATTACTTTAAAACAGTTCGCCCAACGGTTTAAAAACGTTTTTCTAAAAAAAGCCTTCCCTCATGTGCAATATGATATGGAGGGATCAGATATTCCCATGTTCCCTCATTTGCTTTTTATGTCTGGATTTGAAGCAGGAGATATGGGATGGCCTAAATACGGATCATTAGAATTTAGTAGAAGAATAGAAAAGAGATTTAAAAAATTAGGTGGTGAGCTTCATTATAATAGTCTGGTTAAAAAAATCATTATAGAGGATAATAAGGCGGTAGGGGTTATTTTAGAAGATGGTAGAGAGCATTACGCTGATGAAATAGTATCTGCAGGTGATGGTCACAATACTATTTACAATCTTTTGGATGGAAAATTCACCAATGAATTTATTGATAATTACTACCAATCCTATGATTATAGCCAGGAATTTGGATTACAAATTTTTATGGGATTAAATAGGGATATTAAAGGAGAAACACACGCCCTTGCACTTATACTGGACGAATCTTTGGAAATAGAAGGAAGAAAAAGAAATTCTTTATATGTGGAGATATTCGATTCTGCTACTGGCCTTGTCCCTGAAGGTAAATCAATAATAAAAGTGGTGATGAAAGGCAATTATAATTACTGGAATAACTTAAACTCTGATAAAGAGTCCTATAGGCAAGAGAAGGAAACAATTTTCCATAAAGTGGTGGAGATCCTTGAAAAAAGATTTCCAGGAATTAAAGAAGACGTGGAAGTACATGATGTAACCACGCCTATTACTGTGGAAAGATATACCCATAACTTCCATGGCCTTCAGGTTTGGAGCCCGCCTAAGGGGATGTTCAAGGTAATGATTAAAGGATTAAGCAGGACTTTGCCTGGTCTTAAAAACTTTTATATGGTAGGCCAATGGGCAGAGGGGATGATTGGAATACCAAATGCGGCTTTCAGCGGCCGTAATTTGATTAAAAAGTTGTGCAAAAAAGATGGGAAAAAATTCCAATCAATAATTCATAAGGTTAATAAATATTATTCTAGTCAATAATTCTTAGTTAACCACTTAATAATTTAAAATGGTGTTTGATGTGGATACGGATCATAAATTCATGAAAGAAGCTATAAAAGAAGCTCAGCTAAGTCTTAACGAGGGCGGTATTCCTATTGGCGCAATTTTAGTAAAAAATGATCATATCATAGGTCGTGGCCATAATCGTCTATTACAACGTAGCTCAGTTATTCTACATGGGGAAATGGATTGTATAGAAAATGCAGGTAGATTAGAAGGTAAAGATTACCATGAATGTATTCTTTACACTACACTATCTCCCTGTACGATGTGTTCTGGGGCTGTTTTACTTTACAAGATTCCTAGAGTCGTTATAGGTGAAAATAAAACTCTTTCAGGTCCAGAAAAACTTTTAAAGGATAATGGTGTGGAAGTTATTGATCTCGAATTAGATGAATGCCGTCAATTATTGGAAAAATATATAGCTGAAAATCCTGAAACCTGGAAAACAGAATTGGAAAGAGTAGGAGGATTTACAGATCTGTAAAATTTTATAATTAAGAAAGAAATCGTCTTTTTTTATAAAATAAAGCTTATTTAGAAATTCTTTTTCTATTTCGAATATCTTAAAATGAATCTAGTGCCAGTGTAACTGATTGTGAGGAAGTACCAAAACCAGGGGCCACCATGCTATGCCTGCCTGGACCTCCGGCAACTATAACTATCACATCATTTAATTTACGGGTAAGGGGAACCATGTCTTTTTTAAACCATTTTTTATCTAGTTTACGACCACCCCGATCAGCTAAATTTACAGGGACCTGTGCATTTTCATGAATGTATTTTTTAACATCCTTTTTTTCCCAGCCTTCATGGGCGATAGTATGTGCGTGCTCTGGACTCATAATCACCAGCAATTCTCCAGGAACATGGCTATTGTTACATCCAGGAGTGGAGGCAGTGTATATGATGGTATCCAGTAATTTTGTTGCTTCTTGACTTCGATGATCATTGACATTCAAAGGGGCTTCCACACCTAATACTGTAACTGAGCTGGAAGAAGGAGAATTGCCTCGTTCAACATGTAACGGTTCCCATGGACTTTCATCCTCATTTTCAGCAAAACAATAAGTAAACTTAGCAGGCGAGCCTAATGTAGCGTGATCTTCTATTCCGGGAACAGCACCAGCAATATTAATTAAACAAAGACGAATAGCCCGACCTATAGTCGCATTAGCTAAATTACCAGGACCTAAACACCCTGCTTTATAGTTAAAGTTCAATTTTTTGATCACCGGACCATTAATTATGGTAGCTACCGCTACTGGATGGGTAGTAGCATTTATCGCTGCTAAATTAAACTTTTCACTACTTAAAGCTATTATTGTTTTTTCTAAAATAGGCATAAACATAGGGAGACATCCAGCCATCACCGCGTTTATGGCAATTTTTTCTCTACTTGCTTTTCCTCTTAATGGCGGTAAAATGGCTAGCAATTCCTGGGGATCTCCTAGGCTATATTGATAAAATTTCTGCACACGTTTTTTAGTCGGAGGTATGATGGGCAATCCATCTGTAAATTTTTTCTGATAAAAATCTAAACTAATTTTCTCCACATCTGGATCTATTATTATTTCACCTTCATCTTTTGAGGTTGAAATACTGTAATCATCTTTTAAATTTTTAAAGTCTTTATTTTGTTTTAAATCATCTTCAAGCATACAATCGCATGAATTTCTATTTTTTAAAAATTTATTTGACATATTTTCCCCTTAAACACCAAATCAATTAACTAATATTTAAGATGTTTTTTATTTTCGGAATAATAGAAAGGGTTTTATGTTCCACTTCCTCTTTTTTCAATCCAGCTAGAGGATGAGATATTTCTATTATTCTTAAATCTTTAAATCCATATCTTTGAGCTAATTTTCGGGCAAAGGAGCTAAATTTATCTGAACAAATAGATATGGTGGCTGTTCCTTTTTTTTCCAATCTTATAGCATCTAAAATAAGCCACGTAACACAAGAACCACAGTCTCCTAGTGCCAGTATTACTATATCGCCCTTATCAGCTGTTTTTAATTCCTGTTGACTGGCAGGAGCCCCTGCTGGTTTTTCAGATAATATAAATTCTATTCCATTTAAATGAGCATATATGGTTTGGATTATTATCTCTGCATTGGGTTTTGTATTGTTAAAAAAAGAAATTTTGTGGATGGGAGGAGCTATTTCATTGATCCCTAATATATTAACTTTAGATTCAGCTAGAGGGTTCATCACTTTTCTCTCCACTAAAGCGAATTTTATTTTATATCCCTCCTGGGCTACTTACAAGATCAAGCTTCCCTTCTTAATCTTTTAATAACAAAATCTTTATCCAAAGACAGTAGAAATGATGCGGCTCTTGGTCCCATTTTTTTACCAATAACTATTTTATAAATTGCCTGGAAGGCCTTATTTGCCTTTAAATCATGTTTTCGCAGGATATTATACATTTCATCATGAAGTTCTTTTGGTTTTAAATCATCATTTTCTAATAAATTTGCCATATCATTTAAAAAAGCTTCCTGCTCAGGAGATAAAGTCACTGAAGGTAATTTTTCCTGCACTCGGAACTTAACAAAGGGCGGGGCATATTTTTCTAACCAATTTTGTACTTGTTGAACTCTCTTCTTCAACTGATTTTTTTGAGATGCATTTAAATTTTTGAATGCCTTATCCGCTATTTCTGGATCTAATTGGGAGTTTATTTTAAGTATATGATATACATCTTCTATATTATCACCTGCAATCTGATAAAGCACTGTAAGGAAACGATAAGATGGTCTAAAAGGTAATTCCTCTCTTTCTTTTATTTGAGACATTTCATATATTTTTTTTAATTTTTTTTCCTCTTTTCCTGAAGCAGCCTGTTCTTTTCCAAAGTAAATCTTTTCAACTCGATCAAATTGGTCGATAAAGTCTAAAAAAGGCATTTCTGGATTGAAATCCTTATGTTTCATGGGTTTACTTATAAATAAAAAGTAATTGAGACTTTCAGGAGGACCAATTTCCAGCCACTGGGTGGGGGTGAAGAATACTCCTTTTGATTTACTCATAGCCTCTCCTTTGAGGGTGATCCATTCATATGGAACCGGGTAAGGTGCTCTGTAATCAAAAATTTCCTGGGATATGATGCTGCTAACATCATATGAGCCTCCACTGGCCGCATGGTCTTTTCCAAAAGGTTCGCAGGTTATACTAAAGATCTTCCATCTAGCAGCCCATTCCACTCTCCAGGTCAACTTTCCATTTCAAGATTTAATATCCATGTCACCCTTAAAACCGCACTGGCAAGTATAATAAATTTTATCTCCATCATGTTCATAAGCATAAGTTGTATTCACCCGCCCACAATCATTACAGATTGGATTATAAGGAAGCCAATCCTCTTTAAGAGGATTTCTCCGGTATCTATTAAAAATTTCTCTAATCTTAGGGGCTTTTTCAAGCGATAATCTTATATAATCGTCGTATAGGCCATTTTTATACATTTCAGCCCCGGAATAAGTTTCCAATTCTATTCCAAAGTCCACTAGGGTATCTAAAAATGGTTTTTGAAAATGTTCTACAAAACTATCACAGCAGCCTTCTGGGCAGGGAATTTGAGAATAAGGAACTCCTAAATACTTTTCATAACTTTTTGGAAGAGGATAGGGAACTTTACGTAGGGGGTCATGATCATCCGCAATCCAGATTATTTTAGATGATATTGCTTTATTTACAAGCGCTTTACTTACTGCATTAGCTATGAAAACGTCGCAAGAGTTTCCAATATGTATTGATCCTGATATGGATGTTCCACTGGCTACTACATGTTTATCTACTTTCCATTCTTTTAATTCATCTGCTATTCTTTCAATCCAGTGTCTCAATCAAATCACCTTAATATAATGGGCAAGATTCTCTGAAAGGTCAATTTTAATCTGCTTCAATTTAATAACTTTATTTTTGCACGGTTAAGAAATCAATGTTTCTATTTTAACTAATATATATGGAACTACTAGAAATTCAAATTATTTATGTGATACTAGCAATTCAAATTTTTAGAAAGCTACTTTAAAAATCCATTAACTGTCCATAGTATTCTAAAAATAGTTAAAAAAATAATATAATTATTTTTTTTTTCAAAAAGGGTAACTTTGAAGCCATAATTGTTTTAAAAAAATAAATAAAAATAAATGGTAATTTTTTAATCAAATGCATCAATTTCAGCATTGTCTAACCATTCATTCACAATTTTAACCGCACAATATTCACCGCACATGGTGCAGGTATCAGGATCTTCTGGAGGTCTTTCATCCCTTTTTGATTGTGCCTCAGCCGGACAGAGAGCTGCTTCATATTGCGCATTCCAATTAAGATTTTTACGTGCATTAGCCATTATTAAATCTTTTTCACCATTATGAACGCCTTTGGCCATGTCGCCTACATAAGCACCAATTCTGGTAGCAATAACTCCTTCTTTAACATCTTCAGGATAAGGGAGGGCTAAGTGTTCTGCAGGTGTCACATAACATATAAAATCAGCTCCAGATCCAGCAGAAGCAGCAGCACCAATGGATGAGACTATATGGTC
>PWMT01000095.1 GCA_003558085.1 Methanobacteriaceae archaeon
AGATAAATGTATTCTATGTGGGGTCTGTTCAACTAAATGTCCGGTAAGCGCTTTACGCTTAGAAAGAAAGGATATTTCCTGATTTCTTATAAATTATATTAGATTCTCCTTGGATACCTATTTTTTTACTAATTACATTTTATAGAAGAGGGGTTTTATTGCATAGGGTTATATTAGTATTGGTTCTAAGTATTAAGCTCCTAGATTTTCTATTTACTTAAATAAAACCTTTAACTTGTTATAGGAATCATTTTTCAAGTGATCCAATCCTCTTTTAAATTATATTTACTATGGAGATTTAATAAATCATCCCCTGGATTTTGATGTTGAGGGGAAGGTAATCTAAGCGTAGGTAAATTTAATAATCTTTAAGTAATGTAATCTAGTAATAATAGACATGATGAGTATTTATCCTGATGATCATATTATTTGGCAAAAGATAACACCATCTCGTTACTATATAGGGGGATGAAAGTGGAGAGAATAAATCATGAAGGTTAAAGAAATTATGGATAAGGATTTTGTAAGTGTTTCTCCTCAGCAGGGACTGGAGGAAGCATCTCTAAAGATGGAGAAATATAGAAAATTTACCACTCCTGTAGTTGATGAGAATATGAAATTAATCGGATGGATCACTACCCTGGATATTACCCGTGGATTCAGGGAAGGTAAAGAAACCATTCAAGAGATTATGCATAACAAGCAATCTGTACATCATGTCCATGAAAATGATCCTGCTCGTTTAGCTGTTTTAGAGTCAGCTAAACATAAATTAGTTAGCATGCCAGTTTTAAATGATGAGGGTATTGTAGTGGGTCTGGTGCGCACCTATGATATTGTGGAAAACTTATCCCAGCTCTATGAAATCAAGGTTTATAAAATATTCAAGGCCATGGAACAGGAACTTAAGGGAGTAAGCTGGGATGAACTGATGGAAGCTGCAGCTATCATCACCCGTAGAAGAACCGGCCATCGGATCAAACCAGAAGAATACGAACAAAGAATAAGAGAATCCACTTTCGGTGAAGCTATATGGGCTACCGGGGGTTTGGAAAAATTCTTTGTGGGTTTAATTGCTATTGGAGAACTGGTTATTGCTCGTAAAGTGGCTAGGGCTCGAAAATAGTCATACCTTGGAAGATGCCTTGCCTGAAAGATTTTAAACTCACATACTGCTTAATTTAGTGATGCACTTTAAATTTAAATCTTATTTTAGGGTGCTCTTTTCTAATTTATTCTTAAATAAGCTTTACTTAAATGTAAGATCAATTTTATTTTACTATTCTTTATTTAATCTCTTTCTACCATTTTTTTTATAATATGGGTATTAATTTGTGGGAATTATTTTTCTTTTATAGGCTAGAGCTAAGGGCAAAGACTTATATAATATTGTTCGCATAATATAATACATTCGCCAATTACCGAACTAAAATTAGGAGGGGATTTTTTCCCTCCTCCATCTTTAAAGGGGGAATTTTACATGAAATTTGAAGAAATAAATAAACAATGCCCACTATGTAAATGCCAGGATAAAAGCATATCCCGTAAAAGAACATCAGATTTAAATGAAGATACCTTTTACATTCGTCACATACCCCAAGGCACTGTGGGTGTAATCCGATGCTCAGAATGCGGACACATCTTTGAATACTGTCATGATAGTAAAATGCCAGTGAAGGTAAAAAAGATCCAAATATAAATATCTTCATAAACTCTGTTCTAAGCACTGAAAACTCAAATTAATTAAATTATAGTCTTATTTTTTTTTAAATAAAAGTCTAAAACATTACTTTAAAAAAAAGAAGTTTATTATCACTTAAATTAGTTCTTTTTTTCCTTTTTCCTTTTTAAGTATGAATCTAAATGGAAATACTTTTTTATTAATATTAAAGTAGGTTAAATAGCTGTTATTTAAGGCTTATTCCCTACTTTTTAGATTTTTAAACCCTTTAAATATTAAATAAATATAAGCTGCAATTTAACTAGAAGGTAAAATCTAAATAAATAAAAAGATAAAAATAATCTCAAAGTTAACTTAAATCAATTAATTATTAGATGCCAAGATGACCGAGAGGCGAGGTGCGTGGCTGCAAACCATGATACTTGGGTTCAAATCCCAATCTTGGCTTAACTTATTTTTTTTTAAAATATTTCATAAACATATTATTATACTAAAACGCTAATTATAGGATGGTAGGTAAAAAACTATGCTCTATATCTACAACACCCTAAGCCAGAGAAGGGAACCATTTCAAGCGGTTAAGGATCAAGTAGTAAAACTATTCGTCTGCGGCCCCACCGTCTATGAAGATGCTCATATAGGCCATGCCCGAACTTACATCTCCTTTGACATAATTAAACGTTATCTTCAATATAAGGGGTATACGGTTTATTATCTGCAAAATATTACCGATATTGATGATAAAATCATTAAAAGATCCCAAAAACTAGGCTTAGATCCCCTTAAATTAGCCCGCAAATATGAAAAAAGATACCATCAGGATATGGAAAAATTAGGGGTTAACCAGGTTAACTTTTTCCCCCGGGCCAGTGAACATATAGATCAAATAATAGGCCAGATTCAAACCTTAATCCAGAAGGGATATGCTTACCCCACTCCGAGGGGTGTTTACTTCGATATCAGTCAATTTCCAGATTATGGTAAACTTTCCCGGCGTAAAGTGGAGGACTTGAATGTATCCCGTCTTGAAACTGATCCTTATAAAAAAAATCAAGGAGATTTTGCTTTATGGAAACTAAGGGATGAGGGGCCACTATGGGATTCTCCTTGGGGTTCAGGTAGGCCGGGGTGGCATATTGAAGATACTGCTATTACCGAAGAATATCTAGGCTCCCAATATGATATTCATGGTGGTGGATTGGATCTTATATTCCCCCATCATGAAGCAGAAATAGCGCAGATGGAATCAGCCTCAGGCAAAATTCCCATGGTAGCTTATTGGATGCACACCGGTTTTTTAAATGTTTCTGGAGAAAAGATGTCCAAATCTCTGGGAAATTTTATCACCATCCGGGATTTATTGGAAAACCACCACTCCCAGGTCTTCCGTTTTTTCGTATTATCCACTCACTACCGCAGCCCCATCGATTTTTCCATAAAAGCATTGGAACAATCTGCTAAAAGTTTTACTAGAATAAAAAAATTAGTTAATCGACTCTACCAATTATTAGATGAAGATTTAAAGGAAAGTGCTGAGGAACCCTTCCAGGGATGGTTACAAGAATATAAAGAACAGTTTTTCCATTATATGGATCAAGATTTTAACACACCCCCGGCCCTGGCAGCAGTGTTTAAATTAACCCGCAAAATAAATCAGGCCTTAGCACAAACTAAACCATCACTACCTGTCTTAAAGAATATATTATCATTCTTCCATGATTTAGAAGAAATTCTGGGTTTGCAATTACGAGCAGAAGATGAAGAGCACCGCGTGGATGAATCAGCAGAATTATTAGAACTTATTCTACATATCCGTGAAAAATTACGTGAAGAGAAAGAATGGGAATTAGCTGATAAGATCAGAGCTAAATTAATAGATTTAGGATATGAAATTCAAGATTGATTAGAGCAAGTTTGTTTTAACACCCACCAACTTTAATTAACAATAGTTATATATATTCCTAGTGGACATATAATAGTAATAATAACGTGAACTGGTTTTTGATGATAAAGGTGGATAGGATTACTTTAAGAGGAAAATTATTACGACTATTTCTTATAAAAAATATTATTTTCTGACTATAAACTAATAATACATCCTTCTAATCCAGTTTAAAAATTTAAGAAAGTATATAAATTATAGTTAGTTAATACTCTTTACCCGAAAACTATAATGATACTAACAGTCACCTGCTAGTGGAGAGTGAGAAGGAAATCTAAATATAGTCCAACTCGAGTTCAAAAAAAAAAATGGAGAGGCGAGTTCCCATGATGGAGAAAAAACATAAAAAATCTCAGCACTCTTTAGTTAGAGAAATTAAAGATAATCTTAGAGCATCTCCTGATCTGGGAATAAAAAGATGCATGCAATGTGGTTTATGTACATCTAATTGTCCTGCAGCCCGACATAGTGATTATGATCCCCGGGAGATGGTGAAAAAAGTCTTGGATAATAACTTAGAAGTTCTGGATAATCCTGATATTTGGAACTGTTTCTACTGCTATACCTGTGCCAGTAACTGCCCAGTTAATAACAGTCCCTCCCTAATCAACCAGATCTTAAGAGAAAAAATCTTAAATACTGGTGGAAACGTTTCCCGGGTCGCTGAATTTATAGAATTTGGATATAATTATGTAGAAAAGGGAGTGGGAACCATACCTTCCACTTTTTTCCAGGATCTAGTTGATGATTTCGGGGAAGATTACCCGAAATTAAAACATGATTTACCTGATATCCGCCGGAAATTAGGTTTAAAAGAATATAATCTTAAAGGTGAAGCAGCAGCAGAAGTAAAAAATATTCTTAAAGCTTCTGGATTCACCCAGAGACTGGAAAAATTAAAAAAAATAGCTTGAATCAAATAGTTTTAGTATTAGACTATGATAAGTTTTATCCTCCTATTTAAAAAAGGTTCATTAATATTCTCTTTTAGAAAAAAAATTAGAGGTATTGATATAGATGAAAAACATACCCCATGAAAATATCCTTTTATTTAAAAGCTGCCTGGTTAATGTAGAATATCCTGGAGTGGAGTCTTCTACCCGGTATCTTTTTGATCATTTAGGAGTGGAATATCAGGTTCATCCTGACCAATCCTGCTGCACTGGTCTGGGATATTATTATGATCTATTTGACCAGTATTCTACTCTGGCCCTGGCTGCCCGTAATTTTTACCTAGCCCGAGAAAGTGAACATACTAATATCACCACTCTATGCGCCACCTGTTATGCTATACTAAAAAAATCACTCCATCTGCTTAACTCGAATGAAAAGGCTCGCAGCAAAGTTAATGAAATATTAGAGGAAGCTGGACTCTCCCATATGAAATACGAGGCAAATATGTTAAGTAGTGAAGAAAATATCTTCCATATAGTGGAAGTTTTATATTCTAAACGAGAGCAAATATCCCAAAAAATTAAAAAAGACTTTTCCAAGATTAAAGTGGCAAGTCACCATGCCTGTCACTACTGCAAAATTTATCCAGAACAGTCTATCACTTCCTCACGCAATCCCATGCTCTTGGACGAACTGGCAGATTGTTGCGGGGTAAAGGTAGTGGATTGGTATGATTTTAAAAAAGCAACTTGTGGAGCAGGTTTCAGTCAGAGATTCGCTAACCGTGATCTTTCCTTATCAGCCACCCGGGATAAACTATATGCTCTGGAAGGAAAAGCAGATGTTCTGCTCCATATGTGCCCTAACTGTCAGATGCAATTCGATCGTTATCAACCAGTACTGGAAAAAGAATTAGGTCGAAAAATAGGTTTAATACACTTGAATATAGCCCAATTAGCAGCTTTAGCTATGGGGGCAGATCCCTATGAGGTGGTAGGAATACAAACCCACACCATACCTGTAGAGGATCTTATAGATAAGATTAAGGATATTGAATAAGTTTTAAAATTAAATAGATAAATTTTAAAAAAAAATCTAATCAGAATAAAATTTTAAGCTCCTAATTAATTAATAAAAATATTTAATTATGATTATAATGACTAATAACTCTCCCCAAGTAGAATACATACCTCCGGTATACAAGGAAAAACGCCTGAGGCATAGTAAAAATCCAGATAAAATAGGGGTTTTCCTATGTCGCTGTGGAGATAATATTTCCAATATTATTGATATGGAAAAATTAAAATCCAGTATTAAAGCAGACTTTGTAGCTGAATTTGAAAATCTCTGCTCTATTAACTGCAGGAGACATATCCGAGAGGAAATAATTGAACATGATTTAGATCGGGTGGCTATAGTAGCCTGCTCACCATTAACCCATCTTAAAACTTTTCAAAATTATGCAGATCCCTTAAATCCCCACATGGTGGAGATGATTAACTTACGGGAGCAGTGTTCCTGGGTGCATACTGATCAGGAGAAAGCCACTAAAAAGGCGATTGAAGTAACCCGGGCGGGAATAGAAAAATTGAAAAATGCCCAGGCTCTTGATAAGATAATCCGTCAAACTGAAAAAAGCGCTGCTATATTTGGTGGGGGTATTTCCGGGATTACCGCTGCGTTATCTTTGGCTAATCAAGGCATCAAAAGTTGTATTATAGAAAAAAAACCTACCATTGGTGGTAATATGGTTAAGATTGGTAAGGTTTTCTCTCCTGAAAAATTAGCAGAAGAATGTGCATTATGTATTTTAAACCCCATCATTAACGAGGTTATCAACCATAAAAACATTCACATCATGACCAGAACCAATCTACTGCGCGCTGGAAGAAAAGCCACTCATTTTAAACTTATTTTGGAAAAAGATACCGGACTAGTACATGAAGAACGTTGCATTGCCTGTGGAAAATGTGCAGAGGTCTGTCCGGTGGAGGTTCCTGATGAATGGAATCAGAAAATGACCACTCGTAAGGCTATCTATAAAACCTTCCCCCAGGCCGTCCCTGATGTTTACACTATTGATAGGGAAAACTGTATAGAATGTGGAATGTGTGCAGAGGCCTGTAAAATGGGTGCTATTGATTTTAAATTAAAACCGGAGGTTATTCCCTTCCAGGCAGGGAATATTATCATCGCCACTGGCCATGAAAATTATGATTTAAATAAACGTCCAGAATATGGTTACCACCGCTTTGACGATGTGATATCCCAGATGGATTTATCCCGTATCTTAGGAGTTAATGGTCCTACCCAGGGTGAACTTTTACGAATTTCTGATGGAAAGGTCCCGGATAAAGTGGTGATGATCCAATGTACTGGATCCCGGGATGAAAAAGCCGATGGTAAACGTTACTGCTCTAAAGTTTGCTGCATGATTGCCTTAAAACATGCCAGCATCATCCGGGAACATTATCCCGATACCGAAGTAGTGATATGTTACACTGACCTGCGTACGGTGGGCATGTATGAGAATTATCTGCGCTATGTACAGGATAAGGGCCTTAAATTAATAAGGGGAAGGCCGGGTGAGGTAAGTAAAAAGGATGGTAAATTAGTGGTGCGGGTGGAGGATACCCTGGAAGGAAAACCATTGGATATTGAAACCGATATGGTTGTATTATCAGAGGCTATTGAACCCTCCGCAGGTACCATGCGTATTGCCCGGAAATTAAATGTGGGTATGAATCAGGATCTCTTTATCAAGGAGAAACATGCTAAGATCAAACCAGTAAATACTGATATGGGGAGAATTTTCGTATGCGGCACTGCCCAGGGACCTAAAGATATAACTGATAGTGTAGCCCAGGCTAATGCTGCGGCGGCTAAGGTTTCTGAAGAAATAGAATCGGGTACTGAAGCAGAACCACCTGTAGCAGTAATAGAAACATCAAAATGTGATCTGTGTGGTAAATGTAGGAATATCTGCGGATTTAAAGCTGTCTATAAGGATGAAGAAAATATGGCAGTGGATCCTATGGCATGCCGGGGTTGCGGGGCCTGCGCAGGGCAATGCCCTCAAGAAGCCATTGAAATTAAAGGAATCAATGACCAGGAACTCTATGCCCAAATCAAAGCTCTTTTAAGTGATAAAGAGGAAGGAGAAATTCGTATATTAGCATTCCTGGATAATGTGGGTTATACTGCCGCTGATACTATAGGGTACAATCGGATCAACTATCCTGAGGCGATTCGGATTATACGCATACCATCCATCAATCGTATCATGTCCCATCATTTAATGTATGCCTTTAATCAGGGTGCAGATGGAATATTAATGGCGGAATATCCTGATGAATGCATGTTAGAAGCTCATAAAGCAAAAATAAAAGAATTAACTGAGAAAATAGCAGCTGAAGGCATTCCTAATGATAGATTACGATTCTATAAGGCTTACGCCCCCCACTATCGGGGTTTAAATAAGCAATTCCACCGCTTCTATGAGGATATACGCGCAGAAGCTAAAATCTAATTTTTATTAAATTAAAATAGAAAAACCTAATTCTATAGGATTAGCAAGCCCATCATTTCTATTAAATTAGATTTATACTCCCCCATAATCTGTGGGGGGAGGAGTTTAATGGCAAAGAATATTTATTCCCTACCATCCCATAATTAATAATGGTGATGATCATGGTAATGAATGAGGAGATGATGGATGCTGTTGAAAAAAATCTGGTTTTCATGGCCACTGCCAACCAGCAAGGCATGCCTAATGTAGTTCCCATAGGCTTTGCCCGGCCTTTAAATGAAAACACGATCCTGATTGTAGATAACTATATGCATAAGACCATTAAAAATTTAGAGGAGAACCCTCAATTATCCTTAATTATACAGGATGCTAAATCCTTTCCCTATCAATTTAAGGGTACCGTGGAAATATTTAAATCTGGTAAATACTTTGACGAGGCAGTAGAATGGGCTCAAAATGTTATGAGCGAATTAGAGCCAAAATCAGCCATATTATTCACGGTAAAAGAGATATATTCAGTAAAGCCCGGTCCACAAGCTGGAGAAAAAATTGCATAAAATTAAAATGAATAGAATATTACTGTTAGGGCCTCAAAAACGGATAAGAAAAGCACCATAATAGTTATAATAAAAATTAAAAGTTCTAAAATTCTATTTTAATTCAATCAAGTTAAACTTTAATCAAGCTAAAGTAAAAAAAGAATAAAATATTTTGCAATTGCTTCCTAGAATATTTATAGCCTTATAAGATAAAAAAATGGTATAAACTGTTCTACCCCCATCCTATAAAATTAAACTATATCTATCTTCCCCACTTTAGAGAATAAATAAATAAACTAAATTTTCACAATCAATTAAACTATAACCCTACTACTTTAGTCCTGGAAATTAGGTTTTAACATGATTGGAGTTAAATTATACAGTAATCTAAGGAGTTTTAAATTGAATCTATTATGAGCTTAATAATAATTAAGTATAAAATATATAAAATCTAATTCTAAACTAAAGGTTATTAAAATTATTGTTCTATAATTCCGCTATGAGACATTGATTAACATGAAAGCACCTTGTGAAATGGTGGTATGGTATGTTATACCCACCATTAGATCAGAACTAGCCAAAGAATTATTTAAACTTGGAATGATACAGAAAGAAATAGCAGTTTTACTGGATATAACCCAACCTGCCGTTTCCCAGTACCTAAGTGATAAAAGAGGTAAGGAGCTTGAATTAAACCCAGAAATCTTGGTTTTGATTAAAAATCTTGCCAGGGATTTAAATCAAGGAAAGGCAACTACTAAGGATATGGTTTCCCGAACCTGTCAGATCTGTCGAGAAATAAAAAGCTATGATATTATCTGCCAGATTCACAAAGAAAAAGATAATGTCCCTCCCAACTGCTCTGTCTGTCTGGATTTAGATAAATAATTCACAACTAAATTCAACAGGCTTTATTATTTTCAAATAAAATTTAGAATTATCTCTTAAGTTAATACATTAAAGTTTAAATTATTTATTTTAAAATTATTATTATTGGTGTAAAATGTGTGCTATAGCTGGAATAAGAGACACTGATATTGCCGGTGACCTTAAAAACATGTTGGATAGTATGCAACATAGAGGAAGAGATGGTACTGGCTACTGGATTAAAGGGAACCTCATCCAGGGAGAAGTATGTGAAGTGAACATCCCCGGGGCGTCTATAGGAATAGGACATAAACTCCTCTCTATCGTGGGCCGAGAATCATACCAGCCCCTAATAGATGATAACCTGGTTTTAGTCTGTAATGGTGAAATATACAATTATCAGGAATTGAAAGAGAAATTTGAACTGGAAACCAAGACCGAATCAGACTGTGAAGTAATTTTAAAACTAATCTCAAAATTCAGGGAGGATAATCTATTAGAGGCAATAAAAAAAACATTACCCTACCTGGATGGAGATTATGCTTTTGCCCTCCTAGATGAGGAGAACCTGATACTGGGTAGAGATCCAGTAGGGGTTAAACCACTATATTATGGACAAACACCTTCCCTAAGGTGGGCCTTCGCCTCAGAAAAAAAGGCCTTATGGAAAGTGGGAATAGAGAAAGTGCAAACCCTACCACCAGGACACTTGCTTTTTAATCAAAATTTGATTCCATTGCAAAAGACCATACCCCCATCCTCTAAGAGCAAAACGGATACTAGTAAGAAAATATTAAAATCTGCTCTGGAAAATTCCCTGATTAAATCAGTGCATAAGAGAGTTAAAGGACTGGAAGAGGTGGGATTAGTATTTTCTGGTGGAGTGGACAGCACACTCCTGGCCTGCCTATTAAAAGATATGGAAATAAATACCACCCTCTATACGGTGGGAACCCCTAATTCTCCTGATTTAAGTTATGCTCAAAGGGGAGCCGAACTATTAGATTTAAAACTCAAAACTTTTATAGTAGATGAGAATGTGGTGAAATCCACATTAAAACCAGTTTTAACTGCTATTGAAGAATTTAATGTGATGAAAATAGGGGTGGGTATGCCCTTGTATTTAGCAGCTCAGCTAGCCTGCAAAGATGGAATAAAAGTGGTGCTTACTGGTCAAGGTGCAGATGAACTCTTTGGAGGATACCATCGCTATCTCCAATATTATAGTCGCAGTCTAGAGTTAACCCAGGAACATTTAAAAAAAGATGTGGAAAGAAGTTATGAGGTTAACCTGCAACGTGATGATGCGGTGACCATGGCCCATGGTGTGGAACTCCGGGTTCCCTACTTAGATAGGGAAGTTATAAAAGTGGCTATGGATATACCTATTAAGTATAAAATAAAAGATGAAAAGGATAATCTTCGCAAAAATATACTACGGGAGTTAGCCCTGGATCGAGGGGTTCCCCCTTTCATTGCACATCGTCCTAAAAAAGCAGCTCAATATGGTTCAGGAATCCATAAGATTTTAATCAAGAAAGTACTTAAAGATTTTGATGAAGAGTACTTTATCCAAAAACTGAGAGGATTTTAAAGAAAAAATGAGTTAATTAAGAGTTTAAATTTAAAAAAATGATAATATATTTTGAGGGATTATAATGAAGATCGAAAAAGAAGCAGAAAAGATACTAGCAGAATTTTCCAAAGCATTGGAAAATTTACCTGATTTAGAGGAAACCCATTACTTAGTAGATAACTTGAATCGCACCCGTGAAGATGTAGCTGAAGAGAAAAATCCTGATAAAATATTAAGAAACACCCGACAAGACCAAGAAGGGAATATCATCGCTGAGAAAGGAAAGTGGATCCAATAAAAGAGTAGATAATATGCGAACCAACCTAGTATTGGAACTGCAAGATGTCCCTGGCCAATTAGTAGGGGTTTTAGATCCTATCGGAGCTTTAGGAGCTAATATTGTAACGATTATTCACCAAAGGGATGTTAAAACTGAAAGAGGAACTATTCCTGTAGAAATAACTTTAGAGGGTGATCAGGAAACTCTGGATCGGGTTTTAAATAAACTGGATGAACTGAATATTCATATTAGGGCTGTAGATGGGATAATGTTAAAGGAGAAAATTATCACCCTCCTTCTGGGTAAAATAATAGACCGGGATGTTAAAGATACCATGGATAAAATAAATCAATTGGAAGGAGTGCGCGTAGCTGACCTGGAATTGAAGATCTCTGAAAATGATCAGGATTCCTCAGCCAAGATTATAGTAGAAGCAGAATACGGCAACCGGGACTTATTCATGGATAAAATTAATGAAATAGCAGATTTTAAGGGATTCCAGGTTATCAGTGAAGTTTAATTAATGCAGATATTACCTAAAAGCTTATATAAATAATTATAATGTTTTTTATCTATTAATAAGCTTATTTTTAAGAAATTAGTTTAACACTAGTTTTAAGGGATAATTATTAATTTAATGAGATGATTTTTATGCGTATATGTTTAATGGGATTTGGAGCAGTTGGCAGGGGCTTGGCCCAGGTCATATCCATGAAAAATGATGATTTAAAGGAAAAATATGGGATGGATTTAAAATTAGTAGCAGTAAGTGATAGTTCAGGATCAGTGATAAATGAGGAAGGTTTAGATGTGGATTTACTCTTGGAGACCAAGGCTCGCACTGGAAAAGTATGTAAATATCCAGAATATGGTATTCCGGATGTAGCTAATTATAAAACCATGGACAT
>PWMT01000059.1 GCA_003558085.1 Methanobacteriaceae archaeon
CACAAGCATGTCTTCGAGTTCAATCAGTCTGGGGCTCACTCTGTCTCGCTCCTCCATACCGAGGTCGATATCTCTGCCGACACGACTGATGCAGAAGTCGCCACCACCCTCGCCGCTGCCCTGACTGCAGCAGGCTTCCCCGCTACGGCCACCCTGGAAGTCATCGCCGTGACCAACCCTGTCCCAGCAGGAAGGAATCGGTCCGAAGGCAATACCACCATCGTCGATACCGTGACCAACGCAGGCTTCGTCGTTGCTGGCTTTGCAGACGGTACCGGCTGGAACAAGCTCTCGAAGAACGACGACAGATACAATCTAGTAAAGGAGGGGTAGTCGTTCCTTGACTCCCTAAACCCACGCCAACGAAAGGCCAAGCCCATGCATGATGAAATGATGGATCCCGAGGAGATGTTCGAGAAGGTCAAGTCGCAGCTCTGCGATTGCCCTTCCGAGTTCAAAAAGCCTAAGCGCCTCAAGAAATTCACCTATGTTTTGTATTGCGATAAATGCAAAACCGAGGGTCCTCTGACACCTCTGAAGAGAGGTTCCAATGAGTAAGCTGACAAAATTGGTAGAACAAATTCGTGAAGAACTAGCCACGTTGAGCGAAGCTCGTGAGGGGACTGTGAGAGTTTTTCTCACTATACTCACCCATAAGCTGACGATGTATGACAAAAGGCTCTCAACGAGACAGCCTAATACGTTCAGGCTTGGGCACTTTCTCGATGCCGCGAGCAAAGTAGAGAAAGACATGAAGAGGCATTTGGATAGTGACGATCCAAAGCATCTTGAGAAGCTCAAGGCAGCTATAGGGAAGAGATTCATTGTCCGGGATATGCCGCCTGCAAAAGCAGTGATCAAGCAGATTGATGCTTTCATAGACAAAGGTAAGCTTCCAAAGCTGTAAACAGGAGACATTCCATGAGTAAGATGACCCTTCAAGAGTTCCTGGACAACTATTCTTCCGGCCTAGAAGAGAAAAAATCAGTGAAGATCCAGGCCAAGCAGACGGGGCCGGGAACTTTCCGAGTTTCTGCTAGAGGTCAGAAGCCTCTCACAATAGTGCTGCCGAAGGCGGATATGCTCATTCTGTCGCCTGAAGATCAGGCGGACGCCGCTAAGGACGCTGCTCGTGAAGAATGGGGCCTATAGACCAGGAGTCGGGATGAAAAGCCTATCGGAATTCTTGGAAGATGTGCAGGCCAAACGGAAGAGCCCTGCGGCTATTACTCACAAGGTAGTCGTGACTTGCTCCAAGCAAGGCTCTGAACATCTGGTGCCTATTCTTGAGAAACTGAAGCACCTAGGAAGCATTGGAGCCAGCCGGGAGATCACTGCCGATGACTTCGGTAAGATCGGTAGCTGGGATGGAGACGGTTGGGCGAAGATAGACAAAATAGAAGTTGAGGATTTGGACTCTGAAGGTCACAAGTGAACTGAGGCGAGACATGGGCAACAAGAGAAACGAGAGTTATGGTTTGGACAGAGTTCACGGTCCTTTGAATGTGGACAAAATATGGGGCGAACTTAGGATTTACCCTAGGAGCATGGAGTCTTCTGGTGACAGAATGTATAACTTGTCGCAAGAAAGGGATCCCAGCGTACTCAGCTACGGTGGGGCTTTTATAGCGTTTGTTTTCGATCTAGCTGATTCCCTCCGACACATTCATTCGCCCAAGCTCGTATCTTCTTTAACTTCTATAGCGGCAAACTTAAAGGGTAAACTCCAGAGGATAGACCGTGAAGAGCTAAATTGGGACGAGTTGGCGAATCTCGCTGCCAAAATCGGCTTCATGGCCGACAAGCTGTCCAAAGCAAGTAGGTCCTTGGAGAAGGAATCCTCGTCAGCACTCTCTAAGACCTACAATACTTTGTTCGGAGATCTTCTGAGTATTACTTCGGATGTTTTGGATGAATTAGGTATTAGCCCCGAGGCCAACAAAGTCCGCTCTTTGAGTAGGAGTTTGAAAGTGTTTGTACCTGGAAAAGAAGAGGCGTCTAATATGAGAAATCTAGGTGATTTGGTTCAAGAGCTTCGTGAGGCCATGGAAAGTTCCTTGGAAGAGTCTTCAGACGCTCGTAAAGTTGCAGATACGATTGCAAAGCAGATGGGTGGGCGAAGATAGACAAAATAGAGGTTGAAGATCTGGACCCTAAATAGACACAAAGGTTTCAAATGAAGAAGACAATATCGAATTATTCCGAAAAAGATGAGGTTTTACCTCATATTAGACTTGAAGCTGAATCTATCAGGTATGGAGCGGAAGATTTTGCAAACCGTACCGGCGATAGAGACCCTTCTTGGAATCAGTGCTGTAATATACTTTTTGGAGGGGTTCTTCTCATTTTGGCAGATCTGATCCATTTCATGGAAGACGAAGCTTCGGCAAAAAAGCTAGAGTCCTTTGTCAGAACTTCTTTGAGAGGTAAGGGTCGTGTAGATAGTGTTGGTGTAGAAGACAGACTAAGCTCCAGGGATTGGAAGGAGTTGGGCGATATTGGAGCTAGAATAGAGCGAGAGGCCGGGGGGATAAAAAGGCTGGTGAAGGAAGCAGAGAAGAAGGATGTACCCAACATTAGTTGGGATTTCACAGACGCATTTAGGGAAATTATACTGGAGGCTGCGAAGGTCATGAAGATTGCGGAGTTCGGTTCTCATGAGAAGCAGCTAAAATCTATTGCAGGGAGAATGGCTATTCATTTCCCTAAAGATCTTAAGGAGGCATTTGGCAGGAATAAACTAAATAATTTAGTTCAAGAGCTGCGCGAAGCTATGGAGGAGTCTGTTGAGGAATCCTCCGATGCCCGAAAAGTCGCTGAGACGATTGCGAAGCAGATGGGTGGGGCGGGGAAACTCAAGAGATTCCTAGGCGCAAAACTCATAGCTTTGTCGAGTAAAAGTGCTCCTCTGGGTGGCCTAGCTATTAAGTGGCCTGAGAAGAAGGCCGCTAGAGGCAACTACGTGGAGATAATCTACAGAGAAGACGATCTCTATGATATGAATTTCTACTTCGTCAGGGGCGGGAGTAAGAAGCCTGTGAAGTCTTATGAAGGTGTATATTGGGACCAGCTTGTAGACATCTTTGAAACGCAGACG
>PWMT01000004.1 GCA_003558085.1 Methanobacteriaceae archaeon
GTTCGGAAGATATATCTTCTTCGACGAACGTCGTTGTATAGCGGTCAAACGTCTTGACGGTCTGCTCCAATCATGGTCACTAACAACCTGCTTGGTTATGAACGACCATAGAACAGCAACCCAATGTATCTCTTGAGAAAAGATGTCATCCACCAATTCTCCCAATTGTCCTGCAGAACTACCCTGCATCTGAGAGAATTCAGCCGCTTGTTTCATCTTATCTTCCCAATCCTGTTGTTGTTGAACAGAAGGTTGAGATTTCTCATCATCCAGATGTTTATCTGGTGAGGCTTTAGACTTACCTTCTCCACCGCTATCACCATCATTGGACTGGGAATCTGGAGGAGGATTACCAGGATTATCGTTATCCTTACGCTCATCTACCAAAAGATAATACGCTTCTTCAGCAGAGAGACCTTTGGCATCGTCTTGTCCTGGTCCATTACGTGGAAAACCATCCTTCTCCAAGATATCATCGGTCACCATATCTATGGCTTCATCCCACTCTTTCTTAGAACGTGTACCTCTTCTGGAATAATGTTGTAATCCCAGATGAAGAACGGGTTGTATGATGGCAGATGCAATCGCTCGCATGTTATCCTGCTCATCGACCCATTCTTCATTGTACAAACACGTCCCATCTGGAAGGAGTTGCAGACCATATCCTTCTTCCTGCAATTTCTCCGATTTCTCGAATTTTAACTGCATGAGAAGGTATGCATATGCTGGATGACTATACTGCAGTTCAATACGGGTCTTCCGTAATTTTTCTACAGGAGTTAGTTTCATTGTATCATATCTCGCATCATCAACCTCGTGGAATACTTGTCTTTCAGTGCCTCGTATGCAGTCTCTACCTGTTTATAGAACCTATTGTAGTCCTCAGCCGCAGCCTTTACTATCCTATATTGTTCATCGAACACATCACCAGAAAATATCATGAATCTCACGTAGTCTGCTTCTGTTCGAGCGTAAACATGGCCAGAGTATCCGAAATCCTCATCAAACGAGGCTCTCATAACGATTTTTCCATATATATCTATACCGACTCTATTGGAGATTGTATATGGGCTGGAATGGTCTATACCACGGGACCTCTCCAGATTAGTCGTTATCTTCACAGGCATCTTGTATGTTATCTCTTTTCCAAACAAAGGAAAATGGTTGGAGTAACCATGCATCCATGGGTTGAAGAACGGACCACCAACACGCTTGGCATATTGGGTGAGAGCATCGATATACTTATCATCAACATTCTTTTGCAATGCATCATACAGATATCTGGTGATATCCGATTTGGCATTATAATTAGATAGTCGGTGAGATATGTATTTTCCAGCCCTCAACATCGTCAACAGGAAACCAGCCGGTCCTATCTCTCTCGAAACAGTGGACGTATCGCTGTTTCCCTGCTTGCCCATGAACTGGGATGACAATGCTATATGAACATCATCAATACCTTTCAGACGGAACAGTACCTTGTTACTACAATATGTATGGTCGGGGAGACCCATAAGAGTGTAGTATGTTTTCAGCATCCTCTTTGAAAGAGAGTTGAGAGAAGGGGCTTCCTTCTCCGTCTCTTCCAAGTAATCATCGAACTCTCTGGCTACTGAAAAATACTCTTCCAACATTCCTTTGGTACTTGCTAATCTGTCCTCCATTTAGATACCTCCAGAGAACAGTTTTCCATACCTATCCATAAACGTCTGCAGTTGCCTTTCCTTCCCATAATTGAGAAGAGCATAAGCATTCTTCTTGTCACTCCCGACCATCCGTATCATGAGCACACCGAACTCCTGGGGTATTTCATTACATACACCTATGAACTTTCTAACGAAACCCTGTTTGGGTTCGTATCTCATGTATACGGCTGAAGCCAGAGCATACAATTTATCCGAACGCATATCCTCTAAATCATGGGCCTTCGGGTCACGCAGTATATCATCGATATCTAGGTCCTGCATGTACTTAAGGAATATCAAGAAATCTGCTGCTGGTGCTGTACCCACGGCGGCTGAAGAATGACACTGAAGCATGTGATAATAGTCTTCTTCATCGTTGAAATCATCAACGTCAAGATACTGTATCACATCGCTCAACATCTCCCAACTACGTGGTGTAGCAAAGGACTTTTTATCCAGGTTCTGTTCACTGGTATTGAGCAGGTTAGGTTTGCTCTTTATGAACGAGACTATCCTTGGATCTATGTTATTGTCCAAAGCCCAATCTATCCATCTCTCTGGATGAGGTGTAGCCAATTCGTAGTGCAGGAACCTATTTCTCAACGGAGCAGACATCTCATAGACATTTGCCCTATCTTCGATACGGTTTCCTGCAGCGACACATACCCAACCTTCTGGTAACGGGTATTGATCCAACAGCCTGTCCAATATAATCTGGTAGGCTGCACTTTGAATAGATGGAGCAGCTAGATTTAACTCATCGAAGAAAAGGATACCTTTACCTTCTTTAGGATACCAATCTGGTATCTTCCAGACAGTTCTCTCTCCAGATATATCAGGTATTCCTCTGACATCTGCAGGCTCCATTTGAGAGAGCCTTATGTCTAAGAACCTGAATTTATCCACAGCATCTCTGTCGGTGGTAAATTCCATATCCTGTTCTTCGGCTATATCAGCCGCACCAGCCATCAAAGACTGACTCTTACCTATCCCTGTTGGTCCCCATAGAAACATACTCCTATTGCTCCTGTAGACCTGCTTTACGATATTTTTTAGGTCATCATGGCTTATTTTTCGCATTTATATCATCTCCTCAGTGACGGATTTGAACCGCCTACCGAAGTAAAAGAAAGGGAAAGGGTTTTAGATATAGACATCACCTCGCATTCAAGTCTGATGCAGCAAGATTTCCCAGCACAAATATCAGTGAAATCCTGTCACCAGGTTTCTCGAACTTGTTATAGATGTCTACTGATAGTTTTGACAAATCCACACCTTTTTCACCGCATTCATCTGCACGGCGGTCCAGTTCTTCCTTTACCCATTTCACCAGTTCAGGCTCGTTCTCAGCACCAACCCGTTCAGGGAAGGATTTGCCATACTCGTTCCA
>PWMT01000061.1 GCA_003558085.1 Methanobacteriaceae archaeon
GAAAACTGCTTCTTGCGGGCTCCCCAAGCGTAGAAGGCTTTAACGATCCCGTCGGAGTCCGGTGCGCCTTCGCGGGTGACAACCCAGTGCACGGTGGCCAGCAGTTCCAAACCGAAGGGCGACTCGAAGCCCTCCACGAGGCCCCCGACGCGCTCGAAACGTTGCAGCGTTTCGGGTCAACACGAACTATCTGGACTACGCTCAATAACTTCCATGGTCGTAAAAAGGCTGCGCAAGAAAAGACGATAACAAAAGAGTCTGCTGTGAGTCTACAGTTTCCATAAAGGAACTGTATTGCTGGGAAGGAATCCTAGAATTGTATCTTTCAAGATAGTCGCACTTATTGCTATTATGGGAATTCGTAGCGGGTCCAGGTCGCTACCGATGCAACGTATGCGTCATAAATTTCCTTTCGCGCTTCGTCGACTAGCCGCTTTGCCTTCGGATAGCTGTACTCAGAACCATGAGCCAACGCATAACGACCATTGGGCATTATGTATACATGTATATTGTCAACAACAGTATCCAATTTGGCCGCCACGTCTCCTCTCACTTCTCCAATTCGTGTCTCGTCTCTTACGCTCCAAACAACTGGGGCAAAAATCCCTGGAATATCTTCATCCCCTTCGGCTAAAGTATCCTTTATAGATTTGATTTTCGTCAAATTCTCTCTCGCAAGTGTGCTCCCAAGTTTGTCGGCCCGAATGAAATGCTCTTCTGCTTCTTCATAGCGATGTAGCGCCAAGTAGACGATGCCAGCATTATTGTTCAGCTTCATCTTGGTTTCGGGCGGAAGTGATTCATATGAGTCATCGTCAATACCTTTACCGAAAAACTCTACAGCGTCTTCGAAGTCCTCTAGCATTATTGCCGCGAATCCACGCACATTATAAACAGTTGCGTCAGGTACCGGTTGGCGAGACTCTTTCACATAACGCTCACGTATCTCGATAGCCCCGTCCAAAAACTCAACCGCCGTGTCGTACTCCCGGAGCATCATTAACGTACGTCCATACTGGAAGCTGATGTCAAAACTGTCCCCACACTCCTCATGAACAGAGTGGAATAAGTGGGCGGCATCTTGTAGATTACCAGCCCTGCGAGTTCTTAGGGCTTGGCTATAATCAGATTCGCAGGTATCAGGTACATCTAAAGCGTCCTGAGCAAAAATATGAGCCGAAAAGGACATTAACCCTAAACCGGTCAATGTCAATATTGAAAACACACAGTGAACAGGAGCTGTGTGTAGGAATCTATATACCGGCTTCATCGGATTCTTCTCCTCGTCTAATATTGTCTTGAACGTCAGCCACAGTCACAATATCCCAAAGCTCTATAAAATTCCTCTTTGTTTCTATTGTTTTATCCCTGCTTTCTATCGCTATAGTCTGTATTTCTATTGTCCTTTCTTTATCCAGAATATCATTATAGAGCTTATCTAGATGTATAATTATCGGATCCTTATCCGTCAGGATAATCTCGCCACTTGCTACTTGTTTGTCTCTAACAAATATAATGTAACTATCAGAAGGAAGATAAGGTTCCAGCGGTGAGACAGTAAGAAGTGCTGACACCTTGGGGTTCATCAGTTCAACACAGAGACCTGCAATTACAAAAAAAAGAGATAAACACATAAATAAGCGAAGAAGATTCGTCTTGCAACGAATCACGTCGATATCAACCCCAGCGTCGTTCTGAGTGGGGAGTTTTCGTAAAAGAATAAATGAAAGAAATGCCAGTGCAGTTGCAAATCCGATGAATCCGAGCTGGACTAATTGAACAATTGTGTTTGCTATGTCCATGACTATTCCACTCCCCTGACGCGCTTCCTGCGTATTCAGTATTGACCGTATAAATATCTACCAAGGCAGGGACCGCGCAGCAAAGACTGTTGCGGGCACACCCAAAGAGAACTGCATCCAACGGGCACTCTTGGCGGTTACATAATGAGTATAAATTACTGCAGGCGCGATGTCAAGGTTTTTCGTGGTGTTATTCATCCGTACTGATTCTACAGAAATAGCGCCCCATCGCCATCGCTGCCATCGCCGCCGGTGTCGCCGGCGCGGCGGGTGCGGCGGGTGCGGGGTGCGTTGCGGCGGTGGGATTGGGCGGCGGCGCCGGAGCGTTGTTCGGCGGCGGCGCGTTGCGCGTTGAGTTCGAGCAGGCGCGCGAGGACTTCGTCGCGGACGGGGTCGGGCCAACGGCAGCGCCAGGGCTTTTTGCGCCGGCGCGCGCGGCCGCCGTTCTCGTCCTCCTCCTCTTCGTCTTCGTAGTCGAGGAGGAAGTCGCAGTCCGTGGGGATATCCGTCCAGCCGTAGGCGTCGAGGACGGCGCGGTCCATGGCGGCGTGCAACTCCCGCAGCTTCACGATATCGGGGTCGCGTTCGTTGGGGTCGTGGAAGCGGTTGTAGGTTTTCGTGAGGCCCTCGTTGTTCCGCGCCATGAGGTCCGCGCGGAATTCGTAATAGGCCTTCCCCGCCTCTTCCAGGGTGGGATCCGTCTCCCAGTCCCCCGGGAACGGGAAGGTCTCAAAACAGTCCGAGGGTCCGTATGCGAAGTCGTCTTTCAGCGTGTAGCTGAGAAAGCGCGCCCACAGTTCATGGATCCTCGATTGCAAAATGGCGAACGATGAATTTGAGGAGAAAGGAAAAACGATAAGGCGGTGTGAATAGACGATTCCCTTCGGTAGGAACACAAAGCCAAATGCGTTACCAACCTGCGATATCACCAACACCCGCTCCAGCCCAGCAATGGCGGTGTACAAGTCCTGTGCTGTTCGGGCGAACTTCCACCATGCACTCGCTCGTTTCTCCTTGTCCTTGCTGCGTGACTGTGCAAGCGTCTTTTCCCGCTCAGGCCGAACTTTTTCTTCGACAATGGCCATGAGGTCCGACCAGCGCTCCCGGCATTCTTCCTCGCCGGGTTCGCCACGATTTCATGTCGGCCTCCAGTTGGCGGCGTTCCTCCTCCCCAAAATCGATGGTGAGCTGTTTGAAGGAACCCTCGTGCTTTTGCAGCTCCTCCGCCACGCGACTGCGCTGGCGCTCAAGGGTTTCGCGCAGGTCC
>PWMT01000161.1 GCA_003558085.1 Methanobacteriaceae archaeon
AGAAAAATAATATATGATCATGAATACCCAGAGATAGTACAAAATCTGAATAAATGTAAGGTTTGTGAATACCGCACCCTATGTGAACACCGCGGCTATTAACTACATATTTTAATAATTTTTACGAGGAAGAAGTGAAGACCTAAATTATAGCTATAACCCCTCTAATTAGGATATAAAACTAAATTATTTTAATCTGCACATACCAAAATATAAAACCTAAAAACCATAAAATAGTATTATTATATCGGTGATAAAATGAGCCAAGAAGAACTGTTAAAAAAATGTGAAGATATGGATGATCCAAGTGTAATGGGTGCTTGTAGAGTAATGCTGAAAACTATGGCCGAAAAAGAAGAGCAAGTTGAAGATGAGAGTCCGCAGACTTATCTAGAAATGGCTTCAAGCCTTAAACCTGAGGATGTGTCCAAAGTACTGCAATTAGCATTGAAAGTTCGAGAAAGTCAAAAGATTAAAGACCCTGAAGTAAAAAATGCTGCTAGTCGATTAATCCGGGCCATTGAAATGAGCTAAATAAGTTAGAATTTATTTTTAATTCTAAAATTTTTTTCTTCTTATTTTTTTTATGTCTAAGATGGCTGTATCAGCTACAGCCATAACTGCCATCACTCCGGCTTGAACTGGATCTGTAACCACCAAGTCTGCTTTTTCAGTTACACTACCTGGCATGGATAAACTGATTATAATTATAGATAATTCATTTTGAAGTTTTTCCACTTCTTCACTTATTTTACCTCCCATAAGGGAGCCTGCTAGTACCAGGGCACATACCCTCGGAATTCTGCCTACTGCAGAAACCGCTTCAGCTAATTCTTTTTCCCCTACTAATGGTATGGTGTCGATACTGATTCTCTCACCCCGAATATTGTGACGATCAGCTTCATTTATAGCTCCCATAGCTACATTGGCGACTTGAGCTCCTCCTCCAATTATGATGATTCTTTTTCCATAGATCTCCTCGAGTGAACGATGCAGTTCCACCCTCAATACTGGTTCTGAATTCTCAATAGCATCAATTAATTCAGAAATATTTTCCACATCTTCTAATTCTAAATAAATGGTTGCAGAATTATCTTTTTCCAAGAAAAGGTGAGTATAAGTGATATTGATGTTATATAAAGTCATCATAGCTGCAATTTCACTTAGAACCCCTGGCCTTTCTATGGTTTTTATACTTATGGCAAATTTGCCCATAGAATCCCTCTTATAATTCAATCTTGTTAAATGATTTTAGAAAGTAAATTCATGATAATATGATTGTTTATTTTTATTTATAATAAATTTAAAATTATGTTTATCTAGAATAGAAAGTCCATTTTTTATAGTTTAAAAAGTCCTAAATAGTTGAATAAGATTTTAAGGCTTATGAATCTACATCCTAGAAAAAAATGATAATATTATAATTGATGGAAGTATAACTTAGTTATTTCTAAATCTTCTAAATTCTAAATCTTCTAAATAATCAGTTTAGATATTCTCAGATTTTAATTTTTCAAGTTTTGCCTTTTCTTTCCTCCACAAACTTAAATAATTATCATCTTCTTTTACTGGAATTATTTGAAGGCCTAAATGGCGATGTTCTTCAATCCAATCCTCATTAAAAACAGGTACTTCTATTTTGACTGGTTCTGCAGTGGGATTAACCACAATCAAGTTACGATAAGGAAATTCAAGTTCAACAATATAACCACCTAAACTTAGGATATGGTGAGCTCTAATAACTATTTTCATTTAATCACCTGGATATGTAATATATTACTCCATATGTTCAGTAAATCTTTTGTTTAAAGGAAAGTCGTTATAATGGCCAGGACCCCTAAGATAGATAAAGCAGCCACCACTGGGTAAAATTGCTTAAATGTAAATATGGGTGAGAAAGCACTCATGAAGGCACCTAAAATGGGGAAAAGTAAGGCCACTATAATGTTTATGAGAATACCCCAGCTTAAAATATTAGGAGGTATTCCGAGGAATAATACTGAGAAAAGAGCTGCTAAAGTAAACATTAAAAATCCCCGGCTGAGATAAACATAAGATCTATATTTGGCGGCATATTCCATGTATGGTCCTTCAATAACATCTGCTTTAGTTTTTAATATAGCAAAAGGATATTCATTAAGCAGTATGAGGTATCCCATGAAATATACTATAGCCCCTAAAACACCTGCCGCTGAAAAGAGGATAGGGCCCTGTAATTGTTGATAAGATACAATATCCATGAGAAAAATACTGCCTACTCTAGCTACCGGTACAAAAAGAGCGATGTATAAAGGGAATGAACCAAATGCTATAAGTCTAAATGCCCTAAGAGAACTTAAATCCTCTAAAAAAGATCGAGTTAAATTAGGATATTTGGCACCTTTAGCGAGATCCGGAAAAGGCATGCTCAAAGACATTATGGAACGAGAAAATGATCCCATAAAAACATATATAACTTCTTCTATCTTTAAAAGGCCTACTATGGCAATAATACTAGTTAATGCTCCTAAAAAATACATTTCAGGTATTAAAAATAGGAATATGAAGAATATGGTTATAATTGCTACTAAAGGAAGTGCATTATATAATTGGGGTAAGGCAGAATTGGGATTTATAGTTTCCTTGAAAAAAAACTTGAGAGGTGCCATCAAACCGGGACTGGAAATAGGAGGCCCGATTCTTTGCTGTATTCGTGCCTGGATAAATTTTCTCTCTATTCCAGGAAGCCATATGCTCACGATAAATGCCACAATTATAGTTCCCACCACTGCTGCTAATGAATATATGATAGTAGAAGCTTCCATTATCTACATCTCCTTCTTAAACCTGCTCCAGTATAGATTAATTTATTTTAATTATTTATATTTTAAATTAAATACATTAATTGAACTTTAAAACCTTTTTAATTAAATTTCGATTATTTGAATCGCTCTATCTGTACAAGTAAAACAGGGATCACATTGTACGATACCAAGCTGAGCATCAGTGATATGATGACCAATTACCGCATACTGCATAGCCCCTATATTGGACATGGATGGCGTTCTAACAATTGATCCTCTCACTCGACCATCTTCTAAACGATAAGAATGATAAAGTCTACCTCGGGGTGCTTCCACATAGCTCTTTATAATATCAGTATCCTGCATTTTCCAAGTACGGTCGGTTATAGGTCCTTCCGGAATATTATTTAGTGCCTGGCGAATGATTTTGATTGATTCTGGTATTTCCAATACTCTCATCAATAAATTGGCCTTGATATCTCCTCCTTCCTGGGTGATAACCTCAAAATCAAAAGGTTGATAACATTCCATATCCCGACGTAAATCAAGATCAACTCCGGTAGCTCTTAAACTAGGACCTGTAACTGCTAGGCGAAGTGCATCTTTTTTAGATATGGAACAGATTCCATCTATACGGGAAAGAATCATAGGATCAGCAACAAAACGGTTTGCAAAATCCGAAACTTTTTGTTCTATAAAATCTATACCTTCTCTTATTTTTTTAATCCTCTTCTCATTTAATTCACAGCGAGGCCTCACACCTCCGATAACAGATACACCATATTGAACCCGATTTCCACCAATCATACGTAAGAGTTCCATGACTGTTTCTCGTATATAGAAAAGTCGCATGGAAAAAGTTTCATGTCCTAGAACTTCATTTCCATGGGCTAAGTATAGTAAATGACTATGTATTCTTTCTAATTCAGCCATAATAATTCTTATATAATTAGCTCTTTCTGGTATTTCAATTTGAAGTCCTTTTTCAGCCACCATTACTGAATTCCATAAATGGATGTTTGAACAAATACCGCAAATTTTTTCAGTAAGACTGTTGGCTTTTTCCACCGGCAGTCCTTCCATTATACGTTCAACTCCCCGGTGATTAATACCTACAGTTATCTCAGCATCTTTTACTATTTCATCTTCTACAAAAAGTCTTACCCTATAAGGTTCAATAGCAGCAGAATGGACTGGCCCCATAGTAATTTCAGCCTCTATACTCTCTTCTCTGCTAGGTTTTTGATTTGAATTCATATATTAGCACCTTTTTTTTAATTGGTGTTTTTTGAAAGTTTTTTTAAAATAATTTTATAAAATTCATAATGCTTATCCCAATTTTATTTAGCTTCCAAAAGCTTAGGTAAAGCAGCTACTGCTCCTGATAAAATATCTTCAGGGCGAACTGCACAACCTGGAACCTTAGCATCAACTGGTATAACCTTGTCTACTGGGCCCATAATTTCTTCAGAGGGAATATCTCCATTAATATTTTTATAGACCCCTCCCATTAAAGCACAGGCCCCAGCAGCAATAACTGCCTTTGGTTCAGGAATAGCATTGTATATTTCTTTTAAAGGTTTTTCATTATATTTAGTAACCGGCCCTGTGACTACCAGTACATCTGCTTCTCGTGGATTCCAGGTTAAAAATAACTTGTATTGTTCTGCATCGTATTTGGGAGAGAAAATAGAGTTTACTATTTCAATATCGCAACCATTGCATCCTCCAGTATATACTAACATTACATGTACGGCTCTTGCTCTTGAATATGATCGGAGGCTCATTTGATCCCTCATTATTTCAGTTAATTTAAATTTCAATAAAATTTAAGCTTATTTATATAACCTTTAGGTCTTTTTTTTCTCAATAATAGATTTATCGGATAAATATTGATTTATAAACGCTAATTTATCTTCTGATATTTTTACTGGTTTATCTAAAAGCTTTTCTACTTCTAAATCTACTTTACCCACATCATTAGGATGTATAGTACCAGCTTCTCCAAATAAAGCATATAATGGACAGAAATCATGACAATAATAGCAATAAACACATTTCTCACTATTTAAAACTGGTATTTGTGTTTTAACTAATCCTTCCATTAGTTCTATTGGCTCTTCCAAATCTTTCATTTCCACTGCCTGGGTAGGGCATACATTGGAGCAGCCAGCACATCCAATACATGATATTTCTGCTACTTTATCTTTAGGTTTAACTCTACCTTCCAAGATGCTGTTTCGTATCTCCATATCAGTAACCCGATCTGCGGCAAAAATTATCCGCTTAATATTGATATAAGCACCCTCGAGTATTATTCTAATAAAATCTTTCATTCAAAAAACCCCCATTTCAATTTTTAGGGTAATTGTAGATATAACTACTAGCTCTTCTCTAATCACTGGGATAATTCAAACTCACGATCAAATATCACTGCCCGAGCAGGGCAAACATTTGAGCATGCACCACAATATATACATTTGGTTTCATCCACAACCATTCTTCCATCTTCTGTTTCTGATATAGCTTCTTCAGGACATATTTTAGAACATAGACTACACTGCATGCATAATTTATCATCAATTAAAGTGAATCCTTCTTTGATAGCTTTTTTACGCATGGTAGTGCGAGGTATGGCATCTACGGGACAGTGAATAGCGCATTTTTCACAAAGAATGCATTTATCTAAATCCACTTCTATAGTTCCTCTTTTAAGAGTTATGGCATCTTTAGGACATATTTCCGCACATGTACCACAAGATATACAATCAGAGGAAACGGTTCCATCCCAGGTAATTTTTTCTTGACTTCTAGCTTCTTCTATATCACAAGCTTTAACACATCGTCCACAGGAAACACAGTACCCTTGAATTCCTGTTCCATCTTCTAGCGGCCTTAAAGTGCCCACTGGACATACTTCAACACAATCCATGTTCTCACAGTCTTGACAAAGGTTAGGATCACATCTTATTTTACCATTAATCATTTGCAGGGCACCCTTCGCACAAGCTTCAACACATAAACCGCAATTTAAACAAGAGATAATGTTGCCGGTAAGTGATTCATCTTCCGGTTTTCTAATTTTAACTTGGAAATCATCCACATAAATTGCTTCATTGGGACATTCTTTTACACATTGTAAACATAAGGTACATTTTTCCGGATCAATGGTAGTGTCTGTAATAGCTTCAGCTGGACAAAGATCTTCACATATTCTGCAATTACTGCAAACACCCTTCTGATCTAAATTTACCATTATGGCATTAGTAGGGCAATAATATTCACATCTACGACAGAGAGTACATTTATCGAGATCAGTTACCATGCTCGGCCTTTCTACCATCTTACTTTCGGTAGTGATTTGAGGAGTGCTAAGGGCAGTGCTGGGAATAGACACATTTAATGATTCTAAAAATTTTAATCTTTTATCTTCAATCATGTCAAAAGCATCTAACCGGGCATCCAACGGACATGTTTCTTTACATATTCCGCAACGGGCGCATATACCTTTGACTACTCCTTCTTCTATTTTTATAATATTAATAGGGCAAGTAAATTCGCATAAACCACACGCATTACATTTAGCACGATCTACAACATAGCCACCATATTTATTTTTAATAATAGCCTGATTAGGACATACTTCTGCACAAGCCCCACAGGTAATACAGCTAAAAGCCTTCCCATCCACCATCTTAATGGCTTGGGTGGGACATTCCTTGATGCAGTCACCTATCCCCTCACATTTTTTAGTTGATATGAACATAATATTTGCTTCCATTACCTTTTATTTATATATAATTCTTTATTTTTTTTCGGTTTAAATACCATGATTTTTGATCCCCCATACTGTTTTTCCAGTTAATAAACCTATAATAGTGGCCAGAAATCCAGAAGCTATTACTGAATCTACATAATAGGGGAAGGGCCCCAATTGCCAGGCCATGAATAATGCAACCAATAAAACCACCAGATAAGTGGAAATAGGAAATCTTACTTTGCTTTCCGCATTACTTTTGATTCTACTTCCCAGTATAAATCCCAGTATAAATCCGAATAGAATTGGGCCTACATAAACCATTATTGACTCTCCATAAAACTTATAAAACCTTCATATCATTTAAATTCTAAAAAGGTTATTACCACCGCGCTTAAACCTACTAAAACCTTGATACCCACCACTATGTTAAGATAGGGAATTATACCCGCATTAGTGGGATCCGGGTAATTGAAGAAGTTTTGAATAAAGGAGGGAATAATCTGATTAAGATCCACACCTAAATTGTAAAGGAAAAATCCAGAAAATAATAGTCCGCTTAAACCTAAAATCAAAAACCCTAATGCACCAAAACTCTCCATAGAGGCTAAAAAATTATGTGAAAATTTAAAGGGGTTTTCTTTTAGTCCGTAAACTATGGCACAAAAAATGAAAGCTCCTGCAATCATAGCCCCTCCTTGAAAACCTCCACCAGGTGTAATATGCCCACCTAATATGATTAAAACACCCAAACACATTATCAATAGTGCTGCAGGGAAGACGAATATTTTTAGTATGGTACTCATTTACTTACCTCCCATTTCAACTTTTCCTCTTCCAAATACCAGTAAAGTTATAACTACTGCAGTTACCAATATCAGGGCTTCTCCTAATGTATCATAAGCTCTCCAGTCAAAAATCACTGCAGTTACCATGTTAGGAGTAATTTCAGTGCCTATGTAATTGTATAGATTACTTATTCCTGGAAAGATAGAGTCTCTTAAACCTATGATGGCATCCAAAAGCGTTACTGCAAATAAGGCTAGTGCGATTGTCGCTAAAAAATTCCTTATTCCTTCAGACATTTCTAACACCCCAGTAGAAAAGGGCTAAGATTAAAGCTAAAGCCAAAATCACGTAAAATATCATATTATTAAATGAATCATTTTGTTCTTTTTTTAAGCGAGGCATGAGAGGTGTGGCTGCTATTAAGGCCACAAATAGGGCCAGAACAATTACAATCATTAGGATGATATTAATATTTCTCAACATAATGGCTGCAATTAAAATGGATGAAATTAAAGTTATTTCAGCTGCTAGTATAGCTGAAGCAGATAAATTTGTGACCGGTTCCTTTTCAACGCTTATTTCCTGGATTTCCCGTATTTTATTCACTATACTATCATATAAACTCATATAAAACCTCATTAAATGACGCTGCTTGTAGTAACTTTAAATAAATTTTAATCCCTCTTATAAAGTTTTTTTCATAAATGATCTAGGAATAAACTTCACCTCAACTTTTAAGATTCTATATCAATCCCTGTGCAAATGGTTCCAGGAAACTGGTAGCTATTTGTGGAAACAAGCCCAGTATCAAACATAAAACCAGAAGTACTACCATAGATATTACAGTCGCCTTGGGAATATCTTTATCATTAATTTCCAGATCAGAAGGCTTCGGACGGAGGTAAATGGTATAGAAAGCTTTCATAAAAGTCATAAAAGTCACTATACTTAATAAGACCATTATTATACCTAATTCCGGTAATCCTGCTGTGATAGAAGCTTGAACTAACAATAATTTACTCTGAAAGGCATTAAAGGGAGGAATTCCGGCCATGGCAAATCCAGATAAGATTACAATAAAGGATAGGCGAGGATTCTCAGTCATTAGCCCCCCTAATTTATTGATATTACTGATTCCGGTTTTATAAAATATAGTACCAAAGCCAATAAAGATTAAAGAAGTGATTAAAGCTTCATTTACTGCTTGGAATAAACCTGCAGTTATTCCTAACGCAGTTCCCAATCCCAAACCTATTCCTATATAGCCTAATTCTCCCACAGCCAGGTACCCTATTAGACGTTTAAAGTCAGTTTGCATTAGCGCCATGGTTATACCTAAAATCATAGCCAAAAGAGAGATTACTATAATGAAAATTTTTGCTAAGGGTATGAATGAAAAAATTCTGAGTATGATGATAGCAATAGCCACGAAGGTGAAAACTGAGAAAGCCTGTAATAATGCTGCGCCATGAGGTAAGGCCTTACTATAAACTGCAGATTTAATGGTATGGAATGGTGGTAAACCAGCACCATAAAGCCATCCAAAGAACAGTAACCCACATGCCATTAATAAAACCGGATTTTGAGGATCCACCAAGCCCGTATTAATAGAATAGATAATATCCGTAATATTAACGTTGCCACTTACACCTAAGAGAAAAGCAACGGCTAGTAAAAGCATAGGGGCGGCTATACTGGCCAGGAATAAATATTTAAGTGCTGTTTCATAGCTTCTTTCTGCATTAGAGGCAATGATGATGCCTACTTGAGAAAGTGCCGCTATTTCGAAGAAAACATAAAGATTAAATATATCATCAGAAAGGAGAATAGCAGTTACCGCTGCTGTTCCCATAAACATTAAAAAGGCATAGACTCCAGATGCGCGCTTAGTTTCGTTTAATGAAGTAAATATGACCAAAAAAGCCATAATTCCCAGTATAAAGATAAATAATTGTTGAGCACTAGAAAATATGTAAGTTATGGCAGGATGATAAATATTAAGCACGGTTTCTGTTAGAAAGGCAGGTAGGCCCTGAGCAAGAACCGGATTATTTATTAAGGGAGCATGACCACCAAAATAATGCAATCCATAACTGGTAAGAAGTGGAATTATTGGTAAGGCAATACCTACTATTATAGCTAATATTTTTACAGCACGCTCTTTAGTATGAATTAAATTCAGTAGTAAAGCACAGGTTATGGGCAGTATGACCATTATCGGAATAAGCGAATTCATGATATTGGCTCCTGTTTTTCTAATACTTGGCCTTGGAGTGAATCATCTTCAATTTGAAATTGAATTTGATTTTTAAACATATTTAACAATTTTAAGGATTCCAAAGACATTATTTACACTCCAATTTACTCATTCAATATTTTAGAGGCACTGATGGTACCGTGTTTTTTATAAAGTATGATAATAATTCCTAACATAACTGCTAGAGTACTGGCTCCAATTACAATGCTGGTAAGTACCATAGCAAAGGGCAGAGGATAAGAGGCGGTCTGGGTAAAAATATCTGCTGACATACCAGGTAAGAAAATATAAACCATTCCTCCTGGCCTGTAACCTAAGGTAACCAAGAACAGATTAACTCCATCAGCTATAAAAGCTAGGCCAATGACTTTCTTGATTAGATTATCAATGAATAAGGCTGCAAATAAACCCAGCACAATAAGTGCAGCTGCAGTGAAAAATGATGCAACTTGTACGTCGATGACCATTTCATTCCTCCTTTCTCCTAGTTTTATAAACTGCTAACGCAAAAAACACCGGGATAATAGCTGAACCCACTATGCCCTGGGTTAAAGCCACATCTGGAGCCAGAAGATACTGATAGAGAAATGCAATAGATGCTCCTGGTATTCCAGTCAATATAGCTGCTTTTAGAAGATCTCTTTGTATTAAAGCCATGAGAGCTCCTAAAACAGTAGTAATCATTAAAATATATTCAATCATGTGTTTCCTCCCCATAATTATAAGCGTTAGCAATAGCATGTGAGGCAAAGGGGGCTAAAATGAAATAAGTTACTGCCAGTAAAGGTTCATATAAGGTTAAAAGGGCGAGAATACAGGCTACATCAGCAATACCCAATATATGTATTCGCGCATAAAGAACATTCTTTCTATCATCCTTAAATCTTATTATTCCAATAGCAGCGAATATTAATAGTGCAGAAGCTATAATCAGGATCAATGATCTTATGATAGTTATTACATCCCACATCTTATCCTCCCCCTCCCCGTAGCACCCGGGCAAAGGCAATAGTTCCTACTGGTCCAAGCACCACCAAGGCATATGCTATATCCCTACTAAATCCGATAAAGTAAATATTTTGAATCAATATTAGAAGTGTGGCCACTGCAATACTTAATCCCAGTATACCCACCATTCCCATAGCAATGGTTTTTCTGGTAGCAATTCTTACTGAAGCCAGCACAAAGAAAGCTAATGAACCCATGAGAATATATTGAGAAATTAAAAAAATATTCATATACTTACTTCCTTATTTTTTTACCAGTACTAAAGATATTAAATACTTATCTTTAATGAAATTATTTATCTATTTATTCAAGCATACCTTTGATATAGGATTCAAAGGGAATAATTTCTTCTTTTTTACGAGGAATAATTGATGCTACTTTGAGAACCTGTCCTTCAGAATCTAAATCAATAGACAGAGTTCCAGGTGTAAGAGTAATGCTATTGGCCAGAATGGTCTGGGAAACAGGCCTTTTCAATATGGTTTCAATTTCTACTACTACAGGCTCGATATTACCGTTAAGAGTTCTTATTGCAACATCTAGCGTAGCTTTCAATATTTCGAAGATTAAGACCACGAAATAAGCAATACCAAAGAAAATCCTCATGATAAACATTGTTAGCTATCTCCTCTTATAGACAGGGGATTATTTATTAAATTTACATGAATACTGTGGAAATAATTAAAACCAGAATATCCATACTAATCCTATCTGATTATAATCCATCATTATAAAACATGATATATATAAAGATAACGAAAATATTTTGCCTAAACACTGCCTTAAAAATGTTTCTTATAAACTGGACTAAAAAAGTATTATACATCATCGTTAAAAAGCATTTAGAAAATATTATAACTGAAAAATAGTAGATACAAATAAAATTTTAGTTTAAAGACTAGGTCTAAAAAAAATAAATTGCAGTCATAATTAAAATTCTGATAGATAGTAAAATTAGTGCAGGTCGGATATATAATGGAAATTAGTGAAAAATTTGAATTGAGAAAAATTTTGAATTTTGCAGAAAAATTCATTTCCATTTTAATAGTTATTGTAACCTGCGTATTGTTTTCGATCTCAATTTATACTTTATTTCTAAATATTATAACTGCTGATGTGATAAGCAATGATCTACTATATCAGTTAACTAATCAATTCCTACAGAGCTCTTTACTTTTCATAATTGGCCTGGAAATAGCATTAACACTGGTAAAACACAGTTTTCTTAATGTAATTGAGCTTTTAATTTTTGCTCTGGTAAGAAAAATACTGCTGGCCACCGAATTCTATTTCGACGTAGCCATAATCATTTTAAGTATTATCGCACTTATTCTAGTTAGAAATTACATTCAAAAACAAAGTAATAAGTATCCA
>PWMT01000156.1 GCA_003558085.1 Methanobacteriaceae archaeon
ATCCAATTTTGGTAAGGCTGCGTGAGAGAGAAGCTATAACATAATTATCTTCTTCCAGTTTGCCCTTAATTAATACTTCCCGGGTGTGCATATCCACCATTTTGTAAGGTTTGGGGGCCACTCCATGTCCCTTACTTATTCTATCCATGATCACCTCAAAACCAGGTACTGGTTTATATCCCCGGGGTATGTGATCAGCATCTAAAGCTTTAAACATACGGGCCAGGCAGATTGAATATTGACCAGAGCCCATAATACCCATGGGGGGTCCTTCAACCACTATATCCGCCCCAACTGCAATGGCAGCCTGGGCGCGGGCCTCCCTGGTCATTATATAGGGTAAGCCCCGGCCGCTACGCTCGGTGGGTCCAGGTACCACTGCTACAAATAAGCCTTCTGGAACCTTTTTTTGGGATTGTTTCATGCAATGGCGATGGCCTTTATGTAAAGGAGAATATTCAGTAAAATCAGCGATTATAGGAATACTATTTTTCTTCATATTTCTAAAAGCTGCTTTTTGGGAAGCATCACTTAGAATGATTTTTCGATCTCTTGCTATGATTGTGCTGATTAATTTTTCTCTATCTGGCATCTTATCCTCAAATATTACTTAGGCAACCTATGATGATCTTGATTTTAGAGTGAAGTATTTGACTAAAAATCAACATCCATATCACAAATTATTTGATTAGCTTTTAATAAAACTTACGATGCAGAAAAATCAGTAAGTTGGTGGTACTTATGCTATATGATCTAGTTCTAGATAACTGTAAAATTCATCCTCTTAAAGGTAATTATTATTTAGGTATTGAAGAGGGTAAAATTAAAAATATTAGTAGACAGCCCCTAAAGGCAGATACTCATATAGATATTGAAGAAAACTTGATATTACCTGGTTTGATTGATGCTCATGTACATTTTAGAGATCCAGGTTTAACCTATAAAGAAGATTTTAAAAGCGGATCACAGGCAGCAGCACATGGTGGTTTTACAAGTATACTGGATATGCCCAATACAATCCCTCCCACCAATACCGCTAAAAATTTCCAGGAAAAGATAGATGTTGCTTCTAAAAAAAGTATTGTGGACTTTGGATTACATGCTGGAGTAGATAATCTAGAAGAGATTGAAAAGATTTCAACTTTAAATCCGGCTTCCTTTAAGTTATTTATGGATCTAGTTGATGATCATTTTCTAGTACAAGTATTTGAAAAACTATCCCGGATAGCTCCCAAGCCTCTTTTAACCCTACATGCAGAAAACAAAGATCTTATAGAACATTATAGAGAGAAATTGCAAGCAGAAAATAAGAAGGAGCCTCAGGATTATTGCCTGGTACGTCCAGCTATAGCTGAGGAAATGGCTGTAGCTCAAGCCCTATCCCTTTCCCATCATTATCAACACCCCACCCACATTTGTCATCTAAGCAGTGACCGTTCCCTGCAATTAATTAATTATATGCAAGAGAATGGATGTCCAGTGAGTTCGGAGATAACCCCGCATCATCTTTTCCTTGATTCTAATGATTATAAAAAGTGGGGTAATATAGCCAAAACCAATCCACCCCTTAGATCACCCTGGGTAAAGATTCCTTTCTCTAAACTGGATAAAATTGATATAATAGCCACTGATCACGCCCCTCATACCCTAGAAGAAAAAGAAAAAGGTCTCTGGGAAGCATCACCAGGGATTCCTAATCTGGAAACCGTGCTTTCTTTATTGTTAACACAGTTCCATAAAAAAAATATTAACTTGGAACAGATTAAAAGCCTATTATGTGAAAATCCAGCTCGAATATTTAATTTGAAGAATAAAGGATTTATTAAAAAGGGGATGGATGCTGATATAGTAGTGGTTGATCTTAAATTAGAGGGGGCCTTCAAGGTAGATGATTTTTATACTAAAGCTCCTTACACTCCTTTTTCTGGATGGAAATATCAGGGTGGAGCTATTATGACCATATCCCAGGGAAAAGTGATTATGGAAGAAGGGCAGGTTTTTAAAAATAAGGGACATTACATTTATCCACTTTAATTTTTTTTATTTATAATTAAATAGAATATTATTTTTTTTAAAAAAAAATGGTTAGAATATGAGTTTTCATATTCTATTTTTTATGTTTAGGAATTAAGAGTCCACCTACTAGCATAATTAAAGCTAGTAATAATGCCCATAATGGCATACCAGTTACTAACATTGGCACCTTATCCTCATCATCTGGTTCTGGTTTAGGAGGTTCCGGTACTTCAATTGTAACCGAGTCCACATTGTTGTCCAGTATAGGATCATAGGTTAAAGATTCAACTCGGGCTGTATTGGTGATGCTTCCTGTTCGGGTAACAATAGAAGTTATAACCAACTCTGCTACTGCACCTTTGGGTAGATTTCCAATACTCCATATGCCTGTTTCAGGGTTGTATGAACCATAGTTAGCTATAGAAGAGACATATTGTAAGCCGGCAGGTAGTACATCTATCACCCGGGAATCTACCGCTGTATCGGGACCACGGTTCTGTACAATATAGGTGAAGTAAATGGTATCATATAGAGTAGGTCTATTATTATTCACTGTTTTAGTAATGGCCAGGTCTGCTGCAGGAGGAATTTCTAAAGTTACAGAGTCCTGATCATTATCGGGATTAGGATCATATTCATTTTGAGCTGTTTTAGTAGCAGTATTAGTAATATTTCCGGTTTGTGTTATCTGGGCAATTATAGTTAATAGGAAAGATTCTCCTTTTTCAATAGTTCCTATAGTCCAGGTATCGGTAGAGGAGTTGTATGTACCTTGAGTAGTAGTGGCTGATATAAATTTCAAACCAGTTGGTAAAAGGTCAGTTACTTCCACTCCCGTAGCTGTATCCGGACCATAATTAGTAGTTGTAATGTTGAAAGTTACTTTATCCAAGTAATTAGGGGTTAATGTGCTGGCAGTCTTGATTATTCCAATGTCCGCTGTTTTGATGGATGTTTCTACAGTAGAGGTGTTGTTATTTAGATCCGGGTCAAAAGTTTCAGAT
>PWMT01000173.1 GCA_003558085.1 Methanobacteriaceae archaeon
CCCGGTAACTGTAGATCGCTCCTTCGAATGCGGGGCTATGCAACTCGATATCCCCTACGACACAGACAAGATCGAGGTGCTGGACGTATATACGGCAAACGTCGGGCTGATCAACCATACGGGGAGAGGGCTCATAGAGGTGTCGTGGTTTGACCTTGTGCCCATCACACTGACGGAAGGCGATGCCATCCTCTACCTGGAGCTCAAAACCATTGATCATGTCAGTGAAGCGGATGAGATCTTCTTCAAAGGAGAGAGAACAGAATTTGGCGACGAACAAGCCAATCTGATTCATGGCGTTGGCCTGAAGATCAGCCGCATCAATAATGGCACGGTTACAACCATCCCCCAAAGGCCGGAAAGCAGCCTGGCACTTAACGCATTCCCCAACCCGTTCACGGACCGGCTTCATGTGGAATACACTCTCGACAGGCCCGCAAACGTGCGCATGACCATCATCAACACCATGGGCGCAACCGTATCCGAGCTGATGAATGCACAACAAAATGCCGGATTCCACAGCCAGATCTTCCTGCCGGAAAACGAGCGTTACCGGCCAGGCATTTACCTGCTGAGAATTGAAGTGGATAAAGGAAACCAGGTAATTACAGAAACCAAACGCCTGATGTTTGACAGGTAACCATGCTTTATTATTATTAGCTGAGAGGACTAGCCATTTTAGCCGGTCCTCTCTTTTTTTTAGTCCCCTGATCTTTATGTCGATTAAACGCTAACCGCAATACAATCCTGAACATAAAACGAGTCATATTATATAATGCCTGTTGACTTAGCGCTCATGGAAATAATTATAACCACTCCATATATGTAAGAAATATCCTACAAAAAATGTATGTATAATACTACAAGCCTTAGTCCCATATTTTTCTATTTTCGTAACCCATACAAAGCATTTTCATATACATTATGCCTTAATGTATCAATCTGGTATATTTTTCAAAATATCAATACTAATACACGCAATATGAAAATTCTCCTGGCAGATGACCATGCGTTGATACGTGCCGGAGTCCGAGCCTTAGTTAAATCATTCAACAATGTCCAGGAAATTGAGGAAGCCAAAAATGGCCCGGAAACCCTCAACAAAATTCGTGACGAAAATTTTGACATGGTCATTCTCGACATCTTTATGTCAGGGGCCAATGGCCTCGATATCCTGCGTCAAGCAAAAAAAATTAAGAAAGATACCCGGTTTCTGATTATAAGCTCTAAACCGGAAGAGGTATTTGCTAAAAAGGTATTTAAACTTGGCGCCTCAGGATACCTGCCAAAGTGTGCCCCGGTTGAGGAAATCAAAAAAGCCATAAAGAAAGTGATGGAGGGAGGCAAGTATATGTCTGATAAAGCAGCTGAAAGCATTGTGTTTAACAATCAAACACATTTACCACATGAAATGCTAAGCGACAGGGAGTTTCAGGTTTTCCTGCTGCTGGCCGAGGGGAAAAAAGTCAAAGAAATTGCCGATATCCTGTTTATTTCTGACAAAACTGTCAGCACACACCGGGCGCGAATCATGCAAAAAATGAGCTTGAAAACCAACGTAGCAATTGCACTGTATGCCACAGATAATAACCTTATTACTTGAAGATGCTCAGGTGTTTCAAAATAGTGGATTTTCAAAATACGAACAGATTACCAACCAGACAACTACACATGAATATTCGCATAACTATTTAACTAATTTACTAACCAAAAACAAAAATGCTATGAATACTAAGGTACCGCTGATTGTTACCTGGATCATAACAATCATTTTAATCACAAATGGATTTGCTGACCTTCAGGCCCGTGTATTGAGGGTTGACAACCACGCCAAATCTTCGGTAGAGGTTGCCGAAGGTTCAGACGAACCAACGAGAAGTCCTGTTATTTCACTGCCTCAGCAAGACAAGAAAAGTCCGGATGTTTTAAGGGGACTTACATATCCGGAAAACATCAATGTGACCATTCTATCACCCGACGAAGATGGGTCAGAAGGCCTCAGGGCAGACCTGGACGCCTATGAATTCATAACAGCCACAAGTTTCCCACGGGGAGATATTGCTGGTATGAGTGTGGCAGATCTGCAGCCCTATGATGTGGTGATTACATTCAATGTTAACCAGTGGGACGCCACAGGTGTGGATGCCGACCCAGACCATGTGGGAGATGTTATCGCCGCCTATATAGACCAGGGCGGAGGATTTATCGAATGCCAATACGTAATGGACTTTTTCGGCTGGGAACTGGGAGGCGACTATTTTAACCAGGGCTATTCACCATGGCTGCAGGCCGATGACGATGCATTCAACGTCAGCAACCTCCAGCTTGGCACCCTTCACGAGCCCGGTCATCCCATACTGACCGACGTAAACACCTTTGGCCTTGTCGGGCCCTCTACCATGATCTGGTTCCCGGGTACAAGTTCAGGGGCCACCCTCATTGCCGACTGGGCAAACGGAGAGCATGCCATTGCTGTCAAGGACAGGGTGGTTGGCATTAACATCCTTCCTGTGGTGGGTGGCAGCATAAACTACTCGGGAGACGGAACCACGTTGTTTAAAAATGCCATCGTATACCTGATGCCTGAGCCGGTGGGACAGTTTACCATAAGCTTCGAAGTGCAAGATCACGACAACGCGCCCATTGAAGAGGCAAGCATTTCCATAGCAGGCATCGGGATGTTGCAGACCGATGCCCAGGGGCAAGCAGAGATTGATTTGCCCGACGGAAACTATTCGGCAACTATCAATGCCAGCGGCTATGTGGAAAAAACAAAAACATTTACTGTGGACGGCGACGACAAAACAGTTACCATCCAGCTGGAGGATGTGATCGAAGAGCCGGTAAACGTAGCAGTGACAACCGATGGGATGGAGCCCGGCGAAGCACACTTCAGCTGGGAGATGCCTGATGTGCCTACCGAAACCTTTACCGAAGACTGGGACGGATACTCCGACTGGACGACCGATTTGTCACCATGGACGACCATTGATCAACACGGTGGCGTTACCTGGGGCGCATCTAACTTTGATTTCCCCATTGAGCAAGATGTTTTTGCGTGGGGCGTTATGAACCCGTCAGAAACTAATCCTCCAATTGATGTTGAAGGTCCTCAGGTGGGAGTGCATGACGCATATTCCGGCAGCAAATATGTTTTTTCTGTAGGTCAGACTGACCCTCCCGCTGAAGAGAACAAATGGCTCATCTCCCCGCAGTTGGAAGTAACAGAAGAATCTATACTCTCTTTCGCTGCCAAAACCAAAAAAGATGATTACGGCCTCGAACGACTCAGGGTATATGTGTCGACCACAGGCACAAACCCGGCTGACTTTGTTGAGATATCACCCTCACCTTACGTGGAGGTTCCCACCACATGGACAGAGTATTCCTATCCGCTGGAAGCTTATGCCGGTCAATCTGTCTATTTTGCCGTGGAGAATGTATCCCATGATGCCTTTATGCTCTTCCTGGATGCTTTTGAAGTTACCGAAGTGCTTGCTGACCGCAAAACAAAACATGCCGGCAGGGCCTTCCGCGGGTTTAACGTGTATATGAATGACATGGAAACCCCGGTGGGAGTTGAACTACCGGAAACAGAACACATGTTTACAGAATTGCCCGGCGGAACCCACACCGCGGGCGTGCAAGCCGTTTATTCCTCAGGCGTTTCCGAGATCGTAACCGCAGAGTTCGAAATGGAAGCCACCGAAATAACCGTTACCTTCAACGTGACCGACCAGGATGGCCTGCCCGTTGAAAATGCCACAATCACTCTCGGCACCGTGGAAAACGATCCCGGCGATTACATCTTTGAAGACATCGAACCCGGCAGCTACACTTATACCGTTGCTAAAGACTGTTTTGTCACCGCGGAAGAAGAAGTCATCCTGCCAACACAGGATGTCACCATCGATGTGGAGCTTGGAAATATCCCGGGCGATGCAAACGACGATGGCGAAGTGAATGTGCTGGACCTGATTGTGATAGCACAATATTACACCCAACAGGACCCTGAACCGTTATGCTTTATCAATGCCGACGTGCTGGGAAACGGGGAAGTAAATGTCCTGGATATTATTGCCGTCGCTGTTTTATTCCTGGAATAACGGTGATAAACAGGCAAGAAACCTGGTTTTGAAACGGTACAATAAACTTAACACATAAAATTTTAAATTTCTGAATTATGAACAAAAAACTATTCCTGTCAACAATAATTCTTTGCTTGCTACACATCGCATCTGTTACTGCCGGCAACGAAAACATCCTGAAGATCCACGATGTAGAGGCAAATGCAGGTGAAACCATAACCATTGAACTGGAAATCCTGAACGATGATGATGTTATCGGGTTTAACTGCGACATTCCGCTGCCAGAAGGCTTTTCACTCGTACCAGGCTCAGGGGAACACTTTAGAACATCTGACCACTCTTTATCCTTATCCGTTATTGATGATAATACGGCAAGGCTGATGCTTTTCTCTGGGACCAATGCTTTTCTGACAGGTAATGATGGAGTGGTGGCCACATTCGACGTGGAAACCCCGGACACACCCGGCACTTACACCCTTGACATCACAGGAATACCCGTGATTGGTACCATCATTAACGGTAACGTTACCAATGTGCTCACCGGAACCGAAAGCGGCGACGTCACGCTTAAGGGTGAGGAGTTTACCCTAACCATCAATGTGGTCGGGGAAGGAAGTGTAAACGTTGATGGCACCCCTTACACTGAACCGGTTATCATCGAAGAAGGATCAGAAGTTACGCTGAATGCAATAGCTGAAGATGACTGGCGCTTCGACGAATGGGATGGCGACCTGACCGGTAGCGCCACACAGATTGAATTTACCATGGACGAAGATAAAGAGATCCAGGCCATCTTCACTGAAATGGAGCAAAACATCATGAAGGTGCGCAACGTCACAGCCTTAACTGATGATCTCGCATGGATAGAGCTTGAAATCATTAACGAGCTCGACTTCGTCGGCTTCAATGCAGATATCGTACTGCCGGAAGGCTTTACCTATGTGGACGGATCGGAGGAGCTCCTCAGGGATGTTGATCACCTCATGGAGTTTAACATCATCGACGACAATACAGCCCGCATGATCAGCTTTTCACCTGGTGTGATCCCCTACACCGGAAATGACGGGGTCATTGTACGCTTTATGGTGGAAACACCCGAAGCTCCCGGAGATTATCCGCTGGCACTGGAAAATGCCATCATAGGCAATGAGGCATTTGATGATATTCTCACAGAAACCGTTGATGGAACGATCACCCTGGAAGAAGACGATGAAATAGAAAACATCCTGCTGGTACGTGATGTTACCGCGTATGCCGGTGATATCATTACAATAGAAGTGGAAATTATCAATGACCAGGAGTTTGCCGGGTTTAACACCGATGTCGTAATCCCCGAAGGCTTTACTTTTATCGAGAGTTCTGATGAATTACTCAGAAAAGACGATCATGAAATGGTATTCAATATCATCGAAGAAGGAACAAAAGCCCGAATGATCGGCTTCTCACCAGGCCTGAATCCATTCCTGGGCAATGAAGGCCCAATAGTCACTTTTGAGCTTCAAACTCCTGAGGTGTCAGGCACCCACCCAATCCCGCCTGTTGATGCCGTTATCGGCGATGTGGAAGGGGACGATATCCTGACAAGCACCCAGGAAGGAACCATAACCCTGCTTGCTCCGCATTCCCTGACATTGATTGCAAATCCCGAAGAAGGTGGCACTGTGGAAGATCTTACCGACAACGCACCATACAATGTAGGTGACCTGGTAGAAATAAAAGCAGAACCCAACGAAGGCTGGGAATTCGTGAACTGGACAGGCGACTATGCAGACAACCTGGCAAATGACGAAGCTGCTGAAACAACCCTGACCATGCCCGCCGACGATGTGGAACTGACAGCCAACTTCGAACAGATCGAGTTTACTGTCACCTTCACGGTAGAGGATGAAGATGGGAATCCGATTGAAGGGGCCTTCGTAAACATCGAAGAAGATGAGTTCACCGGGTTAACCGACGAAAATGGAGAAGTGGATTTCATCTTCTTCATGGGCGACTACAACTACGAGGTTGAAGTGGAGTGTTTGCTCACAGCATCAGGCGTGATAGAGGTCATTGACGATGACCTTGATATCGTGATCACCATGGTAAGGCTCATGGGAGATGCCAATGATGATGGGTTTGTCAATGTGCTTGACGTTTTGGCCATAGCAAATTATTATGCACAAACGGAACCTGTTCCGGATCCATTCTGCTTCCTCAATGCCGACATGAATGAAGACGACATCATCAATGTGATCGACTTGCTGCTTGTAGCAAATGTGTTTATCGAAAAAGTGGAGCATCATGGCCTGAAATCAGATGATGCACATGCATTCCTTGACCAGGGCAGCATTTCACTCACCAGCGACGGCACACTCGCAGGCATCCAATTTGAATTTTCCGGAAAGAACCTGGCCGGCCTGGAGCCAAGCCTGACGCTTCCGGATCATCAGATGGTCTATGGCCACAGAGATGACGTTTTCAGGATCATCATCTTCAACATCAACCAGGTGCCCATTCCGGAAGGAAACATTGAACTGGTAACCTTCAATAAAGATGTGGATGAAATACTGACCTGGTCTGATGCGCTCGGAGGAAACCTTAATGCAGATGAAGTACCTGTGCATACACACACCGGCGACGCGACAGATGTGGAGGACATCATGAGCGCAATAGAATACAATGTCTTCCCCAACCCGGCTGAGAATATGTTCTGGATTTCATTAAACAACCCGGGCAGCGATTCAGTAAGCATTTCGCTCTTAAACTCTCAGGGACAAGTCCTTCAAACCCGTTCAGTAAATGAAAGAGGCTTTACCGAAGTGAAGTTTAATGTAAGCGATCTGCCACCGGGAATGTATATCATCCAACTGGATGATCAAACCAACACATTCCTGGAAAAAATTATGCTCAGATAAGCCCAATGATTTTAAACATCCCGGATCCACTACCAAACGATCCGGGATGTTTAAATTATCAGAGTGGGGCTGCTGTGGCGGACAGCCAGCAGGCCCTGCCGGGGCACCCTTTCAATCGATCAGAAACAATCAATGCTGAATATTTTTTCATTTATCACCAAAACATTTTTAACTATGACAAAAAAAATACTTTTATTGCCCATGATGATGTGTTTGCTTTTCATCACTTCGGTTTTTGCTGACAGCGAAAACATCCTGAAGATACACGATGTGGAAGCAAATGCAGGAGAAACCGTAACCATTGAACTGGAAATCCTGAACGACGATGATATTATCGGGTTTAACTGCGACATTCCGCTACCCGAAGGTTTTTCAGTTGTTCTGGGCTCCGGAACACATTCCAGAACCTCTGACCACTCCTTGTCTTTATCCTCAATTGGAGATAATACGGCAAGGCTGATGCTTTTCTCCCTGTCAAATGCCACGCTGACAGGTAATGATGGAGTGGTGGCCACGTTCGACGTGGAAACTCCGGCAACTCCCGGCACCTATACCCTTGACTTTTCACTTGACCCGGCACAACCTCCTGTAGTTGGTTCCCTGGTTGATGGTACCGCCACAAATGTGCTTACAGGAACAGAAAGCGGGGAGGTGTCATTGTCAGGAGAGGAATATACCCTCACAATTACCGTGGTGGGTGATGGAGAAGTACTTGTGGATGGAGACCCCTACACCGACCCTGTTGTGGCTCCGGAAGGATCCAGTCTAAACCTGCAGGCCATGGCAGATCCAGGCTGGCAATTTGACGCCTGGTCGGGAGACCTGGCCGGCGAAACCACCCCGGCCGACATCACCATGGATGATGACAAAGACATCACGGCCACCTTTACTGAACGCGACGACAACATCATGCTGGTTCGTGATGTGACTTCCCTTGTCAACGACCAGGCCCTGATCGAACTGGAGATCATCAACTCGGATGCATTCGTCGGTTTCAATGCTGATGTTGTATTGCCTCCCGACTTTGAATATGTAGATGGATCAGCAAGCCTCCACAGGGATGTTGACCACCTTTGGGAGTTCGAGATCATCGACGACAACACGGCCCGCATGATCAGCTTCTCACCAAGCCTGGAGCCATACACAGGCAACGAAGGAGTGATTGTCAGCTTTCTTGTGGATACACCGGAAGACCCGGGTGATTACCCGCTAACGCTGGAAAATGTTATCATTGGAGATGCTGACCTGCAGGACATCCTGACCGAGGCCATTGACGGTGAAATATCATTGAAAGACCAGTTTACACTCACCTTCGTTGTAGAAGGCCCAAATGGCCAGCCCATTGAGGGCGCGACCATTGTGGTAGACGGGGAAACACTGACTACCGGTGCAAACGGAGAAGCGCACACAGAACTGCCACCCGACAGCTACAGCTATAATGTAACCGCCGAAGGTTTTGAAGAGGAAACAGGAACGGTTGATATCGTTGATGAGGATGTTACCGAGACAGTAAGCATGACCAAGACCGACTACCTGCTGACGCTGAACGCAGAGCCTGAAGAAGGCGGCAATGTTTCAGGAGACGGCACATATAACTTTGGCGACATGGTGAACATCATTGCATCGCCAAATGCAGGATATACCTTTTCACACTGGACGGGAGATACCGACCATGTGGAAAATGTCAACGAGGCCAACACTTTCGTGGAAATGCCCGCGGACGACGTAACTCTCACGGCCAACTTTGAAATGAGCGAATACGAACTCACCATAAATATCGTAGGCAATGGCCAGGTGGACATCGACCCGGAGGAAGACTTCTATAACATCGGCGACGAAATCACCCTAACCCCCACACCCGACGAAGGATGGGAGTTTGTTGAATGGAGCGGCGATACGGACAACCTCGTTGAAAATGTCCTGACCATGCCCGCCGACGATGTAAACCTCACGGCAACCTTCGAAATGATCGACTACACGCTCACCCTGGACATCGTAGGCAATGGCCAGGTGGCCATCGACCCGGAGGAAGACTTCTATAACTTCGGCGACGAAATCACCCTAACCCCCACACCCGATGAAGGATGGGAGTTTGATGGATGGACCGGCGATACACAGTTCCTCGATGGAAATGTCCTGACCATGCCCGCCGACGATGTAAACCTCACGGCAACCTTCGAAATGATCGACTACACGCTCACCGTAGACATCGTAGGTGAAGGTCAAGTGGCCATCGACCCGGAGGAAGATTTCTATAACATCGGCGACGAAATCACCCTAACCCCCACACCCGACGAAGGATGGGAGTTTGATGAATGGAGCGGCGATACACAGTTCCTCGATGGAAATGAACTCACCATGCCCGCCTACGATGTGGAACTGACAGCCACATTTGTGATGAGCGAATACGAACTCACTGTAAACATCGTAGGCAATGGCCAGGTGGACATCGACCCGGAGGAAGATTTCTATAACTTCGGCGACGAAATCACCCTAACCCCCACACCCGATACAGGATGGGAGTTTGTGGGATGGAGCGGCGATACACAGTTCCTCGATGAAAATGTCCTGACCATGCCCGCCGACGATGTAAACCTCACGGCAAACTTTGTGGAGGAGGATCATGTGACCATCACATACGTTGCAGGAACAGGAGGTAGCGTTGATCCCACCAGCGAAACCCTCGCACCGGCTACAGGCGAAGCGCAAGGTTCTACTGCAACACCGGACGCAGGATACAGCTTTGTCAACTGGACCGATGAAGACAACGAAGAGGTAAGTACAGACCTGCACTTCACACCGGAGAAAGTAGACGGACTCTACGTCGAGGCAACCTACACGGCCAACTTCGAAATGATCGACTACACGCTCACCGTGGACATCGAAGGTGAAGGCCAAGTGGGCATCGACCCGGATGAAGATTTCTATAACATTGGCGACGTAATCACCCTAACCCCCACACCCGATGCAGGATGGGAGTTTGTGGAATGGACCGGCGATACAGAGTTCCTCGATGGAAATGTCCTGACCATGCCCGCCGACAATGTTACCCTCACAGCCAACTTCGAACAGATCGAATTCACCCTGTCCTTCCTGGTGAAAGACCCGGAGGACTTCCCCATTGCCGGTGCTGAAATCAGCATCAACGGACATGAACTCATCACCGATGGCGATGGCACTGCGGAAATAGCGCTTGGCATTGACACCTACAACTATACCATCGTGGTGGAATGCCTCCTCGACGAAACCGGCGAGGTGGAAATCAGCGACGATGACGTACACATCGAAGTGGTCATGACCAGACTCCCTGGTGATGTCACAGGCGATGGTATTGTTAACTCGCTGGATATGATCGCCATTGCACTGTACTATACAAATCAGGATCCGGATCCGTTCTGCTTCGAAAACGCCGACGTGAATCAGGATGGCGTAATCGATGTGCTCGACATCCTGCAGATCGCAATCATATACATGAACGGCGAGAAGATCACACCGCATCCCGGCATGCAGTCGGAGGAAGCACACCTCTTCCTCTACAAAAACGGGATCACGCTGGAAAGCGACGGCACACTGGCAGGCCTGCAGTTTGAAATGGACATAAATGCAACAGATGACCTGTCGCTGGAACTCCATAGCTCAGCCCACCAGATGGTGTATCATGTTGAAAACAGCATGCTGAAGGCCATGATCTTCAGCATGGATAACACACCATTGCCCGGCGGAAAGATCGACCTGATCGCCATCCATGGCGCCACGGAAATGCCCGGATGGACAGATGCCCTTGCCGGAAACCTCAATGCACAAAAAGTACCTGTGCATACACATACCCAGGAGGTAACCGGCACAGACGGCCTGGCTGTCGATATCGGCTTCCGCGCCTATCCGAATCCGGCAAGTGATGTCATCCGCGTAAGCTTCTTTAACCAGGGCAAAAACACCGTGGAAGTGTCACTGATAAACCTGCACGGACAAATGGTAAGCCAGCAGCTTGTCCACGATACCGGCATGTCAGACCTGGTATTCGATGTGTCCGGATTGACGCCCGGATTGTATATGATACGGCTGGAATACGAAAATACCTTCATCATGGATAAGATCATGGTGGAATAGCCCTGCAACACACGCCCGGGACCGGCCGGCCAGGCCGATCCCGGGCTTTTCAGGATGATAAATAATAAAACCAAAACAATATTTAACTCACTAAAAAAACCCTTCTCATGAAATATATAGGTACAGGTTTGTTATTCTTGTTATTGATCCCAGCATTGGTCATGGGACAGGAATTCAGAACCGAAATTGACAGGACAGACCAAAGAGAAATAAAAGAAAATGTGGAACAGGAAAGACAAGCGGGGGTGCAGGCAGCCGAACAGAAAATCTTCCAGGCCGGCAAAAAAGGCACACGGGATGCTACCCTGCTTTTTGGCCAGGATTATCTTGACGGAACATCTGTTGTCAATTCATCGCTCGATCCCGCAGCAGATATTGATTATGAAGCAGCAGATAATTTCTGGGGTGTTAATGAACCGATCAATGAAATCGTCTTTTACGGACTCACATTGAAATTTATTTACGGAAGTTGGCAAGAACAAGTACCTGATGCTACAGAACCCTTTTTTATCCGTTTCTATGAGTATTTGGAAGATTTTGTTCCCGGACTGGAAGCACCTGAAAGCGGTACTTACGAGGTTGAATTGAGAGATAGCTATGGAGACGGATGGAACGGTGGGTTGCTTACCGTATATGTTAATGGTGTGCCGGTATTGTCACAAATTACCATGAATACAGGATCCG
>PWMT01000002.1 GCA_003558085.1 Methanobacteriaceae archaeon
AACCTTTATTTTTCTTCCAGTCGTAATGACATCAGCTGTTGTGGGTGTTATAATGAGAAGTGTTTTTGCAGCACATAATGGTCTTGTTAATTCTTTTTTAGAATTTTTAGGTATTATAAGTAGACCTATAAATTGGTTAGGTAGTGGAAGAACAGCTTTATTAACTGTAATTTTAGTAGCATCATGGCAATGGATGGGAATTAAGATGATTTACTGGCTTGCAGGCCTTCAATCTGTGCCGGAAGAACTTTATGAAGCTGCAGAAATAGATGGTGCAGGTAAATTTCAATTATTTAGATATGTTACTTTGCCACTATTAATTCCAATTGGTATAGTAATTCTTTTAATATCTGTAATTGATGCTTTAAAAGTTTTTGATCTTATATATACATTAACTGGTGGAGGTCCAGGACACAGTACAGAAGTGATTGAAATTTTTATTTATAGATATGCTTTCACAAGTGGTCATGGTGGAGGAATGCCAGAGATGGGATATGCCTCGGCTGCTGCAGTTATTTTTGGAGTTCTTGCTATAATAATTTCGCTTTTACTTAATAAGTTAGCTAAAAAATTCAAAAAAGCATAATTGAGGTGTTATACATGAAATTTATAAAAAATAATATACAGCATATATTTTTATTACCTTTTACAGTTTTATGGGTTTTCCCCGTTATCTGGATGATATCATCCTCATTAAAAACTAATCCTGAGTTTTTAATGAAACCTTTATCAATCATTCCAGAACAATTTATGTTTTCAAACTATGCAAGAGCATGGGAGGTTGCAAATTTTTCTAGATATTTCTTGAATTCAGTTGTGATTACTTCAGTTTCTGTTTTAATAGCTTTATTATTCACATCTTTAGCAGGGTATGCTTTAAGTAGAGTTGATTTTTTTGGCAAAAATTTAATTATTACTGTTATGGCTGCTTCATTATTTATTCCAAAAAGCTATGTTGTAATCCCAATATATCAAATTGTTAGAAGTTTAGGATTGCTAAATTCATTAACTGGTGTAATAGTTGCTCAAGCGACTACAACTACAAATGTTATTTTTGTTTTACTATTTATGGCTCACTTTAATACTATTCCGAAAGATATGGAAGAGTCAGCTGAGTTAGATGGAGCTAACTTTATTCAAAGGTTTTTCTATATAATGTTACCCCTTGCTAAACCAATAATTGCAACAGTAACTATTTTGAGATTTATGTGGACATGGAATTCATTTTTTATTCCATTAATATTAACTTTAAATAATCCAAGTTTAAGAACATTAACTGTTGGAATTTATTCGTTTTTAGGTGAATATTCAACAGACTGGACTGGCTTAACTGCAGCAGCCACTCTATCGGTTGCACCAGTAATTACAGTATTTTTAGTTTTACAAAAATACTTTATAAGAGGTTTATCCGGAGCTATAAAACAATGATACTTGATCTTCACACTCATAATTATCGTTGTGGTCATGCAAATGGCAAATTAGAAGAATATGTTTTATATGCAATTGAATTGGATTTAAATTATCTAGGTTTTAGTGATCATGCACCTTTATTAAATCAAAAAGCAGACCAACCATCCCCAGGAATGCATATGGCTAAATCAGAATTAGACGATTATTATAATAAAGCTTCAAAATTAAAAAATAAATATAGAAGTGATATTGAATTATTAATAGGTATAGAAATAGACTATTTTGAAGGTTTTACTGAAAGATATAAAAATTTTATAGATAATTATAAATTTGATTATATTATTGGATCAGTTCATTATTTTAATGGATACCATGTGTTCGACCCTAAAAGATGGTCTAATACTAATGATGAATTGAGTGAAATAGAAAAATATTATTCATTAATTAAAAAATTAATTAAAGCTGATATGATTGATGTATTAGCTCATATAGATGCAATTAAGGCATTAAATATTGAAAATTATTCATATGATTTTTCTGATGAAATTTTAGATTTAATTTTAGAATGTGATTTAACTTTAGAAATTAATACTTCAGGATTAAAAAAGTGTGATCAATTATTTCCTGAATCTAAAATAATAAAGCGTGCAAATGAAAAAGGAATATCTTTTACATATGGTTCAGATGCACATAGCCCTAAAGATATTGGTTATGGCTGGAACCAGGTTAAAAAAATTTTGAATGAACAATCTATAAAAAATTTAGCAGTTTTTAATGCTAGAAAAAAGGAAATGATTGAAATATAAATTCAAAGGAATGATTTATATGAATATATTAGTTACTGGAGGAGCTGGTTATATAGGCTCCCATGTAGTTAAGGAAATTTTAAAAAAAGGTCATAAGCCATTTATATTAGATAATTTTTCTAAAGGTCATAAAGAAGCAATTGCTGGTGGAGAAATTATTGTAGGTGATCTAAAAAACAAAGAATTTATAGATAGGATATTTCAAGATTATAAATTTGACTCAGTAATTCATCTTGCTGCTGATAGTCTTGTTGGTGAGTCAGTCGAAAGGCCAGATAAATATTATCAAAATAATTTAATAGGTAGCATTAATTTATTGGAGGCTATGAAAAAATCAAATATAAATAAATTAGTATTTTCTTCAACAGCAGCTGTCTATGGAGATGCCCAGGAGATTCCAATTATAGAAAACTCTCTAACTGAACCTAAAAATCCTTATGGCAGAAGCAAATTATTTTTTGAAGAAATATTAGCTGATTATGATCAATCTTTCAATTTCAAATATATTTCTTTACGTTATTTCAATGCCAGTGGTGCTGATCATGATGGTAATATTGGTGAAGATCATGACCCTGAAACTCATTTAATTCCCATTGTTTTAGAAACTGCTCTAGGCAAAAGAGAAAAACTAGAAATATATGGCACAGATTATGATACAAGAGATGGTACCTGTATTAGAGATTATATTCATGTTAATGACTTAGCCAGGGCTCATTTATTA
>PWMT01000054.1 GCA_003558085.1 Methanobacteriaceae archaeon
GAACTTTGCACTATAAATATTGCCTAGTAACTCTCTAATAATTGAACTACCATGACCTATGGAGGTCATGGACATTTAAATTAGAAAATAGATTCACTCCCTTAAAATAAATTATAATCCACCTAACTAGAGAACAATTACCTAATTAAATCTTATATGCTCCTTAAATTAGATTTTAGAGTTAAGTGGTATTAAATATTTAAAATTCATCCTAAAAAATCTTTTACCGCATGTTTTTTTAAGTTATAAGCTGAATATTTTAATCCAAACTCATAGTAAAGATAGTGGAAATAATTAACAATAAATTAATAAAATAAGATACATAAGCATATTTATAACAATTCAAGCGGATCATTCCCCCTTTAAAGTAATTCTTATAAATAATTTATCAAATAGGAGTTTAATTATATGTCCCCAGAAATAGAAATTAATCAGGAAGAAGAAGATAGAAAGAAAAGATTAAATAACAATCAAGGAGAAGAAAAAAGAAAGAGAAGATTAAACGATAAGGAAAAAGGTAAAAAGAAGGTTCGCAATAAATTAGGTATTTATCTAGGATTATTCTTATTAGTTATCGGAATCTTCTGGTTTGCCATTGATGCTGGTTTAATTCCAGCCCAGTACTTGGATTTCTGGCCCCAATTTTTGCTGATCATCATCGCCTTAATTATTTTAATCAAATCCTTCTAAATATGATTTAAAGTAGAGTATTTAATTTAAAAAAAAAAGCATCATTAAAATTTAATGGATAATAAATTATAGTGGAGTATCAGCCCCCCTATTAAAGTGAGGAATAAAATGATGGAATTATTGAAGAAGTTATCAGAGTTACCAGGAATATCTGGATTTGAAGGTGAAGTGGTAGAAGTAATCAAAAATGAATTAAAAGACCATGTTCACCGTCTAGAAGAAGATCATTTAGGAAATATTATTGCCTTAAAGAAGGGTAAACCTAACTGCCCTAAGATTATGCTGGCAGCCCATATGGATGAGATTGGCCTCATGGTCCGACACATTGACAAAAAAGGATTTATTAAATTCTCTAAAATCGGGGGTATTAACGATCAGATGATCATCAACCAAAAGGTGCATATTCATACCAAAAAAGGACCGGTGGTAGGAGTGATTGGATCTAAACCACCACACCGTATGAAAAGTAGTGAGAAAAAGAAGGCCATCACCCATGATAACATGTTCATCGATATTGGGGCTTCCTCTAAAAAAGAAGCAGAAGCTCTACTTGAAATCGGCGACCCCATTACCTTCCAACAGGAGTTAAGCCAATTACAGAATTCTATTGTATCTGGAAAAGCACTGGATAATCGTATCGGATGTTTAGTTATGATCGAAACCCTGAAAAGAGTGAAAAATGAGTGCAATATCTATGCAGTGGGCACAGTCCAAGAAGAGGTGGGATTAAAAGGTGCTAAAACTTCAGCCTTTAAGATCAACCCTGATATTGCAGTGGCCTTAGATGTTACCGTGGCCGGAGACCACCCTGGTATGAAAGAAGATGAAGCACCAATAAAGATAGCTAAAGGACCAGCAGTGATTTTAACTGATGCTGGAGGAAGAGGTATCATCACCCATTCCAAGATAAAAGATTGGTTAATTTCAGCCAGTGAGGAAATAGATATTCCAGTACAAATTGAGGTAAGTGAAGGCGGAACTACGGATGCCACCTCCATACATTTAACCAGGGAAGGTATTCCTGCTGGAGTACTATCAGTACCTACCCGTTACATACACTCTAATGTGAGCATAGCTAGTATGGATGATATTGAAAAAACCATTCAATTATTGGTACATGCTCTAGAACAAATTTGAACTACCATGACCTATGGAGGTCATGGATTCCTAATCCATCAACTAATTGATAAATAATCTATAAAAAGTGGATCCTAAATTTTAAATCTTCCTAAGATACTATAGCTAAAATTATAAAAATAAAAATCAAATTTCCCTTTTTAATATAAATCCCATATTCTATTTATTTTTATATATAATTGCTTATCCTGTTTAATTTTAAATCCTATTTTCTAACCATTTTTTAATTCAATATCTTTAAAGCTTATTCAGTTATATTTCCTCATAAGAGTAAATAAATATACCATCAGATCCGATTTGGTAGGGAATAAATTCGATGGGAGTGTCTGTACTTCTCATTTTAACTATGTCCAGCACCCTTTCTCTTCTACCAGTATAGGGATTCTCTCTTTTCATTAAGTGTAGGGCACCGTAAACAGTAAAAAGAGCCATTTCATTAAATTCTTTGGAAGTGGAACTTTCTAAGACGATCATAGCAGTTAAACCCCTTTTTTTTAGTTCAAAAATTAATAAAGCAAAACGATCTCGGAATTCATCAGCAGTTAATTTAGTGGAGTGACTTCCCAGACTATCAATCACCACTACTTCCACATCAGAGGGTATCTCCTGGATGATTTGAGCAAAATTGCCTTTTAAGGACTCCACCCCAATATTAATTTCAGTTTCTGTAAGCTGGGCATTCAATTCACTTAATTCCAGGAAATCTAAAAACCCATCTTTTTTTAACACCTGCAAATCCCATCCAAAATTATCTGCCTGAATGTGAAGATCGTTTTCATCTTCTTCACTGCTAATGTAAAAGGTTTTTTTATTCTGCAAGCAACTACTACGGGCAAACTGCAGAGCAAAAATGGTCTTACCTGAACCGGCATCCCCAGTTACCAATATAGATTTACTTTGAGGGAAACCACCGGTGATTTCATCTAATCCTTTTATTCCACTCTCTACTCTTTGCAATAAACCACCCCATCTATAGTCCTTATTTTAATTATTTTTAAGCTATAATAAAATCGAATTGCATTTTGGGAGTAATATCACTTAAGGGGGACTGCTTTACATTACCTTTTATTCCAGTCCAAGTAAAACTGCAGATCGGAAGAGCAC
>PWMT01000073.1 GCA_003558085.1 Methanobacteriaceae archaeon
ATCTACTCCAAATATCTCCTGAATATTGGCAGTATCACACTTGGCACCATCACTTATAAAAATTTCATCTTCATCTAAAACTATTCCCTGGGATTGGTAATCGTTTTCAATTATTTCTCGGATTAAAAAGGAATATCCCTGCTCTGGACCATAACCGCGAAAGGTCTCTAGTTGACCCATTTCATCCACAGCTTTTTTAAATTCCTTTAAAACTGAGGGAGATAATGGTTTGGTTACATCTCCAATACCCATGCGGATAATATCTGCTTCTGGATTTTCTCTTTGATGTTTATTAACTCTTTGAGCTATTTCTGCAAATATATAACTACTTTTAAGTTGTAGATAATTTTCATTTATTTTAGCTACCATGTTCTAACCCATATTAATTAAATTTGCTTATAATATTTATATTTTTTTGAAAGATTGTTTAATATTTATTCTTATTGGAGTTAGAAATTAGTATTTTGTATAATTAAGGATTGTATGCAGTTGCAAAACCCAGCTATCAAGAGTGGGTATAATAAAAGACTATTTTATCTGGCCGTAAATTATCTACCCGGGCAAAGCCAAACCTCTCCAGTTGCACCACCTTTCCCCTTTTTAATTTTGAACATTCTGGTTCTGCATAACCAGAAAGGATATGATTATCAGGCATCACCACCTCTGCTGGGATGTTATCATCTCTTGGTACCCAGTGTACGATTTGGGCTTTTTCTGCGCGTGCTTCTTCCAAGCTAGGGCTATGATAATAAACACTACCCTCTTCAACTCTCACATTAACCTCATCCATTAATCGCAGTGTTTTATTTTCTTTTAAATCTTCACTAGCAAGATAAACCTTTCCATTAAAAGGTAGTTCACGGTAGCCTCTTTTTAGAAAGTCGGGATGTAGGGGTCTTTTTATCAATCCTTTAAATTCTTCAGGTAAATCCTGTATTTCTACTTTTTCAGCTTGACTTACCAGGAAGTAACGGTTGGATTTTTCCTCCAGTATGGTGCGGTTTAGACCGTAAATCTTTTTCCAACTGATAATAGAATCAGATATTTTCACCCCTATCTCTTGGATAAGTTCCTGTATAGATTGGGGTGTTATTCCCCGGCGGGCAATAGCCTGAATAGTGCCCAGACGAGGATCGTCCCAGCCACTATACATCCCTGATTGAATACCTTCTCGAGCCTTAGAAGTACTTAAAGCCACATCATCCATTTTTAGTCTTCCATAATGAATGAAGACTGGTATATCCCATCCTAAGTGATCATAGAGAAATTTTTGTTTTTCGGAATTAGCTAGATGATCTTTACCTCTTAAAACATGGCTGATACCCATTAAGTAATCATCTACTGCTACTGAAAAGTTCATCATAGGATAGATTTTATAGCGCGAACCAATACGGGGATGTTCTGCTTCCACTATACGCATGGCCACCCAATCTCTAATAGCTGGATTTTTATGTTGCAGATCAGTTTTCACCCTTAATACTGCTTCAGCTTCACCCAGATCCTCCATTTCAGCCCATTTTTCCAGGTTTTCTTCTAAGGTAGTTTCTCTGCAGGGACAGGGAATGGATTTATCCTTCAATTTTTTAAATTCGCTTCCTGGACAATGACAGACATATGCACCTCCCCTTGCAATGAGTTTTTCAGCATATTGGTAATACAAAGGAATCCGATCACTTTGAATAAATGTTTTATTCCAATCCACCCCCAACCACTTTAAATCTTCCGGTATCATAGAATAAGCATCTAAATGTACTCTTCGCGGATCAGTATCCTCTATTCTTAAAATAAGCTCCCCATTATATCTTTTCACGTATACATCATTTAAGATGGCAGCTCTGGCGTGGCCGATATGTAACGGTCCGCTGGGATTAGGGGCAAATCTTAACACTGCTTTATGGTGTGGTGGGGGAAGATCAGTTAACCCCTTTTCCCTAACTTTCTTTTTTTCTTTTATTTTCCCACCAATTTTTTCTAATTCTTGGATTTGTTGGTCTTTATCCATAGAATTAACTTTTTTTACCATTTCATTTGCAATAGAAGCAATTTTTGGGGCTTCTTTTCTTAAATTAGGATGGGAACTCATAATTGAACCTATTATTGCTCCCTGATTAGCTTTACCTTTATATTTAATGGCATTCATCAGAGTATGTTCATAGACTAATTGTTGCAGATCACTCATAAAATAAAATCTCCCTAGATTATTATATTTTCCTCTCTAAAACAAAATCTGCCAATAAAAGCAGAGCCTTTTTAGCTTCAGAATCCTCCAAGATATCTAATAGTTGCTTAGCTTTTCTCACATTATCTAGGGCAACTTGATGAGTATATTCCAGTGAACCATATTTTTCGAAAATTGTGATGGCCTCCCCCACTCTCCCTAAGTTATTTTCCTGCAGTATACTGATCAATTTTTCTTTATCTTCTTTAGAAGCATTTTCCAAGGTTTTAACAACCATTAAAGTCATTTTACCTTCAACGATATCGCTTCCTACAGGTTTTCCTAGAGCTGACTCATCTGAGACTACATCCAGATAGTCATCCTGGATTTGGAAGGCCAAACCAATGAGTTTTCCGTACTCTTCCATTGCATCAACTTGTGAGGGATTTGCACCTCCTAAAATAGCTCCAGCTTTAGTAGCAGCTGCAATCAAAGCAGCGGTTTTTTTATAAATCATGTTCATGTATTCTGCTTCCGAGACCATGAAATTACCCTCAAACTCCATATCACAGGCCTGACCTTCACAGATTTTTACACAGGAATCTGCTACAGCATCTAAGGCCTTGATTATCTGTTCAGGAGAACCAGAATCTAGCTGTGTTTTTACTATTGATTCAAATGCTTTAGAAAAAAGAGTGTCACCAGCTAGAATGGCCATAGGCTCCCCCCATATAAAATGAACCGATGATTTACCTCGCCTCATATCATCTTTATCCATAATATCATCGTGTATAAGGGAGAAGGTATGTATAAGTTCAATGGCTGCAGCAGTTTTGAAGGCATTTTCTGGTTTTCCTCCTACAGCGTCACAACTTAAAATAGCTAATACCGGCCTTATCTTTTTCCCACCAGCTTTGATTAAGTGATTGGATGACTCATGAAGTCTTGGAGGGGATATGGTGGATAATGTTTCCTCCAATTCATGGTTTATACTTTCTGCATATTTTTCTAAAATTTTCAGTACTGCTGTCATTAAAGCCCTCCTTTGAATACTTGTGCCTGACCATTTCTTAATACATGAACATCGTTACCTAATTTATAACCTTCTTCCTCAGCTAATTCAGCATAAGAAGCTAGCATATTCAAATCACCATGAGCTGGAATAATATGCATGGGGTTGAGCATGCGGATAAAATCCCGGTGGTCTTCTCTACCCGCATGTCCAGAGACATGTACATTACTGTAAATTCTCGCCCCAGGGGAAACCATTCTTCGCTCCATCAAGTTCCTGTTGGCGAAATTAATTGGACTGGGAATAATTGGTGCTGAAATCACCACATTATCACCCCTTTGAATATTAAATTGGGTTTTAGAATTGGCTATTCTTGGTAGAAGGGCATCAGGCTCACCTTGATGACCAGTAGTGATCAGTAAATAATCTTCTCTTTTATTTTCAGCCCGTGCCAGAGCCTTATTAACAGTCTTAGGAGTACCATAGATACTAGCATTTTTAGGAAGATTTAAAATACCCATAGATTCAGCTAAACTACAATAAAGTTCCATAGAACGACCTAAAAGTAGCATTTTCCGATCACTGTTTTTTGTAATATCACTTATGGTTTGAATACGTTCAATATGGGAAGAAAAAGTAGTGACAATCATCCCCTCTTTTTCCTGGAGCGGTCCCTTCATCACATCCTCTAATACTATCCTAGCTACCTTCTCAGAATGGGTTTTAACTTCATCTTTTTCTGCTGCCCGGGTGCTTTCTACAATCAGAGCAAGTACTCCCTTCCTTCCCAGCTCAATCAATCTATTGTAATCCGGGGCAGGGCTAATCTTTTGATGATTATCAAATTTAAAGTCCAAGGCATAGACGATTATCCCTTCCGGTGTATGTAAAGCTGCGATGACAGCATGTGGTATGCTATGGGTGGAATTAATGAATTCTAGAGTTATATCTGGAGATAGCTGACATTTTTCTCCTGGATTTAAAACAATTATAGGATTGGTTACATTGAATTTTATCTCTTTTTTTATGGTTCTTTCAAGTAGAGCTGCAGTATAAGGGGTGGCAATGATGGGAGCGTCGTAGCGATGCACCAGTTTAGCCACCGCCCCAATATGATCCAAATGGCCATGGGTAAACACAATGGCCTGTACCTTACCATCCACTTGTTTCATGAGTGTATCGTCAGGAATAATTCCTCTTTCAATGAGATCCAGACTATGCATACGTGAAATATCAGTATCCTCATGAATATGTAACCTATCAAGATGGATTCCCATATCAAAGATGATGACCTCGCCCCCCACCTGAACAGCAGACATGTTTTTACCTACTTCTTCATAACCACCCATGTCGATAATTTCTACGCTCACCTTATAACCTCCTGGAATAGATTTCCGTGCTAAATCCTCTATCCTGGAGCCATTCCCGAGTTTTACCCTGAATAACTAAATTTGAATTTTGTAATTCATTTAGATTGGAAGCTCCCACCAGAAACATGGCTGATTTTAAGGCTTCATGGAACCTTTCTATATATTTAATAATTTGTTTATAACCCATATAAGCTTCTTTTAAAATAGGTAAAGCTATTCCTACAGCATCAGCACCTAATGCTATGGCCTTAGCTGAATCCAGTCCATTTCTTATTCCTCCAGAAGATATGACGGGGATGTCCACTGATTGACATACCTCCACGGTGCTAGCTGCCGTAGGTATACCCCAATCCCAGTAAAGTTCACCTAGATAGCTATCCTTGGCCCGGTAAGTTTCAACCGCAGCCCAACTGGTGCCACCAGAACCTGCCACATCAATTGCTGCTATACCTTTACTCTCTAAAATAAGAGCATCTTCCCGGGAAATACCAGTTCCGGTTTCTTTGACCATTACCGGTACATCCACATTTTCTACAATTTCTTCTATAGCGCTAGCATATCCCCTGGCGTCAAGATCGCCTTTAGGTTGTATGGATTCCTGTAAAGGATTTAGATGCACAGCAAGAGCATCTGCATCGATCATTTCTACTGCCTGGGGTGCATATTCAATTTGCGGAGCACCAATATTGCCTATCAATAAACTAGATGATATTTCCTCACGGGCTACAGTGTAAGTGGGTTTTAATTGCGAATTTTCAATAGCTGCTCTTTGACTACCCACACCCATAGCTAAGCCCATTTTTTCACTAGCTCGGGCCAGTTGCCGATTAATAGATAGAGCAGCAGGATGTCCTCCAGTAATTGCAGATATGATTACCGGGGATTGGAGTTCTTTCCCTAAAAATTGACAGGAAATATCAATGTCTTTTTTATTTACTTCACCTAAAGCCCGGTGGAGAAGTTCTATGTCTTCAAAACCAGTGGTCTTATTTTTATATTGTACATCACAATGCGCGCATAATAGTAAGTGTTCTAATTTTCTATCTGAAATCATGTTAACGCCTTTTTTTATCTTTAATAAAATTTAAGGGGAGTTATTATTTTTTTTACTGATCCCTTAAATGAATTATTTTTTAATAACAGTTCCTCGTACTTTTTTCCCTTGTAGAGCATCCCTAATAAGGCTTTTGCGACCAGCATTAATAATTTCTGATTCTATTCCTAATTGAGCCAATTCTAATAATTCTTCAAGTTTACCTAGCATTCCTCCTGTTACATCAACGGTTTGATTGTTATCCCAGGATTCTAGCTCCTGTAGTGAAGAAAGTTTTTTTATTAGATAATAATCTTGATATTCTTGAGGATTTTTATTGAATACACCATCTACATCGGTTCCTAAAATTACTCGACCAGGAAGCAAATTTTTGGCCAGATAAGTTACGATTTGATCTCCAGAAAGTACTGCCACTTGCAGGGTGGGATCATCATCTAAAACCACATCCCCATAAATAACCGGCACAAATCCTTTATCCACATAATATTTAATTAAAGCAATATCTCCTTTATGGATACGTTTATGGTAAGTGGTGATAAAAGAAGAAGGTTGTATAGAAACAGCAGGTATTCCCACATCTCTTAAAGCATCACAAACAATAGAATTAAGTTTTTTAACCCAAGATTGGGTGAGGGAGAATCCTATTCTTTTAATCTGAAAATCATCCTTGAGGGATAATGGTTTACCAATGGCATATTCCCGCGCAAAAGGATGGCCAAAAGAACCAGCACCATGAACCACAATGAGATCTGATACATGGGCATGTTTAATCTCTTTGGCGATCCGCTGCAAATGATCATAATCTACAGTGGGTTTGTTAGCATCCTTTTTGGTAATTATGCTTCCCCCCAGTTTTAAAATTATCATGTTAGCTCCTTCACACTTAAAACATTATTAATGTATTTTAACTCCTGTTCTGGACAAATCAACTTGCAGAGCATAATCTGTTTTTTGAAGAACTCTTAAAACTTCATCGATTTTTCCGGGGCAAAAAGCAATAATGCTTCCTCCCCCACCAGCACCAGTAATTTTAGCCCCTATGGCACCTGATCTACGAGCATTAAAGATCATATTAGAAATTTCTTTAGTGTTTACTCCCATAGAATCTAGCAATCCATGGTTGATGTTCATCAATTCACCTAAATAATTTAAATCCATATCATCCTCGGCAATTAATTTTCGGGCCTGAGAGGCGATCCTACCTATAGAACTTATAATAGGATCCATTATTTCAGGAAACCTATCTCTTTTTTCTCGTACTGAACCTACCATTACTGCAGTATTTCCACGATAGGAGGTATAACCAATAACCATGGAATTGGGCAAATTGAAATTTAAGGGAATAATTTCTCCATGTTCATTTAAATAAATCAAACCACCATATGTACTTACAGCAGTATCCAGACTGCTGGCTCTGCCCTGAACAGTTAATTCAACTTCATGGGCTTTTTTAGCTAATTGGGGAGTGGAAATTTTTTTATGATGGTGTTGATATGCTGCTGCCAGGGTGGCCACGGTTACTGCTGCTGAAGAACCTAAACCTGCCCCCACCGGTATTTCCAGGTGGAGTTGTATATCCAAGGGTGATCCATCGTGGACTTCATATAAAGCAGCTATGATATAATTTATTATACTCTTTTTTTCTCTTTTAAAATCTTTTTTTTCTTCATTTAGATCTATAGAAATAGCTAAATTTAGATCTGATGATTTTATAATTGATTTTTCTCCAGATCCTGGTTTAAGATTGATGAAAGCCCTTTTGTTTACCGCGAAGGCCATGGCTGGTTGACCATAAACCACAGCATGTTCTCCAAAAAGGATTACTTTACCTGGTGCCGATGCCATGATTTCCATTGTTCACCTTTTTTTTAAATCTTAAAATAATTAAGAATCAGTTTTTAGATAATAAAATTAAGAGTTTTTGAATCTATAAACTGGGAAAAAATATTAATAACTTTCTTCTTATGATCATAGTTACTAATTGATTGCCTCAAATCATTAACTCAATATGCTATTAGAACTGTAATTGGATTTAATCCCATATAACTTCTAGATTTACTGTGAAATTCCCGGGAAAAAAGAACATAATAGCTGATAATGACTCCCTTTTACAGTGAAATTTCAGGGCCAAAGGCAGCATAAAAGCTGAGCTCATCTTATTTGAATATCAGCGAACCGTAACCCACCACTGAAGAGTAGTCTCCTGTTATATCACCTGTAGTTGCATATTTTAAAATATCACCCTGTTTAGCCCCTAATTTTTTAGAGGCGATGATAGTTGCTGCTACCGGACCATAACCACACATGCTGATATTATACTGGCGAATATGGTTGTACATATCCAGCTCATTCAGCTGGGCAATATCCTCTAAAAGTAAATGATCATTATAAGATGCTGTTTCCTGTGGTTGATAATGAGTGAAATCCGTGCTAGCGATAATCATTATTCTTTTATCTAGATTCTTAGCAGTTTTTGCTATGCTAATTCCAATCTCCTGGGAAGTTTCCTCATCTTGCATCCACATAGATAAGGGAACTATCTTAAAATCTGATTGGAAGTACTGTAAAAAGGGTAAATGAACTTCACAACTATGTTCCTGAAGATGTGATTGGGGATCAGTATCAATGATATTAGAATTAGAGATTAAATTTTTAGAAAATTCTTCATCAATCATAACTGATCCTAAAGGAGTTTGCCATTCACCCTCAGACATAAGGGAGACCGCTGAACCCGTACCTGTGTGATTAGGACAGAGAATAATAAAAGTTTCTGGAAAACCATCTTCTACTAATTTATAATACGAATGTGCGGCAATTGGTCCAGAATAGATGTATCCTGCATGGGGAGCAACAATACCTTTTAATTGATGCTTTTCACCCATACTAGGCATTTCTCCAGGGCCTAGTTTATGTTGGAAACACCATTCAATTCTTTTTTTAAGAGAAGCAGGCTCATCGTCATAGAAAAGTCCTGCCACTGCAGGTTTTCTAATCATAAAAATTTTCACCCCCTAATGATCAAACCTTATATTTCTCTTTTCCAGCTTAAATTTTTAATTCAAAATCAGAAGCTGGAATATCTAACTCTTCATCTTCTTGAAGAATTCCCCTCTCACGGAGTAATTGACGTGCAAGTAACCAATAAACTAAAGCAATAGCTTTTCTTCCTTTATTATTAACTGGTATAACCAGATCCACATTACCTAATAAATTTTCAGTATCGCAAAGAGCTACCACTGGTATTCCTATTTGATTGGCTTCAATAATGGCCTGGGAATCAGACCTAGGATCAGTGATTACCATAACTTTAGGTTCGATGAATTTAGCATAATTAGGATTAGTTAAAGTGCCGGGTATGAATCGGCCTGGTATGGTTTTAACACCTGTTACCTCGCCAAATCTTCTTACCGGTGCTTGACCATATTGACGAGTGGAAACTACTAGTATTTCATCAGGATCATATTTAGCTAAAAATTTAGCAGCTTCCAAGATCCTATCATTAGTTTTTCTAACATCTAAAACATATAAACCGTCCGATCTGACCCGGTAAATATATCTTTCCATGTCTCCAGTTTTCTGTTGAGTTCCAATATGCAGACCAGCTGCTAAGTATTTATCAAGTGGAATTAATAGTTCTGACAACTTATCACCTCGTTTTTATAAACTTCGCTCTTAAAATTTTACCTGTTTAAGGATGGATTAAATTTTTAATCAGAGATCACCCTTGTTAAGTATATTAAATTCAAATCTATTCTTCTTCAACTTCCACAGCTTCTTGAGGACATACATCCATACATACCTCACATAGGCTGCATTCTTCTTTATTTCGAATGACGACTTTATCTCCCTCTATGATGAGAACTTCCATAGGACAAACATCTACACATTCACCGCAATCAGCACCATCACAATTATCATAATCGATTACTATTTTTGCCATTATATCTCCTTATAAAATATTGAATTGGAATTTGAAAATACTTACTTCAAAAAATTATATTCACTATTAATTATAAGTGAGCCATTTGTGGATTTGGTATTTCTTCTTCAATACGAATTAATTCATTAAGTTTAGCGATCCTTTCCCCACCTAAAGCTCCAGTTTTAATTAAGGGAGCAGAAAATGCAACTGCAAGATGAGCAATAGTCTCATCAGTCGTTTCACCCGATCTATGGGAAACTACAGGCACGTATTGGTTATCTTTAGCCAATTCCAGAGTCTGATAGGTATCAGTAAGGGTACCGATTTGATTTGGTTTAATGATGATAGAATTACCTGCCTTTTGCTCTATTCCTTCTTTCAAGATTTCTTTATTGGTTACAAATATATCATCACCGCAGATAAGACATTTATGCCCCATCTTCCTAGTTAACTCAGCAAGTCCCTGGAAATCGGTTTCGTGTACAGGATCTTCCATATAGAACATTTTATAGGTTTCAATTAATTCTTTTACAAAATCTATCTGTTCTCCTGTATCCCGGGAAGTATCATCCTGAATGTAAATATATTTTTCCTGTGAACTGTCCCAAAATTCACTGGCAGCCATATCAAGAGAAGGTCGGATTAGGATACCTAATTCATCTCCCATTTCTTCACAAGCCTTGGATTGAATTTCCAAAGCATCAAAATTAGATAAGTTTGATGTCCATCCACCCTCATCACCCTTACCTCCGGTGAAGGTGGAATCCTTGCTTTGAATTAAAGACTTGATTTTTTTATGCACCTGAGAATTAGCAAATACAGCTTCAGTAATATTGCTAGCACCAATAGGGACTACTAGAAATTCTTGAATATCAGGTGTATGTTTACCAGCATGCGCTCCTCCATTAATCATGTTTCCTAGAGGATATGGTATCTCAGTGCGCATATTGCCACCTAAAAATTTGTACAGGGGCATATTATAAGATGCTGCTGCAGCCTTGGCCGTAGCCATAGAGACTGCTACAGTAGTATTACCTCCAATGGAGGCCAAGTTTTCAGTACCATCAATTTCTTTAAGAATGAGATCAATGTCCTGTAATTCCTCTGCATCCATACCTATCAGTTCCGAGGATATAATATCATCCACTTCCCCAATAATCTTATCCACCCCACCTTCTGGGAAGGCTACAACTTCTCGGGATCCGGTACTAGCGCCACTAGGAGCAGCAGCTCTTCCAAATCCGTTCCAAGTTATAACATCCACTTCCAGTGTAGGGTTTCCTCTACTATCTATAATTTTCCGAACACGGACGTCTTCAATAACGGTATCCACAAAAACACCTCTTTTAGGCAAAAAAATAATGGTTATTTTCTAATATTTAGAGGTATAACTTTCTTTTCAAGTTCTAATGTAGCTATATCAATCGGATCAAGAGATTCTGGAATATCTACTATAGGTTGTGCTCCCATAGAAAGTTGAAGGGCTCTTGCTCCTATAATTCTTGCTTTTTCAAATCTGGTTAACTTTTTTGATGCCATAGCATCTCACCTTAAAGAATATTTTTTTTCACCACAGGGGTGATTATTAAATTAGAGTAATGGGACCGCCGAGATTTGAACTCGGGTCTCCAGCGTTCCGGTGTTGACCATCCCCGATCCAGTTGAATAAATATATTTTATGAATACAGGGAAAATGGAATAATTCCCGTTTATGCATATTCTAGATACTTATTTCAATGGCTGGGAGGATGGACCAAGCTACCCTACGGTCCCTACCATGTTTCTACATGCGAAATTAACATTCTTCTGCAACAATATCGATTTATTCCTAAACTATTTAAAACTTGCTGGGGATCCTCTCCCTCAGCAGTTCTTTTTTGGTATTCATCGAAATAAGCAGATACTACTTTACCACAGCTAATGCATCTTATGGGAATCATAATAAATCAGCAATTCATATTTTTTTTATAAGCTAAAATCCTTAATAACCTTATCGATAACTTTTCTGTTTTCGGGATCTAGCCCCTTTTCCACCATACTTTTTAGCTTCGGAACGTCTAGGGTCTCCTACTAACATGGTC
>PWMT01000110.1 GCA_003558085.1 Methanobacteriaceae archaeon
CTTGCTGTCGGGCGATGGAGAAAAGGCCTGTGCGGCACACTTCCGGCACGACGAAGGCGAGGTGCTCTACCCCTTCCTGCTGAGAAAGGTGCCAGGAATATTCAATGAGGGGCAACAGCTATATGACATCGTTTCTCCCTACGGGTACGGTGGTCCGGAGGTCATCCCCCGAAAGGGAAAGCTGGAAAGCGGGGAGGAAGAAGCCTTACTCAGGGCGTTTTATGCCGCCTTCGGTGAGTATGCCAGGGAACAGGGCTGGGTGAGCGAGTTCGTGCGTTTCTCGCTGTTTTCAACCGCACACCGGCACTATTATGGCCGCACTGAACACCACAACGACAATATCGTGGTCGACCTGCGCCAGTCGGACGAAGTTTTATGGAAAAACTTCCGGCATAAGGTGAGAAAAAATGTCCACACCGCGACCGGGCACGGCTTGCGTGTCGAAGAAGATGCCCTCGGAGACCGGATCCCGGACTTCCTGGACACCTACTACGACACCCTGCAGCGGCGCGGGGCCCAACGGTGGTACTTTTTGCCGGAAGCCTTCTTCCGGGGCCTGCTGGATGAAATGCCGCAACAGTGCCGCTTCTTTCACGTGATCAGGGAAGGAAAGCCCGTGGCGTCGGAGCTGGTGCTGCTGTCGCGCGATACGATCTACTCCTTCCTGGGAGGCACGCTGCAGGAGTTTTACCCGATGCGGCCCAGCGACCTGCTCAAGGTGCGCATCATCGAATGGGGCAAGGAGAACGGCTTCTCGCGCTTCGTGATCGGAGGCGGCCACGCCCCCCACGACGGCGTGTTTGCCTTCAAAAAGTCCTTCTCCCCCGATGGCGTCGTGCCCTTTTTCACCGGCAAAACCATCTTCAACAAAAACCTTTACACCGACCTGGCAGGAGAGGTACAGTATAACGGGTTTTTTCCCGCCTATCGGTGTAGTTGTGAGTAGTCAGTTGTGAGTTGCCAGTTGTGAGTTGTGAGTTGTGAGTTATGAGTTATGAGTTATGAGTTGGGAGTTGGGAGTAACTGACCACTCACAACTGACTACTGACTACTCACAACTCACAACTCACAACTGTCTACTCACAACTCACAACTCACAACTAAATTATGGGCAAGTTCACTGAGGGCATCAAAACACTAATCAAGCGCTACAAGCTGCAATACGCCCAGCACGTAGGGCTCTTCTTCGTCATCCTGTTTGGCTTTCACTTCCTCTATGGGGCGTTGATCAATGAAGACCTGGTGATTCCGGGGCTTGAGGGGTTGTATGATTACCTTCGCGAGTTGCTCTTCGTGCACAGCGCCTGGGTGGTGGAGCATATCATCGGCTATGAGTTCGTGCGGCAGGGCGATGCAATGGTGTTTTCGGGAAACAGGGCGCTGATTGTCGACGAGAGCTGCTCGGCAGTGAAATGGTTTGCGCATTTCCTGGTGCTGATGCTGATCTTCCCGGGGCCGTGGAAACACAAGCTGTGGTTCATTCCCGCCGGACTGATCATCACCCAGGCAGTGAACGTCATTCGCATCAGCGGCCTCACCGTAGTGCTGCTGTCGCAACCGGGACGCTTCGACCTCTACCACGATTACGTGTTCCGGCCTTTTTTCTACCTGGTGCTCTTCCTCCTGTGGGTAGCCTGGGTGGAATATTTCTACCTGCCGGGCAAACACAAAACAAAGGTCGATCAATAAGTCCTTTTGCTGCATTGGTTGTGATTTTTACTATCTTTGTAAGTAAGCATCTGCATTCAATGCAGGAAAATGATTGCAAAACATGATTTGCGGCGGTTTGTTTCCGTTCCCGTTCAACCACAAGAAAGAAGCCGCCAGCCACTAATAGCCCATATGCGCAATTTCGCATACGGGAAAGATTAAGAATAGTTTAATTATTCGTTAGTTTTTCTTGTTAACTGATATGATGGCATTGCCTCCTTACATCAAACGCTTTCTGCGCAATCACGCCCACCGCATTGTGTCCCGGTGGGTGATTTTCTCCATCGACATGGTGGTGGTGTTACTTTCTTTCCTGGTGGCTTATCTGTTGCGCTTCAATTTTATGCTGACGGAGGTCCGCCTGGATGTGCTTTGGCAGCAGATGGTGGTGTTTGGTCTCGTTTACGCGGCTGTCTTCCTCATCATCAAACCCTTCCGCGGCATCGTGCGCCATACCAGCTTTCACGACGCCTTTAAGGTGTTCCTCTCCGCATTGATCTCGCTGGGGGTCTTGCTGGCCCTGTCAGCCACCTCGCAAATGCTGCCTGCAACCCCGGTCCATATCAGCTTCTCGACTGCCGTGTTGCTGATTGCCTTCCTGGTGAGCCTCTTTGGGTTGCTTTCCATTCGTTTTGCCATTAAGGTCGTCTATCTGACCGTTATCAACGGCAACATCCAGCAAAAAGAGAACATCCTGATCTTCGGGGCGGGTGCGATGGGGATGACTACCCGGCAAACCATTGAGTCGACCCAACAGGCCAGGCTGAGGGTTATCGGGTTCATCGACGACAACCCTGGCAAGGTGGGCAAAAGCATCGCCGGCGTCCCGGTATATGACGGGAGCGTGCTGAACGAGGAGTTCCTCCGGCACCACCGGGTGAAGGAGGTGATCCTTGCCGTGAACCAGCTGAGCACGGAGCGGCGGAAGCAGATCATCGAAAAATGCCTCGATTACGGGCTGCGTGTGCGTACCGTGCCCCGCTTTGCCTATTGGATCAATGGCAGCCTGGAGTACAAGCAGATTCGCAAGGTGCGCATCGAAGAGCTGCTGGAGCGACAGCCCATCAAGCTCGACAACGAGCTGGTGAAGCCGGCGATGAAAGGCAAGACCGTGTGGGTGACCGGTGCTGCGGGAAGCATCGGCAGCGAGATTTCGCGGCAGGTGCTGCGGGCCCGTCCCGACCGCCTCGTGCTC
>PWMT01000128.1 GCA_003558085.1 Methanobacteriaceae archaeon
ATGTGGCCAGCACCACCACCTACATCTAATAAATTGATTTCAGACTCTTTATTTTGACTGCAAAATTTATCTAGAAGAGGTGTGATCTTTTTAAATTTCCAGGCGGAGTCTTCTTCACTAAGGGAAGGATTCTGTTGAATATATAGATCATTTACATAAAAATTCTTCAAATCGTCCTTAAACTCCCTCATCGTATACCCCCATGTTTGTAGAATAAATGGTATTTAATCCTAAAATAAATCATAAATAATTTTTTTATACTAATTAATTATGATTTCCTTTACAGATTAAATTTTCATATTCATATGAGAGCATATTTATCGTAAAAAATTATTTAATTAAGAAATAGTCTTTAATTAACTCTTATTATAAACAAAAATCTTTAATATAATCTTAGTTTAAATAAAATCGTTATAAAAAAATTATATTCCATCAAATTTTAGTAATTGAATCTTCTTTTTAGAGGCGATCCTCATAATCTAATTCCTGGAATACGATTTTAAAACAGGCACCATTATTTTTATTTACCAGTAAATCAGCATCTAATTGCTGGGCTAAACTTTTAACCAGCTTTAAACCCAAAGTGTTAGTCTCCTCTATTATCAGATCATCAGGTAAGCCTACTCCATTATCAGAAACTATTAAATTCAATCTACCCTCTTCCTGGTAAAACTTTATTAATATCCGGCCCTTAATATCATCAGGGAAGGCATATTTTAGTGAATTGGTTAGCAATTCATTCACTATCAATCCTAAGGGTATGGCGGTTTCAATGTTAATTTCTACCTCATCTATCTGGAGTACAGGTTTTATTTTTAAGGATGATACACCATAGGTATAGAATAAGTCTTCCATTAATTGTTGTAGATAAGTGGTGAAGTTTATTTTACTTAGACTTTCAGATTGGTACATTTTCTCATGTACCATGCACATGGTTTTGATTCTTCCCTGACTTTCCTTTAAAACTTGTCTTAGTTTTTCTTCTTCCACATAATTTTTTTGCAGATTCAATAGGGAGGAGATGATTTGCATATTATTTTTAACCCGATGATGGATTTCCTTAAGCAGCAATTCTTTTTCTTGTAGGGCATGGTTGATGGCCTCCTCAGCATATTTTTTCTCTAGTAAGTTGGTAATTATTTCCCCCATTACTACTAGAAGATCAATGTTTTGTTTGGACCATCTGGTATTCTTTTGCTTGGAATCAAAACCAATAAAGCCTCTCATTTTACCATGCAATTTTAAACCCACCCCGATCATAGCCTGGATATTATAGTATTCCAGTATACTTTTTTCCTTTAAAGCAGCCGGTGGCAGGTCACTAACCGAGGGGATGTATAGTTGGCCTGTTTTTTTTATAATATTTTTACTCCACCGGAAATCAGATAATTTAAGGTCCTCTAAATTATCTTCTAGGGAATCGTCCTGGCACCATTTATGGGTAGTAGTTAACTGATCGCCTTCTGGGTTTATTTGGAATAAGTAAGACCTATCAGCCCGTATAAACTCCCCTATACGTTTTAAAGCTTCATTTATTGCAGTATCAACCATTTCTGCTTTTTGGTTGATGAAATTTTTGGAGATATCTACTAGCAGGGTTTCTAGTTCCAATTGGTATTTTAATTCTTGTTCCATTTTTTTATAGTCACTGATATCTCGAAAAGATCCTTGCACTCCCTTTATTTCACCATCCGTGTTTCTTAATACTTGGGCATTAATGGAGAATAATATTTTTCTCTGATTCCTATTTTTAATTTGTATCTCGTAATTTACCACTTCATCTTCTTCTTTTATGGTGTTTATAAGTTTCTCCCACTCCCGGTGAGGTATATTTAAAAATTCCCAATTCTCTCCGATTAGTTCCTCCCGAGTATATCCAGTATAGCGATAAATAGAGGCACTGATATCTATAATCCGGCCTGCACTATCTAATTGGTAGAATACGTCCTGTACATTCTCGAATATTTCCCGATACTTTTTTTCACTCTCTTCCAGTTTACTTTGAGCCTTCTTTAAGGGGGTGATATCTACCATGGAAACCACGTATCTTTCCTGATCCGGAATTTTATCCATGGTAATTTGAGCTAGATGTGTTTCTCCCTTAGAATCTATAAATCTGCTCTGGTAGGATTGTATTTGTTGTGTGTTTTGACAGATTTGATGATATTCCCTTAGTAGACTTATATCATAGGGATGGCCATAGTCCATCCATTTTTTAGCTACTAATTCTTCTAGATCATCCCCTAAAAATTGCTCCATTTTCTCGTTAACTAGACTAAAATAGCCTTCTTTATCTATTATAGCAGTAGCCACTCCAGTATTGTTGAATATGCTCCGGTAAAGAGATTCTGATTTTTGCAGACATTTTTGTATTTCTTTAAGCTGACTAATATCTTGCACTATAACTAGTACTTCACTAGAATTTAATTTTATAAAGCGGGCCTCAAAATAACCCACACTATCTGCTACAGGTAATTCATATTCAAATAGGTTTAAACATCCTTCATCTAATGTATTTTTGATCTTAGCCATGATATCTTCTAGATCAGATGCACCAAGGCCAATATCTCTAATATTACTTCCCATCACCCTATGTGGTGGAATAGCCAATACTTTTTTATCATCATATTTAAAATCAAGGATCTCTCCTTCTCTATTGAGGATGAACATCATATCAGGAATGGCTTCTATTATTGCTCTGCTTTTATGTTCAAAGAGCATTAATTCATCTTCCGCTTTCTTAAGGCGAGTTATATCCTTAAATTTCAATAAACTGCCCATGATGTGATCATTTTGATCATAAATATTTTTAAGTTTCACTTTCAACCATAAATCATATTGCTCTAAATATACCTCCCAAATATACCCCATCATTAATATTTTCATCACTAAGATAGTCTTTTAG
>PWMT01000022.1 GCA_003558085.1 Methanobacteriaceae archaeon
AAGTTATAAAAAATGGTGCTGAAGAAGTGGATATGGTGATGAATGTTGGTGCTCTTAAATCAAAAAGAGAGGATAAATTGCTGGAAGATATTAAGTCGGTCGTAGAGTCTGCTTCCCCTCAGATAGTTAAAGTAATATTAGAAACCGCCTACCTAAGTGATGATGAAAAAATAAGAGCCTGCATTATAAGTGAAAAAGCTGGAGCAGATTATGTTAAAACCTCGACAGCATATGGGGGTTTATCTGGGGCAACTATAGATGATGTAAAATTAATGAGGAATAATATTAGTCCTACAATGAAAGTTAAAGCAGCTGGCGGTATAAGAGATCTTGAAACAGCCCAGGCTATGATCGATGCCGGTGCAGATAAACTAGGTACTTCTACCGGAGTTCAAATATTAAAAGAAATGGAAGAACTCTAAATTTTTTTTTATTCTAGATTAAGATTATTTTAAGGTGAAATAATGGTTATAGAAATTGAAGTAGAAGGCAAGGGAAAAGCAAAGGTAGAATTAGATGATAGAAACCCAGAAACTGCTAAAAAAGTATATGATAATCTCCCTCTGGAAGGAAGAGCACTGCTTTGGTTAGAAGAAATATATTTTGATATACCATTAACCCTGGATTATGAAAATCCATCTGCTAAAGCAGAAAATGGTGATATATCTTACTGGCCGCCAGGTTTTGCTTTTTGTATATTTTTTGGAAACACACAACCTTATTCTGAAGTTAATCATATCGGTAAAGTAATTGAAAACCTAGAATTATTCTGGGAAGTAGTGGAAGGAGATAGAATTATCATCAAACCTGGTTAATAAACATGATATAGACTCTAATCAAAAATAAAAAAATAACTATTTTTTAATATTCTATTAAATAGGATTAACATGGCGATATAGGGTGTCTCTTTCTGCAGGTACTCTATCCAAATCTCTAATTATTCTGATTAATTCATCAGCTTCAATTCTCTCACCATAAGATGCACCAGCCGATTTAGAAATATTTTCTTCACCTAAAGTGCCACCCATATCATTAGCACCAGTCATTAAACAGGCCTGAGAGAATTTTAACCCTAATTTAACCCAGGAAACTTGAATATTTTTTAGATAATGATGAAGCATCAATCTAGCCACTGCATACAATTTCAAATCCTGAGTTCCCGTAGTCCCTGGCAGCGCCATACCCTGCTGATAGATAGGCGCCTTATGATGCATAAAAGTCAAAGGAACAAATTCAGTAAAACCTCCGGTTCGTTTTTGAATAGACCTTAAAATTTCCAAATGTTCTATCCAGTGGCCCTTATTTTCGATATGGCCGTACATCATGGTAGCCGTGGTTGGTATTTTTAGCTGATGCGCAGTTTCAATAACTTCTCTCCATTCTTGAGTATTTAATTTTTCTGGACAGATTATATTTCTTACTTCATCATTAAGTATTTCTGCAGCTGTTCCAGGCATAGAATCTAATCCTGCTTCTTTAAGGATTTTAAGGGTCTCTTCAATGCTTAAATATGATTTATGAGAGGCATGATAAATTTCCATTGGAGAAAAGGCATGAATATGGACCCCCTCCACCTTATCCTTCACTTCTTTAAGAATACTTTCATAAAAATAAACATCTATATCCGGATGTAATCCTCCCTGAATACAAATTTCAGTTGCTCCAGATTTAGCTGCCTTTTGAGCTCTTTGTATAATATCAGGTACTTTTAAAAAATAAGCTTGAGAGTTATTTGCATCAGTTCTAAATGCACAAAAACCACAATTTCCAGTACAAATATTGGTAAAATTAATATTCCAATTTTTAATAAAAGTCACATTATTTCCGACTAATTCTTGCCTTAAAAAGTCTGCTGTCATTAACAAAGCATGATAATCATTTCCTGTGACATTTAAAAGATATAATGCATCTTCAGGAGAAATAGGATCCTTACATGCAAGTTCTAAAATTTGCTCAGTGAGTGGTTCAATATTAAACTTGCCCAACATGGGAATTGATATCTGGTTCTATATCTTTAAAAGTTTTGGTTTATTGAAGGCAACTATCACCAATGGATAAAGTTGATAAGTATGCTTCCAGACTCAATAATTACCGATAAATTTAAATATAATAGAGTTCTAGGTAAATCTGGAGGTGAAATTATGGCCGAATTACCTATTGCACCAGTAGGCAGAATCATAAAAAATGCCGGTGCACAAAGAATTAGTGACGATGCAAAGGAGGCTTTAGCCAAAGCTTTGGAAGATAAAGGTGAGGATATTTCCCGAAAAGCTGTACAACTTGCAAAGCACGCTGGAAGAAAAACTGTTAAGGCTAGCGACGTTGAAATGGCCGCTAAACAATAATTTTTAGCTCCATTTTATTTTTTTTAAGCCCATTCTTTTTATTTTTTTCTTTAACAGCTTTTCAGTCCTCTTAAATTGAAACTTTTTTGCTATACTTTTTTAATATTTACTCCGCAAACAAAAACCTATCTTCTTTACCCGTGTTAGAAAAAATATATGTTAAAAATATAAGTGGACACTAAATATTCTATAAATCCTTAAATTAAAATATTAGAAATATTAAATAATTATATAGTTTTAGTGTTTAAAGTAGTTAGATAAAAAGGAGAGGTTAATATGAGCACAATGAATAATTTAAAAGAAGCATTTGCTGGAGAATCACAGGCAAACCGAAAATATTTAGCATTTGCTGAAAAAGCTGATGCAGAAGGTTTTTTCCAGGTTGCAAGATTGTTTAGAGCTGCAGCATATGCCGAAACTGTGCATGCCCATAATCACTTGAAAGTAATGAAAGGAATTAATAGCACTGAAGAGAACCTTAAAGAAGCAATAGCCGGTGAAGTGGAAGAATTTAAGGAAATGTATCCTGCGTTTATAAAAGAAGCTAAAGAAGAAAAAGACGATGCTGCCCGCTGGACATTTGATGTCGCCAATAAAGTAGAAAAAATCCACGCTCAACTCTATGAAAATGCCCTGGAAAATATAGGTCAAAATATAGAAACCATATACTATGTGTGTAGATTATGTGGGAACACAGTAGAAAAAGAAGCCCCAGATATATGTGCAATATGTGGTGCACCTAAAACCGAGTTTATGAAAATAGATTAAAAAAACTATACCTCAAAACAAGCAAAACCAAGATTATGAAAATAGATTAAAAAAACTATACCTCAAAACAAGCAAAACCAAGATTATGAAAATAGATTAAAAATCTTATTATTTTATTTTTAACATAATAGTAAATGAGGTAAAAGGTTATATAGGAATAGATCTATATTCAAGGTATACTCACTCCGGGCCGGTGGTCTAGGGGTATGATACCTCCCTGACACGGAGGTGATCACGAGTTCGAATCTCGTCCGGCCCATTAGCCGTGGTAGTTCAGTTGGGAGAACGCCAGACTGAAGATCTGGATGTCGCTGGTTCAAGTCCGGCCCACGGCACTTTAAAACATCATCAATTTTTTTAAAAAAAATTATATAAACTTATTATTCTAAAATAATCATTTAAGTGAATAATTGTTTTATTGAAAAGCTTAAACGATCCCTTTTATCAACTATATGAATCCATTATTGAATAGCTAAATCATCCTAAAATGCTTTTAAATAAGTACGGGTAGATCCTTTAATTTTTAACTCCATAAAATCTCCGATTTTTGCTTCTTTAACCACAACTGGCATGTAAGAATTAGTCCTACCCACAAAACCGCCTTTTTTACCTTTCTCGACGATTAATACTTCCTGCTTGCTATCCACATATTTTAGATTATCCTGATAAGTGAGATCCGATTTTATTTTTTCAATTATTTTAGATCTTCGTTTAACCTCATTAAAATTTAACTCCTTTAATTGGGATGATTGCGCTAGATGGCGATGTTTATATTTAGATAAGTGTATAAAATTAGGTTTAATCTCCTTTAAAAAATCACAGGTATCCTGAAAAGCTTTTTCATCTTCAGTAGGATAGCCCACGATAATATCTGTGGCCAGAGAAAGATCGGGTATCTCCTTTTTAAACCGATAGATCATATCTTTATATTCTTCTAGGGTATGTTCCCGCTGCATATCTTCTAGAACTTGATTATTTCCACTTTGAATAGGAATATGAACAAAACTATAAACTTTTTCTGATTTAAAAGCCTCTATTAAACCTTCCAAGTCATCCATCATACTTTTTGGATGCATCATCCCTATTCTTAAACGGAAATTGCCAGGAAGAGCACTTAACTCTTTTATCAAATCTGATAATTTTTCACCTGTATCTTTACCATAAGCTGCTGTATCTTGAGCTGTTATTTGGAGTTCAACACATCCTTCACTAAGTGCCTGACGAGCTTCATCAACAATTAAGGAGGAAGGATAACTTTGCAGTTTTCCCCGGGCAAAGCGAGTACAGCAGTAACTGCACTCTCCAACACAACCCTCACATATTTGTATAATATGAATAAAAGGATTGGATCGAATTTTCGGGAGTCCCACCTTACATTCACTAGAAAAACCAGTTATTTGAGTATTGTTTCCTTCTAAAACTGATTTTACTATCTGAAAAGTTTTATTTATTTGATGGGGTCCCATCCAACCTGCTTCAGGAGCAATACTAGACAATTTATCTGGTTCTATTTCTACCATGCATCCCCCTACAATCAATTTTTTTTGAGGGTGTTGCTCTTGAATTTTTTGAATACGATTTATAACCTTGTGCTCAGTGGGATGTTTTACATAGCAAGTGTTAATAATAATTACCTCTGCATCTTCTAACTTGGAAACTAAAATGGCATTATTTTCTGATAGTATGCCTGCCATGATCTGTGAGTCTGCCTGGTTAAAGGTACATCCAAAGGTTTCAATATAAACTTTCATTTTATCCTCGACTTGTTCAATTAAATAGTGGGTATTCGTAAATATTTAAAAATGATAATAAGGAAGACTAAAAATTTTAAGAATAATTATAATTAAGAATAATTTTTCTAATAACATTCCATATAAACAATAAAGTCAAATATTTATAACCTAAACCAACCTAGTCAAATAATTTATAATATACAGCAATAAAACTCAAATAATTTATAATATAAACCAAAGTACTCAATTAATTAAACTATAAAAGAATTAAACTCAATGATTTATAATATAACTCTATTTTCTTGTATAATAGGTATAAAAGCTAAATTTTATCTTAAATTTAAGGAGTACCAAGTTAAATTAGCTCACCATCCATGTTCACCTATAAGTGGAACGAAAGCTACTCCACCTAAACTTTTAGATTTAAATTGATCTTCATCAATTTTTTCAATCATGATTAGTTCCTGATTATAATTAGTGGTACCCACCGGTATTATTAATTTCCCCTCAATTTCTAATTGTTCCTTAAGAGTTTCAGGAATTTTAGGTGCTCCTGCAGTAACATATATTCGTGCAAAAGGGGTCTCAGAGGGTAAACCCAAGGTACCGTCGCCTATGATTACGGTGACATTTTTATCATAACCTGTGCGCTTTAAATTATCTATAGCTATTTCAGCTAAAGAATCTATTCTATCAATACTAAATACGTGTCCATCTTCCCCAACAATCTCGGCAATTACAGCTGCATTATATCCAAATCCAGTTCCTATTTCTAGAATTTTCATTCCTTTCTGCAAATCTAATTTTTCAGCTATGATAGCCACCATATGAGGGGCAGATATGGTTTGACCCTCACCAATAGGTAATGGATGGTCAAAGTAAGCCTGTGATTTAACTTCTTCCGGGAGGAATTCTTCTCTTGGCACCGCTTTCATGGCCTTTTCAACCAGATCTGATTTTATGACCCCATAATTTTTTAAACTATCTACGAGTTTTTCTCTCTGTAAGTACATATCGTCTTCCATGTAATCACATCATGAAATGGTACTGTGTATATAATACTTCTTAGCAACTTTTATTATTTATGTTGCGAAGGTCTAAATATCACACCTTTCACCTGAAAATTATTTATTTTAAGTAGACCCTGTTACTATATTTTTACTCAAATCATGATCAAATTTCATAGACTCGACTGGTCTTCCATAAATCCTCTTAATGATTTCTGCTGAGGCGGAACCTTTTCTCATTTTTCTCTCAAGAGTTTTAAAAGATTTTATTTGGAATATTAAATTATTTAGCTTGACCAAATCACCAATGGTGAACCGATAATCTCTTTCCACTTCTACTTTACGAGAAAAGATCTCACCTCTAAAATCAACTGAGATTCCAACACGGGCTGGAGTATCTAAAGAAGACACCCATATAGTCTCTATATCATCTACCACGCTTTTTTGGACTCTGCTACCTTTTTTTGTTTCCATAGAATTGATCTCAACTTTGATGTTACTTACTGGTATTACGTCACCTACTTTCAACAATAGGTCCGGGTATAATTCCACCTGATCTGGAAAAGACTTTTCATGTTCACTAATGATTATTCTTTTTTTAACAGGTTTTCTCTCTCTTAATTCTTCTCTAAAAACCGTTTGACATTGATTACATTTGAGAATTAATTTCTCTATTTCTGCTGATTTAGAAAATTCTTTTTTAGATTTTAATATAGCATAAGATTCAGATCCACAAACAGGACATTTCATTTTTTTCTATGGCTCCCTAATACATTCCTATTTTTGAATATTTACATTATTTAATGAATATATTGATTACGGGTATTTTATTTGTTTAGGCTTTGCTTTTTAAGGAAATGGGGCACTAAACCACCATTTTGAAGTATTTCTAACATGAATTTTTTGAATGGTTGGATTTTGTAGATTTTATCTGTATTGAGATTAATTATCTCGCCTTTGTTGAGATCCAATTGTATTCTATCTCCTTCCTCCACTTCAATATCTGCTACTATAACTGGCAGTCCAATATTAATCGCATTTCTAAAGAATATTCGGGCAAAGGATTTAGCAATGATAGCAGAAACCCCAGCATGTTTTAAAGCTAATGGGGCCTGTTCTCGTGAAGATCCGCATCCAAAGTTCCAATCGGCAACTATTATATCTCCTTTTTCTACTTTTTGAGCAAAGTCCGCACTTACTCCTTCCATAACATGAGCTGCCAGGTCATCTAAATTAAATGTCCTTAAATAGCGTCCCGGGATTATAACATCGGTGTCGATGTGATCACCGAATTTCCATACTTTTCCTTCAATTAAATTTAACATAAAATTCCCCATAAGTTCTTTAAAATCAAAATAATACTTATTGATCAGATATTTATATTATTGCAGTATCTGTGATAATGGACATAAATATTTTTAAACCTGAAAATGTGGTTTCTATTAGATAGTAGTGTGGTGTTAGTTTTGCCTAGATATTCTATATTGTTAACTAATTAAAAAATTTAATGTGTTTTATTTAATTGAGGTGTTACTGGCAGTAATTATATTAGCTGTGCACCCCTATTTTGTGCTTGGGTAGTTAACAGATAACAAGGAGTATCCCCTACTGTCTCTTGGATGGCTTTAATAATATTTTTAGAATTAGTATCAGTTATAGCGTAAGTAGTAGGGCCGAAAGAACTCATACCCGCCCCAGCAGCACCCGCATCTTTCATAGTTTCAATAATTTTAGTTATAAGTTCATTTTGCAAGTTCATTTCAACTTTCTTAAAACCAATATTTTGTATTTCATTGATTGATTTACCTAAATTGTCCAGATCATGTTCTAAAATAGCAGGAATCATTTTCATTAAGATAAGATGTGAAACAGTTTCTACTTCTCTTAGGGGTAGATGACAGTATTTTTGAAAAATATTGACTTCTTTCTTACCAGATACTTTCTCTTGGATCTCGGGTATGGCTAATATTATTTTCCAATGGTCAGGAAAGTCATGTCTGGAGATTATAGGTGGGGGAGGTGCTTGGGATGCCGAAGAAGGAAGAAATTCTGGTTTATCTTCAATTTTATGTCCTCCATCGACGATAAAACCTCCTTGCATAAAAGCAGCCACTCCAATACCGGAAGTGCCACCTCTGCCTACCAGTTGACCCATAGCTTTACTTTCTAGATTTAAATGATGAAATTCCATTAATAATTTAGCTGTAGCCAAAGATATTTGTGTACCAGACCCTAAACCTGAATGGGGAGGAAATGTTTTCTGCACCAGGAATTCAAACCCCGGATCTAGATTAAAATATTGCAGAATATTGGTGGCTGAAGTCTTAATCTTGTGAGAATATTCCTTCTTTAAATTTGAATCCAGACCCTTGTCCTCATTAAAGGTTACCTTTATAGCCTGATCTATTTTCCTCAATTTAATAATTAAAGCCGGTTCTTTAAGAGTGAGTCCCACTCCACCATCCAGTCTTCCCCGGGATCCATTAAGATCAATCAAAGTAAAATGTAACCTGGAGGGAGTTTTAATCATCAATTGAATTACCATAGTAAAGTTTTATTTGTGATTGAAGGGAATAGAGAATTTCTTTTCCACATCTTCACGATAAATGGAATTCATAGTGCAGAAAGGAACTATACGACCATCTGGTAATGCGTAATGGATGACACATCTTCTAACTCGATCTACATCAAAGTTCCAGGGATCCATGAAATGCATACAGGAAATTAATAAACTTTTATAATGAAAATCACCTAAGGATCGATAAGATCTATCTTTGATTACAGATGCCAACATATTTTTAATATCCAGTGAATTTGGAGTTTCGCTGGTATGAATAGTTCGAGGTAATTCTAGTGTAGCTCGAGCTACACTTTTTGCTTTGCCAGTTAATCCACCGTTTTTAATATCGTGGGAGCTTTTTTCTAAGAGATCAAAAAATCTATCCACATCTAAAAAACGAGTGATAGGTATTATTTCACCATTATCTATGAAAATGTAGGTGGCTGTTCCACAATGAGGATGGCAAGTAAAGGTTACCTGAGGCTCGTCCTCCAAAACCTGTACAAACTCAGATAAGGAATGTACTGAAGAAGCCGGGTAAAAATCATCGATTTGGATTTTAGAAGCAGTTTGTTTTTCCACCATCTTTTGAAAGTCGGGTATAGTTACTCGTTGAGCTTCAACTTGATCTGCAGGGGTTCTTCCAGCAAAGGAAACTGGTTGGAAATTCACCCCTCGAATAATATCTATATTATTCACTGCAAAACGAATTATATCTCCTATTTGATCGTCATTAACACCCTTAACGATTGTAGGAACCAGTACTATAGCCAATTTATATTTTCGGCAATTTTCTATAGCTTCTAATTTCAAAGGCAGAATATTTCTTCCGCGATTATTGATATAAGGAATTTCATTTACACCATCAAATTGAAGATAAACTGTATTTAATTTAGCTTCTTTTAGTTCTCTAACTAGATCAGGGTTTTTAGCTAATTTTATACCATTGGTAGCTATTTGGGTATGAGTAAATCCTTCTTCTTTAGCCAATTTAATTAAATCTACAATATCCTTTCTGATGGTAGGTTCTCCTCCTGCATATTGGATGGCGGGAGTAGGGACTGGTTTATTAGAACGTAAATTTCTAAGCATAGTTCTTATTTCCTCGAAAGAGGGTTCATATAAATATTTAGAAACTGCGGCATTAGCAAAACATACTGGACATTTTAAATTACAACGATTAGTAACATCAATAAGACCTAAAATAGTATGACTTTCATGTTCTGGGCAAATACCACAATCTAAAGGACATGATTTATTAATTTTGGTTTGAGAATTATGCAATCCCTTCCCAGTATAATTAAATTCTTCTGCTTTTTTATAAATATCACTATCACTCCAATAAACATTGTTAAAAGTACCATGTTCTGGGCATTCTTTTTTAATCATCACTTTACCCTGATCATTATAAAGATATGCCTCCAATGGTTTCAAACATTGAGGACAAAGGCTTTTAGTCTTTTTGATTATCACAATTTCACCCATATCTATTTATATAAAATCATAAATCATATAATCAGTTTTATTCATCTTATTAAAATTATTATAATTTCAGCAATTAATGAGGAAAACAATGAATGCCGAATCAATCAATATTTTGAATATGGTTGCCTATGTAATATACTTTATGCTACCAGCTTATTTGGCTAACGTTACAGCATTAACTTTTGGAGGTGGAACTCCGCTAGACTTTGGAGGTTATTATAAGGATGGTTATAGATTACTGGGAAATGGTGTAACATGGAAAGGTACAATAATCGGAAGTTTATTTGGAACTTCTATTGGAATTATACAAGGAATTATCATTGGAAATATTGTTCAAGGTTTTTTATTAGGTTTCACTTTATCAATTGGAGCTCTTATGGGAGATGCAGCAGGTAGTTTTATTAAAAGAAGATTGAAGATTGAAAGTGGAAAACCAGCTCCTATTTTAGATCAATTAGATTTCGTTGTGGGAGCATTATTATTATCTTCTCTGATTCAACCTTTACCTGCTATTTTAATAATGTTAATCTTAATAATTACCATAATTTTACATCTATCTGCTAATATACTAGCTTATGGTCTAGGTATTAAAGAAGTATGGTATTAACTAATCTCTATTCCTCACCTATTTTTTAAGTTAATAAAAGAAATTATCTATAGTTATTAAAATCTAAAAACAGGAAAAACACAATACCTTAAATCATACGATAACCAGTAGAAACCCTACAAAATAAATCAGTATAAAAATTTTCTGTATAATAAAGTGAATTTATAAAAAAAGCTAATAAGATTTTTTAGATTCACAAATCTAGGAAAGGAATTCTTCCATCATTAAGGCTGTTCCCACTGCCGGGGCAACCACACATTCTTCAATAGTTAAAAACTCATCCATTCCCACCACTTTCATTCCCACCATTTTTGCTGCAGGAGAGGCAAGAATATTCATTCCTAAACCAGTGATAACTGCTTCATCCAGAAATTCATTATGAGAAATTTCAGAAAGTGCTTCAGAGATTCTGGAGACTTGTTCCTGATATACATAATCACATAAAGAAATTATATCTGATTCTGATAAAGTATCTAAATCAGTACATAATAGCCTTGCAATGCGGCGCATGGAATCTTTTCTAGATTTACCCTCCCCATCCGGAGTAGTGCAAGTGTAATCGTTTTTACTAATATTTCCCAATACATTATGCACATCAGCAGAGATAGCAAATGTTTCAGCTGAAACCCGAAACCATCCTTCATCTAGAGGAACCTGATCCACTAAAGTAGCTATATTAGTGCGTAAAGTACCTGTATAAATTAATTCTCCAGTTCCCAACCTCTCCAAATCAGTTCTACCCCGAACACATTCTTTACCACCTTTGATGGGAATAATATCTGTGGTGGTGCTGCCTACATCCACCAGGATACAGTCTGAAGACATGATAGAAGCAATTTGAGAAGTAGGTATCCAATTGGCAGCTGCCACTTTCCATGGTACCTGGACCACTCTTTTAGGTTTCATCATTCCTTCTAAACTTAAAAGAGTGGTCCAGGTACCA
>PWMT01000077.1 GCA_003558085.1 Methanobacteriaceae archaeon
CGAGAAGGAGGGGGCCATGGAAAGCAGGAAAGGTTTTACCCTCATCGAGTTGCTGGTGGTGATAGCTATCATAGCCATACTGGCCGCGATGCTTCTCCCGGCGCTTGGCACTGCCAGGGAAAGGGCGAGGGGGGCAAGCTGTATAAACAACATGAGACAGCTCGGACTGGCAACTCAGATGTACGCCCATGACAATTTCGACCTGATACCCATCTACCCCAGGAACTGGAGGCGCAACCATCCCACTGTGGAGATTCTTTTCAACGAGAATTACATGCGCCAGCTGAACAGCTGGGTCTGCCCGTCGGTCTGGCCCTACAGGTGGATTCAGGATGATATCGAGCCGCACAACTGGCCCGGCTGGGTGGCGGGATATTCACAGAAACATTACGCGCCGCACAGGAACAGGCCCGATTACATGGGCTGGGACAACGAGTACCACAGGGCGCTTGTATACGCCAATCCCGATGACACCGACGATGACTGTTACATCTCAGTCACGATGTTCCCTTCGCCGTCCGACGGTGTCCTGATAGGCGAGGTGACTGATACCAGGGATTACACCCACAACGGGGCGGGCATAAGGATTGCAGACGACCGCGCTATGATCCACATGCGCCACGCCGGCAGCACCAACATGACTTTTCTGGACGGTCATGTCGAAGGCTGCGACAGGGGGCGGGTGCAGGAAACCGGCGTCACCGAGCAGATACTGACCTACGACCTGCAGTTTTTTTATTTCTAGACTGTGAGAACCTGAGGCGGGCGGGAAGGCCCCCGGGGGCCTTCCCGCCTTTTACTTGTCCCGGCCGCGCGCCGGGAGCGGAGGCGGCGAGATCGGCGGCAATCCGTATGATCTGAAGACGATAACGGCCGGGGCGGTTTTATGCCTGGGCCTCATAATGATATCCCAGTACGCGCCCCTGCTGGGTTCGGACCGCATGGCGCAGGACCACATGCCCGCCGGAGGGGTGTTTATCTTTTTTGTCCTCTGCCTGATTATTAACCCCCTTCTCAAAATCGTAAGCGCGAGCCGTTTTTATTTTTCTCCCCGTTCCCTGCTCGTGATATGGATCATGCTGCTTGTTACCGCGTCGGTTTCGGGAAAGGGCCTGACGAGCCAGTTCCTGCCCATTCTCGCAGGACTCGGGTACTTCGCTTCCCCGGAGAACAGGTGGGAGGAACTGGTCCTGCCTCACGTGAAGGACTGGCTGATACCGCGGGACATGGAAGCGATCCGGGGTTTTTACGAGGGCGGCGCGGCGGTACCCTGGGGCTACTGGGCGGGGGTGGTCCTGCCATGGCTTTTCTTCCTGGTGTGCCTTTTTTTCACCAGCGTGTGCGTGATCTCCATATTCCGCAAGCAGTGGGTGGAGAACGAGAGGGTGCTTTTCCCGATAAACGAGCTTCCGATCGCGATGAGCGAGGGCGCCGGCGGGAAAGAACTGATCGGCTCCTTTTTCAGTAACAGGCTCATGTGGGCGGGGTTTGCCGTGGCCTTCGCCCTGGGGTCCCTGCGCGGTTTGAACGCTTTTTTCCCTTTTATCCAGCCTGTAGAGCTGTTCGAACTGCAGACCTTCAGGGTTTTCAGGGGGACGGTGTCCCTGGCGGTGCTGGTGAGCTTCCCGGTGATGGGCTTCATATACTTCGTCAACACGCACCTTTCCTTTTCGCTGTGGTTCTTCGCGCTGTTTTTCTACACGATGGCGGGGATATTCAACATGACGGGTATAGCCAGCGAGGAGTTCATAGGGATGGGTTCCTACCATTCTCCGCTGGGGACGATATTCGTTCATTTTTCTTCGGGGGCCTTTTTCGGTTTCGTGTTCGCCTCGTTCTGGATGGCAAGGAAGCACCTGGGCGAGGTTTACAGGAAGGCTCTGGGGAGGGGTTCTGGGATAGACGATTCGGGGGAGATGCTTTCGTACCGTTTTTCTTTCTGGGGCGGCATAACGGGGGTTGTGCTGATGGTGGCCTGGCTGGCGGCGGCGGGGATGACGGTTCCCGTGGCGTTTTTGTTCGTGTTCCTGATGTTCGTGTTTCTCTACGGGCTGACGAAGATAATAGCGCAGTCGGGTCTTATCACGATGAAGCCGCCTTCGATACCGCAGACGCAGATAATATCGCTTCTGGGGAGCGCGAACGTCGGGGAGGAGAACATCTCCCACATGGTGCTTCATTACGGTCACCACTCGGCGCTTCGCACATTTCCTTTCTCCGCGGCCTTCCACGGGGTGAAGCTGGGGGAGAGGATCCGCAGGAACATAAAGCCGGTTTTCTGGATAATAATGCTTACATTGCCGGCGGGATTCATAATTTCAAGCGCGCTCCTCCTTCACCTCGGGTATTCGAGGGGCATCGCCTACGCATGCGACTGGTTTTTCGAACGGGCGCCCCAGTTCCCGTTCAACACCGCCGCCGAGCATATCATGCATCCCCGCGCCGTCTTCCTGGACGGGATAGCGTACAGGGCGGCGGGGCTGGTGCTCATGTTTTTCCTGACGTTCATGCACTACCGTTTCCTGTGGTGGCCCCTGCACCCGATAGGCCTGGCGGCGGCGAGCACGTACAGGGTTCTGCACCCGTGGTTCTCGATTTTCCTGGGCTTTTTATGCAAGGTGATGATACTGAAGTTCGGGGGTCCCAGGGCCTACGCGAATTTCAAGCCGCTTTTTTTCGGGCTGATCGTGGGGACGTACGTCGCGGGAGGGATATGGCTCCTGATCAGTCTTGCCACCGGTCGGCCCATAGGGTATATATTCCGGGTTTGACCGGAAGCCGTACTGCCGGCGGGGGCATTAAATCTTAAACAACAGGGAGAGATTGAGATGTTTACTCTACGAAAACGGGGGTTCGGACGGGTGTTTTTTTTTCTGCCTGTTGCG
>PWMT01000031.1 GCA_003558085.1 Methanobacteriaceae archaeon
AAGCCGATTAGAATCTAAGGAAGAGTTGATTCATAGATTAAAAGGTGGCGGAGTATTGGGGAAAATTTCTAGTATATTTACTAATAAAGATGATCAAAATCCTTAACATAAATGCTAATAAAATGATAAAATCCTCAACATATAAATAAGGGATGCTAATAGTTTAAGATTTAATAATATGGATATGATACTTCTAAGCTTTTCATGGTAATTATAATAGTAAGCAATATGGTTTTATAGCCAGATTAAAATAGTTTCCCAGGATATTCATGCCAATTAACAATTATTATAGACGAATAAGAAATATTTTAATATTGATCCTAGTTTTGAATTTAGCAGTATCTTTGATTAAATTAGGGTTTGGTTGGTACACAGATTCTTTGAGTATAGTTTCTGATGGTTTTCACTCTCTTTTTGATGGGTTTTCAAATTTAATCGGGATAATTGGAATCATCATTGCTTCACGCCCTCCAGACAGTGAACATCCTTATGGTCATGGAAAATTTGAAACCCTAGCATCTCTGGGGATTGCAGTAATCCTATTTTTCACTTGCTTTCAAATTTTAAGCTCTGCTTGGGATAGAATAGTTAATCCTCTTACTCCTGAAATTAGTTTAGCTAGCTTTCTAATTATTGGGAGCACTCTTTTTATAAATTTTCTTATTTCCTGGTTTGAAAATCGTGAAGGGAAACGTTTAGGAAGTAATATTTTAATTGCTGATTCTCTTCACACTCGAAGTGATGTTTACAGTTCTATTGCGGTTATTATAGGTTTTGTGGCTATAGAAAGTGGTTATGTGATTGCAGATTCAATAGTGTCTATTTTGATTGCCATATTAATTGCTAAAACTGGAATTGATATTATTAAGAGCAGTTCCGATGTACTTTTAGATAGAGCAACTATAAATTCACAAAAAATTAGAGGGGTGGTTAATTCCCTGGACGAAGTAAAAGATTGTCATAAAATAAGAACTAGAGGTCCCATTTCCAATGTTTATGTGGATCTACATATAGAATTGGAAAGTTGCCTCACTCTGGATGAAGCTCATGATATATCTCATGAGGTGGAAGAAAAGCTTAAAAATTCCTTTTATTGTGTTAAAGATGTTACAGTACATATTGATCCCTGCGAAGAGTAGATATTAAAATAAAGAATTTTTATATAAAATGTACTATGGGATGTCATACCCAAAATAATTGTAAATAAGAGAAGGTTCTTGGTAATTTTAATTGAGCATTATTTTTTTATCAAACTCAAAATTTAGGTCATCCCCGTATATTTCCACTGGTAAATTAAATACGTCTTTTTTCATTTCTGCCTTTTCTCTACAGGTGGGTGGAACTATAACCCAGAATCGGCGTCGAGGATTGAAACAAAATCGTTTCCATTTTAATAGATTATTAGAAAGTAAGCTTTTACAGGTTTCCACTTCGATAAGAATCTCTTCCATATCTTTTAATGCGTAAATATCTGGAGTATAGCCATTAAAAGATCTGGGTGAACCGTTAGGATGATCTATGTAGTTGGCCCTAACCATATATCCTTTACTTTCTAATAGCATAACCACAGATCTTATTAATTTTTCATGGTTTTTATCTGCGGATCCAGATACTGCAACGCTTTTTTTTCTCATTTTACTCTCCGTTTATTATATTTTTATTAAAATATTTAAATTTACTCCCTCCCTATTTTGAACATTTTTCACAAATAAGGAGAAAATAATAGAAATAGTCATAGCTTTTTAAAAAATAATTGCATATCTTTATATAGAATTGAAGAAATAGTATATCATGGTGGTAATATGGATGTGTTAGATGAAGAAAAATTGAAGATGCGCTACATCGCCCTGGTTAAAAAGGGAATATTAGAAAATGATGAATGTGCTTCTTATAGTAAAAAAATGGATATTAACCCTTGCATGAAAAATAAAGTAGATAGATATCAGGATTTTTTTGTTCCAGGAACAGTATTGGTTAGTGGAAAAGCTTCTTACCGTTTAAGAGTGGAGTATCCCATGGAATGATTTTTTTTATTAATCAAACTATTTTTTTTGTTTTATTAGGTGATCACCATTTTTCCGGCTTTGGTGATAGCATATTTTTCAAACATCTGGGATTGTTTAACCAGGCCTAGATCCAGAAGACCTGCCAGGTGTTTGTAGACCATAGCACGAGAAATACCTATTTTTTTTCCAATAGAGACTGCATTTAAATTTTCTTCGTCTAAGGCTTCTAATATTTTAAAACGGGTTCCAGATATATCCATTTTCAAAAGAGGAAGTCTTAAAGATTCGTTCTCAAAACAAGTGTAGACAGCATCAACCCCTTCTTTGTTGGCTACAAATCCTAGTAAAACACCTAAATCATTTCCATTATATCCTACGTACACTTCACCGTGTTTTTTGGCACCGCGGATAACATTACTTATTTTTTCATAGGCTTCCAGGGGATTATCAGTATCAATTTGCACTGATCCTCCTTTTATGAACTTATCTAGGCAGGAATCCTTTTCAGATTCTCTTTGGATACAAATAAGACCGTCTATCTGAGTTTTCATGGAAACATCGAATAGACATTTACCTTTTAAAGTAGTTACCAAGGTTTTCATGATTTCATCACCACCTAATATAGCTAATTATATCTCTAGTCTACCTACAATATAGATGTGTCTATTTTTTAATGTTGAAAAGAGAAAAGTTTAAATTAATTTTATACGTATATAATTATTACTAACCGGAGGAGAAGAATATGCATGCAGAGGAAATATTGATATCTGGTGATGATTATTCAACTCGTAATCTTAATCAAGAAATAAAAAAGGGCTTAAAAGAAAATCAAAAAAATTTTTGGATAGAAAATTCTCAAAAACTGGATTCAGTGGCCGTAGGTATTCGTGAAGAAGCTTATATCAAACTTGAAGGAGATTTCGGTGATTTTTTAGGAGCTCTAAATGATGGAGCTAAGATAGAGGTTCAGGGAAGAACTGGCCGATATTTAGGAAACACTATGACTGATGGGGAAATAATTATTCATGGATCTACAGATGAGGGTGCAGGTTTTGGGATGTATGATGGAACCATCGTCATCCATGGTAATTCCGGTGATGGGGTAGGTCAACTAAATAAAGGCGGTTTAATTGTAGTTAATGGTGATATTGGTAATCTTGCTGGACTTTACATGCTCAGTGGTGATTTAATTGTCACTGGAAATGCTGGAGAAGATACCGGGGAATGGATAATTGGGGGCACCATATATGTGGGTGGTGACTTCCAGACAGGTACCAATGCTCAGATCAAACCTCTGGATAAGTCCGATAAAGAAAAACTAAGTAGAATATTCAAGACTTACAATATCTCTACTGATTTAGATAAATTCCAAAAAATTCAACATATGAAAGCAAGGCCTTTCTATGGTTAGGTGATGGTAAATGGTTCAAATTTTATTAACAGATCCTGAAAATTGTGATGGATGTAATGAATGTATAGAAGCTTGTGAAAAAGTAAATAAAGATAGTACTATATTTTTACATAAAACAAATAAAGGTTATCAGGCGGTTGTATGTCAGCAGTGTGTTGATCCTGCCTGTGCTAGGGGCTGTTTTCGGGATGCTATTTTAAGGGAGAAGGGAGTAGTTAAAATAGATCAAGAAGCCTGTACCGGCTGTAAATTATGTATGTTAATGTGTCCTCTAGGTGCTATCAGTTATAGTGAAGATGGCATGTTAAAATGTGATCAGCAGTGTATTTCCAGCCCCGGTGAAACACCTCACTGTGTCGCTGCCTGTGATAGGGATTGTCTGGAAGCATTGGATGTGAAAGAATTTGCTACTGAAATGCAAAAAGGTTTTGAAATGAAAAATAGTGAAGAATCCTATTCACTTAAACCTAGCACACCTTCCAATGATTTAGTAGCAGCTACTCAAGGCTTATGTGTTTTCTGTGGGACCTGTGAAATAGTATGTCCTACCGATGCGATAGAAATAGTTGATAATAATCCTGTAATTGATAAGAATCGTTGTATCATGTGTGGATCATGCTTAGCTGCCTGTCCAGTATTGGTTTCAAGCGGAGCAGGAAATATTTGGGATCCTCGCACTATTGCAGATATAAGATACACCTCCAAAGCAGGTAAATATGTTCTGCGAGGTTTCGGTACTGAAAGGAAGCTTCCTAGTTTTGATGATATAATTATTTTACCGGCACAAGCCTCCATACCTCCTGTAGATAAATACCGGGAGGTCTGTAACACTCAGGTGGAACTGGGTACTAGATTTGCCAAAGAACCCCTGGTTCTACAGACACCTATATTGATTGCAGGAATGTCCTTTGGAGCTTTGAGTAAAGAAAGTAAACTGGCCATGGCTAAAGGATCATCACTGGTTGGATCCTGTGCCAATACCGGTGAAGGAGGCATGTTACCGGAAGAGAGAGAACTTGCTGATAAGTTAATGGTGCAATACTCTTCTGGAAGGTTTGGTGTTTCTGCAGAATATTTGAACGTGGCAGATGCTATTGAAATAAAAATTGGACAGGGGGCCAAACCAGGTATGGGTGGACATCTTCTAGCCGAAAAGGTTAGTCCTGAAGTGGCTAAAATTAGAGGCATACCGTTAGGCACCGACGTTTTAAGCCCGGCTCGATTTTTAGATGCCACTAAAGAAGGGGATTTAGCTAAACATATTGAACTATTAAGAGAAGTCACTGACTGGAAAAAACCTATCGTAGTTAAATTAGGGCCTGGAAGAATAGATCAAGATGTAAAACTAGTTGCAGAAGCCGGGGCTGATATTATCTCTGTGGACGGTATGGAAGGAGGTACTGGTGCTGCTCCGGAAGTAGTGATTGAACATACTGGTGTGCCCACCTTAGCTTCTCTGGTACAGGCGGCAAATGCTTTAAAGGAGATAGGATTGAAAGACGAAGTAGATTTAATCATCACAGGCGGTATTCGCAGTGGAGCAGATGTGGCTAAGGCCATGGCTTTAGGTGCTGATGCTGCCTACATTGGCACAGGGGCCATGATCGCTCTTGGATGTAGGGCCTGTAGAATGTGTTATACTGGTAAATGCCCTGTAGGAGTTGCAACACAGGATCCTACTCTCCGGGAGAGGATGGATATGGAGTTATCTGCTATGAGAGTGGCTAATTACATTAAGTCCATGACTGAGGAAACCAAAATGTTAGCACAATTAGCAGGGCATAATGATATTAGGAAATTTTCATCAGATGATTTAAGAGCCTTGAATACTAATATAGCAGCCATAACTGGCTTAAAATTAGTAGGCCACTAACTTGGCCTATAATTTATTTTATTTAAGCTATTATTTTTTTATTTTTTTTATTTAGATAGTCATTATTAAATTTAAAAAAGATTAATCCCTTTTATTTATTAAAAAAAATTTATTCTACCTATTTTTGAATTTGAATTAAGAGAACCGTAAATCTAACTAATAGTTACCAGTAAGAATCTATTCCATAAATTTAATAAATAAAGAACATATAATTACTGGGGAGTGAGTATAATGGAAAATAATAAGAATAAAGGGTTGGGTGTTTTAGGCATAATTTTAGGGATAATTGTCATAGCTTTCCCTATTTTTAGTGAACTAGCTGGAAGTATATTAGCTGGATTAGGGTTGATATTTTTAGGGATCTACTTAATGGCCTTGAGTTTTGATAACTGGGGTTATAATAACTTGGCTAGTTTAGCTGCATTGGTGGTAAGTATTGCTTTTATCTTAATTGGAATAACCTTCATTGGAAATTTAATCTTATTTGAGATGTTATTAGACGCTGCTTTTTATCTGGTAGGTTTTTTATTAATAATTAGTGGGATAACTCTTCTTATAAAAAAAGAAGATTTTTTTAATAAGATTGTGGGTGTTATAGGAATTATAACTGGTTTTTTATACTTTATATTGGCCTATACTCAATTCAATCCAGAATTTTTAGCCCTGGTTTTGGGATTATGGTTAATTTTTGGTGGAATAGCACAATTCCTTCCCAGGAAATAAAATCAACTGTAATAGATTAATAGGAATTAATCGTCAAAAAAAAGGAACAATATTAACCAGGAATAATTCATAGAAACTGATCTTAAAAAGAGGAAAGTAAATTAACCTAGACGGGAATTATTATATAAAAATCTTTAGGATGGTTATATTCAATTTAACTAAAAAAAATGGTGAGGGATATACAGAAAAACATACTTCAACATATTCTAAACTATTTTTTTTAATAATCACTAATCTTAAATCATTTTAAGCCTTCCAAGGCCCTATAAATATGTTTTATAAGTTTTAAATGCCTTAATTTACCTTCTACTTAAGGAAAGTATTTATAGGTTATAGAATAAAGCTAATTTTAAAATTTTAAATTGCTATTATTTGGGGGTAATAATATATCTAACATTTATAAAATAGGTCTGATCCTGTTACTATCAACCATAATATTTCTTTCTGCATCAGAGAATTTTATTCTTTCTCAGGAAACTGATAATAACACTTTAAATGATTCTAATAACATTTCTGTTAATTTAACTAATCAAATTAATGAGATCACAAATACTACCACTTATAAACATTCTAGTTGGGGCATTCTGATCCAGGATCAGGATAGCGGTGAAATTATTTATGATAAAAATTCCCAGGAGTTAATGGTTCCTGGCTCCACTACTAAGCTTTTCATTGCTGCAGCTGCCTTGGAAAACTTCGGACCTGATTATAGATTCCAAACACCAGTATATTATAATGGCACCGTTGACTTAGCAGGTACTCTTAAAGGAGATTTAATTCTTGTTGCTAGCGGAGATTTAACTATGGGGGGAAGAAATACTCCTGATGGTAGAATGGCATTTACTCATCCAGATCACTCCTATGCGGATGCTCTGGGAGATGCTAAATTAACTGATACTGATCCATTAACTGGTTTAAATGAATTAGCCCAACAGGTTAAAGCATCAGGAATCAATAAAGTTGAAGGTGAGGTTATCATCGATGACCGTCTTTATGAGATAACCATGGCTCCTACCGGAGAGTATTTAATCACACCGATTATGATAAACGACAACCTCATCGACTTGGAAATAATACCTACTAATCCTGGAGAAAACGCCACTATTAAAGTAAGACCCCCCAGTGGTTTGTATAATGTATCTTCACAGGTGGAGACCATTTCCTCTGGTGAAGAAAATATAATTATTGAATCAGAAGGATATAACATTTTAATTAAGGGCCAGATCCTAGAAAATTCAACTCCCCAAGTTAGAACGGTTACAGTGGAAGATCCATCTTCATGGACTCGCAGTCTTTTCATTGAAGCCTTGGAAAGGGAGGGAGTGCAAGTAAATGCAACCAAAGATGGTGAAAACCCTCAGCAATTATTACCTAATGAAAATGAATATATTGATAATCAAAAGTTAGCATCATTTACTTCCCTACCCTTTTCTGAGAATATCAAAGTTATGTTGAAACTTTCACATAATATTCACGCCGATAATCTGGTGGCGATACTGGCAGCATATAATGATCTGAAAACTTTTGATGAGGGCATGCAACTTAAAGGAAACTTTGTGGAGAGAACAGGAATAGATAGAAATACACTAGCTCTAGCAGATGGTCGGGGTGGTGCTTCTTCTGATCGGATAAGTCCTCAAGCAACTAACCAACTTTTAAATTTCATGCAAAACCAAGACTATTTCTCCTCCTACTTTGAGGCTTTACCTATAATGGGATATGATGGAACCCTAGAAGACGCAGTTCCCACTGATAGTTCCATTTATGCTAATATTTACACTAAAACTGGAACTGCTATTGAGGAAGATAAACTAAACAATCGTGGTATCTCATTAGGCCAATCCATGGCCGGTTATATGGTAACTGATAGTGGTAGAAAACTTATTTTTTCCATATTCGTCAACAATGTAGCCTTGGAAGAAGAGGAAGATCATAATTTAGTATCACAGGATATGTATGATGTTCTAGAGATAGCCTATAAACTACTATAATTAAGGAGATAAACATTGAGATTGATCAAAAGAAATAGAATAGGAGAATATGCAATGAGCAAAAAATATGATGAAGATAAAGCCTTTGAAGCAGCATTAAAAGGAAAAATGGGATGGAAATGTGATTGTTCATTGGAAATTGTAGATAAAAAATCCAGTTTAAAAGAAATACGATGCACTAAATGTGGCAAGCTATTCAAATCTAACCGGGATAAAGAGCTATGCTTTTCCTGTGAAACCAGTCGCAAATGATATTAAATACCGATACTAATTTTACCTATAATAAATAAATCCAGTCCAAAGGGAGCTAATCGAATGATAACCTATATTCTTATCGCCATAATTATAATAATATTTCTAGCAGTTTTAGTGGGAATGTACAATAGTCTAGTTCAATTAAGAAATCGGGTGAGAAATGCATGGTCTCAAATTGATGTTCAACTTAAAAGAAGAACAGATTTAATTCCTAATCTACTGGAAACAGTTAAAGGATATGCTCAATATGAAAAGGGAGTAATGGAAAATGTTACCAAGGCACGTTCCAGTTTAATTAATGCGGAGACAGTTAAGGAAAATCAAGAAGCGAATAACCAATTAACTAGTGCCTTGAAAAGTCTTTTTGCGGTAGCAGAAAATTATCCAGACTTAAAGGCCAGTGAAAATTTTCAGGATTTACAAAAACAGCTTGCTGAAACTGAAGATAAAATCGCCTACTCTCGACAATTCTACAATGACACGGTTTTAAAGTACAATAATAAGTGTCAAATGTTCCCTAGTAATATTATTGCCAACCTTTTCAACTTCATACAAGCTGATTTCTTTGAAACTGTAGAAACAGAAAGATCTGTTCCAGAAATAGAATTTTAGAGAGGGGGAATGTTTATCTGGACTCAAAAAAAATATATCGCCCTATTCTTTCTATTTTTAATATTAATTTCTTTTATACCAGCAATTAGCTATGCTCAAGATGAAGATAGAAGTTATAGTATTCCCCGAGCCAATATCGATCTATTCATACAGGAAGACGGTACTCTACAAGTAAGGGAGACCTTATATTATTCTTTCTCAGGTACTTATAATGGAATATTTAGGGATATTCCCCTAAAAAACGGGGAAAGCATAGAAAACCTCAATATAGATACCAGAGGAGCATTCTCATCCTATGAAATTAAGCAAGAAAGCGACATGCTTCATTTAAAGGTTTTTTTATATGCTGATGCTGAAAAAACGAGGCCTATAACTGATAGGGATGTGGAAGTGGTTATCACCTATGACTTTATCAATCTCATCACGATCTACAATGATGTTGGAGAACTTCACTATAAAATGTGGGGTGAAGACTGGGAAGTGGAAGTGGGAGAAGTAATCACCAACGTTTATTTCCCCTCAGATAAAGGAGTTAGATATTGGTTAAACCCACCCTATTTTGTTAAAAGTTCCAGCTGGCAAAGTCCAGTGCTTAACATAATAAGTACACCTATACCTGCAGGGAACTGGTTTGAAATCAGGGCGGCTATACCCCTAGAACAATTCTCCAATCCCATCTTTGCACAACAGGTAGACTTAGATGGGCTTACAGAGATGGAAAGAATACAGCAGGAATATGAAGATGAATTAAATTTTTATACTTCACTATATTCTTTTTTAGCAGTTATAATGCTTTTAAGCATAATAACTCCTTTCATCCTATATTCCAAATACGGTAGGCAACCGGAAATCAACTATCAAGGAGAATATGAACGAGAACTTCCAAGCGATGATCCTCCAGCTGTGGTTAATGCTATATCAGGAAATAGTTTAGGAAAAAAGGTGGGAAATCCTAATATGGATGGTTATAGAGCCACTATAATGGATTTGATTAATCGAAAATATTTAAAATTGGGAGAATTACCTTCCAGTGAAGATAAAAAAGAAGAATCAATATATCTCGAAATTAACCAAGATAAAGATATAAATCAGCTAAATTTCTTTGAAAAAGATGTGATAAGTTTTCTAAATTATTTTGAACGGGATGGAATAATTCGTCTGGATAAAATCAAAAACGATCTAAAAAATAAAAAAGTGGCCAAGTCTTTTAAAGAATCATATGAACTATGGGAGCAAGACTTAAAAAATCAGTTTTTAAATAAAAAACAACTTAAAAAATTCTTTATCAGTACAGGAAACACCTATCTCAAAATTTATGGTTTCATAGGATTAATATTAGCCTTCTTTGTTTTCATATTCACCTTATTAGATCCTTTACCAGCAGCAAGATATGCCCTATTTTCTTCAGTGGTGCTGGGAGTGGTGGCTATAATATCACTTGCCCTGCCTCAGAAAGTGGCTGGTAGATGGACTCCTTTTGGTCGAGAATATGATTCCAAATGGCAAAACTTTAAAAAATTTATTCAGGACTTTTCTTTAATAAAAGAACACCCTCCCGAATCAGTGGTGATCTGGAACCATTATCTAGTCTATGCAACTGCACTAGGAGTGGCAGATGAGGTCCGTAAAACCATGGAGATGTCATTACCTGTGGAAGAATTATCGCGAAGCGATATTTATCTTTTCCACTACTATGGAGGTTATACTCTATTATCTTCAAGTTTAAATACTGGTATGTCTACAGCTACCGGTGGAAGTGGCGGTTCTGGTGGTGTCGGCGGTGTCGGCGGAGGATCTGGTGGTGGTGGAGGCGGAGCATTTTAGCTTCCTTCCTTTATTTTTTAGATAACCATGAAAAACTTTAAAATTTTATATTAAAAAGTAAGTTTATAGGATGACATTATGGAATATAATAAAAAGCAGGGCATGATCCCTGCTTTAACCAGCCTAATATTAATTTCTATTTTAGTGATAACTGTAGGATCTTTCTTAATCTACAATCAGCGAATAATTGGCCCGATATTAATTTTACTGGGTTTAGTGCCTCTGCTTCCCATAAAAATTTCAGGTAGAACCATTAAATCCACTGGTGCAGATATTATTTTCGGTGTTTTAGATACAGGTATTCTGGCTGTGGCTGCACTTATAGGTGCAAGTTTTGCTGGGATACTGGGGGCCATAGTTGGAGGGGCCATTGGTGATTCTATAACTGATGGATTTGCAGGATTAATTGAGGGAAATATTGCTGATTATTTAAGAAAACATGGTATTGAAGAGGCTAGAACACCTCTAAGTGCATCCATGGGGAAGATGAGTGGTTGTCTGATGGGTGTGGGCTTTACTCTAACAGTGGCCTGGACCTTATTAAATTACACCATCTAAGCTTAGATAACATTATTAGCATAGGATAACCATGAAAAAAAAATCTGGTTTTGTAGGAAATATTATTAGCTATACTTAAACCATGAAAAAAAAATCTGGCATGTAAGG
>PWMT01000045.1 GCA_003558085.1 Methanobacteriaceae archaeon
AAGTTAGTCAAGCATCGCCTAACATTAGGGATGCTGTTATTAATGGGGAAATAGGACTTATAATTAACACCCCTTCTGGTAAACAATCTGCAGATGATGGATATTTGATTAGGAGGATGGTTATAGAGTTGGGAATTCCCTACATCACCACCTTGGCAGGAGCACGCGCCGCTTTAAATGCTATAAATGAAGTTAAAAATGGTAAAATCATGGTTAGATCTCTTAATGAATACCATGATTAAATAGATATTATTTATAGCATTTAGTTTTAATAAAAACGAAAAATAATTATTAGAGAGTTCCAATCACGAAATTAGCGATGCCTTATAAAAATACAATTTCAAATTTAGTTTAAAATCAATAAGAAAAAATTTGTTTTAACCCTAGAATCTTTCTCTAATATATAATTTCAAAATTAGAATATTTTCCATTTAATTATGGGGAGGTATTCATGCTAGTTATAGAAAATGGTTTGGTACTTTGGGGTAGAAATTTAAATCCAGAAAAAATCAATCTGGTGATTGAAGATGGAATCATCCAATATAAAACCACCCAAAAAATTCCTTCCCAAGATAAAATAGATGCTCAGGGTTGTATAGTAGCTCCGAGTCTAATTAATTCCCATGTGCATATTGGTGACTCGGTGGCCATGGATGTAGGAGATGGTAAAAGCATAGCAGATATAGTAAAACCCCCCCATGGACTAAAACATCAGATTTTATCTAATTCTTCCCAGGACGACCTAATAACTGCCATGCAAAGAAGCATGAAAGATATGTTATATACTGGCACCAGCACTTTTGTAGATTATCGTGAAGGCGGTATAGAAGGAATTAAATCTCTTCAAAAAGCAGGAGAAGAAATTCCCATAACTAAAATCATCTTAGGAAGAGATGATATATTTTTTGAAAAAGAACCCAGTTTAAGTAAAGTGAAAAAAACTGCTAGAAAATTATTAAAACATTGTGATGGACTAGCACCTAGCGGATTAGGTGAAATTAGTGATGAAGTAGCATTTATAATTACTGAAGAATGTAGAAAACAGGGTAAAATTGCTTCTATCCATGTTGCAGAATACGAACAAGTACAGAAAAATTCTTGGGAAGCAACCGGAAAAAGTGAAGTAAAAAGAGCCCTGGATTTTGGTTTTGATCTCTTAATACATCTTACTTCTCCTATGGAAGGTGATCTTCTAGAAGTTTCTACCAAAAAAGTACCTATCGTATCCTGCCCGCGGTCTAACGGAGCATTGGCGGTTGGTATTCCGCCTATAATGGAATTTAAAAATTTTAAGATAAATACTCTTCTTGGAACCGATAATATCATGTTTAATTCGCCAAACATGTTTAAAGAGATGGAATTTGCATTGAAATTAACCCGAGGTTTTTACAAAAAATATTTCTCTCCATTAGAAATTTTAAAAATGGCCACCGTAAATGCAGCTAATGCACTTAACCTCAATTCTGGTTTTCTGGAGGAAGGTCGTCTAGCAGATTTAATGATAGTTAAAAAAATATCACTCAATCCCTGGTTATCCCTCATAAATAGAACAGAATCGAAAAATATAATATGTTTAATAATTAAAGGTAACATAATATTTAAGAGGTGAACCGATGTACAAGAAAATTCTTTTGCCTACAGACGGATCTGAAATTGCAAATGAGGCTGCACTTCATGCTTATTGGATAGCTAAAAAAAGTGGTGCCGAGATCATTGCCTTATCTGTAATGGAAACATCTTCTTTAGTAGGGCTACCGGCAGATGATTTGATTGTGAAGATAAAAGAAATGCTGGAAGAAGAAGCAGAGAGGTCATTAGATAAAATTGATGATATCGTGCAAGAAAAATCAGATAAAGTTAAGATAACCTTAAAAACAGAAGAAGGTTCTCCTGCAGATATAATCTTAGAAACTATTGAAAATGAGGATATAGATCTAGTGGTAATGGGAACTTCTGGAAAACATGGTTTAGACAGATTTTTACTGGGAAGTGTTGCTGAAAAAGTAGTTCGTTCTGCTCCTTGTCCAGTTTTAGTGGTTCAATAATAAATTAATCATTCTTACTGCTTTTATTTTAATAATTAATTATTTATTAATAATTTAGATAAAATATGAATAGTTGGTGTAATAATGCTAGTAAAAGACATTATGTCTGATGAAATATACTATATTAAAGTGCCAGGTAATAGAACCAGTGCACTGAGTCTCATGCGTGAGACTAATTATTCTGGTCTGCCAATTGTTAAAGAAGGCACTATGGAATTGGTGGGTATTGTGACCAGGACCGATTTAGTTGAAAATCCTGATGAAGAACAAATAGCACTTATTATGACTCGAAATCCGGTTAGCACTTATCCTGATGAAGATGTGCGAAATGTTGCCTCCGTAATGTTAGAAAATAATATTAGAAAAGTTCCAGTGGTAGATAATGGTGAATTAGTAGGCATAATTACTTCCTATGATCTCGTATCTAAAGCTTTATCCCAAATCGAGATAAACGAAGCTGTAGAAAAGTATATGATAAAAAATATACCTACTACTTGGGAGAAAGCTCCACTAAATGTTGCTTTTGAGATTATGCGCTATTTCCACCTTAAAGTCTTATGTTCTCTTAATAACAATGGTGAGTTATCTGGAATATTAACTGAAACTGATTTTATCAACGAAAGCGAGGTAGTTTCTGAGAGCACAGTACATAATACCTCAGTAGGAACAGAAGGGGATAAATGGTCCTGGGATAGTACTAATGTACTTTATGTTATAAAAAATCATCTTAAATTTTCAGATAAAGAGGTTAAAGATGTGGCCACTTCAGAAGTGGTGACTGCTAATATAAGAACCACGGTTTCTGAATGT
>PWMT01000063.1 GCA_003558085.1 Methanobacteriaceae archaeon
AAATATTATTGCTAAAACTGTTACAGGTATGATTGATTCCCTAGAAAAAGATTCCGATAAGATAGATCGTATAGAATTGGTGGTTCGAAATAAGTGATTTTTAAAAATTCTATTTTTATTTAATTAACTGGGACCAATTTTTTTAGGATCGTACCTAAGAAATATTTAATTTAAGAATTAATTAATGGATAACATGCTTGCCAAAGACAGCTTTAATAGACCTATTATCTCTCTTAGAATATCTATCACCAGTCGTTGTAATGTAAAATGTTTATATTGCCACCATGATGGTGTATTGCCACAGGAAAGTGAAATGACTGCTGATGAGATATTTAAAATAGTTCAGATTGCGAAAAATTTAGGAATAGGAAAAATAAGACTTTCTGGTGGGGAACCACTGATAAGATCGGATATAGTAGATATTATAGAAAAAATATCCTCCCTTAACTTTAAAGATCTTTCTATCACCACCAATGGTACTTTAATGGAACATTATGCCCAAGATCTAGTTAATGCTGGTTTAAAAAGAGTCAATATTAGCCTGGACACTCTGAATCCTGAAACTTATCGTTATATAACCAATCGAGACTTTCTAGAGAGTGCTAAAAGGGGAATTAAAGCTGCTTCCAAGGCTGGTTTAGATCCTGTAAAGGTAAATATGGTAGTAATGAAAGATATAAACCACGACGAGATTTGGGATATGTTCCAATTTTGCAAAGATAATGGTGCGGTCCTACAATTAATTGAACTTTTAAAAACAGAAAGCTGTCCTGATGCTGATTTTATCGATGAATATCATTATAAAATGGATTCTTTAGAAGAAGAATTAGCATATATGGCTGATGAAGTAAAAATTAGAGCATTTATGCAAGACAGAAAGAAATATTTCGTGGATGATGGAGAAATAGAAATTGTAAAACCCATGGACAATACTGAGTTTTGCAAGAACTGTACTAGACTTAGAATCACACCTGATGGAAAAATTAAACCCTGTTTACTGAGAAATGACAATCTAGTAGATATAATTGGAGCTGTTCGTGAAGGTAGAGATGATAAAGAATTAGAGAGAATTTTCATCCACGCTATTGAGAATAGAAAGCCTTATTATCTAATTTCTTAACTTCAAAAAATTAAAGCTTCCTTTATTGAATATAAAATTTCTTCCACATCATCCCCACCTTATGCATCTGCATAATGCTCGCATACGATGTTTAGCAATTTATACAAGCTCATATTTACTGTGCAGCAATGTTTATGCAGTTAAAATTTAAGGACTTCTTTTTAAGGCCTTCTTTTGTTGTTGCTGCGATAGCGCTATATTAATGTTTATTTTTTTCTATTCAACAAACTAGCTATCACCCAAACGACGAAAAAAACACTCCGCCCGATAACCGGTTTAAGCACTTCTTGTAAACCTGATAGCAAAATCCACCTACCGCAAAAACTATGCCTCCGGCAAGACCCATCAGCTATTTGGTTTTTCTACATACACAACCCTCCTGAATGTGCATTTATTGTATTCCCCAGAGACTTTAACAGAAGCCATTTATATAATAAACTAAATAAAGGGACAGGTCCTTTGTGATGCTTTGTTTACCAGTCTATATATGTCATTACGGGCTTTATTATCCACTCTGCTCCTCAAATCCTATAAAACGCTTTAAGTCGACTTCTCTAATCCCCCATACCCTCCCGGCTAGCTTATGGTTTTTATTTTTATAAAAATAAAATTCATTTCTTTTTATATCCCCTATGCTCCCAAAAAAGCCCTATAAGTCCTACCGTTAATAATATTGTCAAAAATACCTGTATTATGAAAAAAGGACTTAATATTCCATATAATCCATATAAGTAGCTATACAAAACTATTAAGTATAAAGCAAGTATTCCCACTATCATTATACCCCAAAAAAATTTATTATAATTTCCTTTTAAGCTGAATGATTGATAAATTAAAAATAAGAAGAAAATAATTCCTAAAAATAACTTAAAAGGAGAATAGGAAATTATAAATTCGTAAAAATTTATTAGGGATACTATAAAGAATAAGCAAATCAGTATTATTCCCCATAAATTGCTTTTACGCATTTTACTCATAGAATATCACCTTACCCCATAATATTAAATTAAGCTTGATAAAATATTATTATTTCCTTTTTAATCAAATAATGATATTCTTTAATCCAATCCCCCCCCATAAATAGAAATAAATAGAAATCGAAGTTAAAACTCTGATACTTCATTTGATAAAGCTGAGTGAGATCATAACTATACATCTGATTTATTTTTTTGGATAATTAAAATTACTTAAAAATTTATTCCTATTTCTATATTTTTTTAAATGGTCTTTATCATCTCTATTAATGTAAAGAATGGATAAATGTTTTTTATCTTAACTAATTTTTTTTATACACCTTCGAGAGATTTAAAAAGAAAAAAGATCATTACTAGCCAATACAGTTTTTAAAAAAATAATATTAATAATATATTTAATAATCTGGAGAGAAATAAGTTATTGCAAATTGAACTATATGACAATTGTTTAGAATGAATAAAATTTCATCGTTATAATTTTATTCATTTAATGAAGTAAACTCCCCTAATAGTTAAGTCTTAAAAAAGAAAAAGTTAAACAAGTACAGAAACATTAGATTTATGTAATATATAATATATATCAGGGGATATGGATGCATTAAAGGAGGATTATCTTGAATAATCTTTTAACTAGATTTAATGTAGTGGCAGTTATAAGCGGAATTTTAATTAGTCTTATACTAGTTCTAATCTTAAAATTCATTATTGGTGAATTGGCTTTATGGCTATTACCTATTTTTACTGGGTTTATAACTGTATTTTTTGCCAATGAAACTGAAGCCCCTCCAGTTATTTTATACAGCATTATAGCTGGATTATTTACTGTTATTTGGGTAGGTCCCTTTTTTTTAATATTAGCGCCCTTAGGAGGATGTTTTGGAGCCATAATGAATAGTAATTTACTTAAAAACAGAAGCGTGAATTTGAGTAAGAGTAACCATAATCAATTTTCCAGGGTAATATCCATTGAGAATTGGATTAGACATCCTCAAACCAATAAATTTATCCCCTTTATACTAACTCTCTTTTTAGGTATAATATTAGTATTGGGAATCGGTTTACCTGCAGAAGTAGATAATCCTGCCCCTAATAATTTAACTGTAAATAATACTAATAATAGTTCTATTTCCCCGGAACTAGTACTGGAAAATAATGTTAAAGAAGGAGTAGAATTATTTTTCAAAGATTTTAACCAGCTCTTCAATTATGATGGTAAAAAATCAGGCTATATTATTGAAACTATTGAAATAAATCGACTAAATAAAATATCTAATAGAGAAGTTAATGTCACTGTAAGCTTGAAATCTATTGACCTTGTAGGTGAGGAATATGATTCCATTTGGAGTGGGCCATTTTATCTGGAAAAAGGAAAGTGGGTAGATGAAGGGGATTTTGTTCAGATACATCTTTATAATATAAATACTGGAGAAAAAGTAGTTTAAAATATTTTAATTTATTAGAAATTATAATAAATCTTATACTTTTTAATGGTCTAAAATGAATTCCATTCAACTTTTATTCATCAATAAAACTGCGTTTTTCTTTTTTTTACATAAATCCAGGCAAGTCCCACATTTAACACATTTTAGTAAATCAATAGAATGAACCTCATCTTTAGAACCGGAAATAGCTTCTAGGGGACAGGATTTAAGACATGCCATGCAGCCATCGCAAAGTTCCGGATCAATTACGTATTTAATATATTCTGTACAATCCCTAGCCAGACAAACATCTTCCTCTATGTGGGCCTGGTATTCATTACTAAAAAATCTCATGGTGGTTAAAATAGGGTTTGGTGCAGATTGTCCTAAACCACAAAGTGAACCTATTTTAATTGCTTCTGCTAAATCAGGCAGTAAATCAAGATCTTTTTCTGTTCCTTTACCTATAGTTATATCCGTTAAAATGTCTAACATTTGTTTGGTGCCTAAACGGCAAGGTACACACTTTCCGCAGGATTCTTTTTGAATGAATTCTAAGAAGTAACGAGCTACTTCAACCATACAAGTCCCCTGATCCATCACTACCATGCCTCCTGATCCCATCATGGCCCCTATATCCAGTAGGGAACTGTAATCAATAGGAGTGTCTAGATGCTGAGAGGGTACACAACCACCTGATGGTCCACCAATTTGTACTGCTTTGAATTCACCATTATCAATTAAACCCCCACCAATATCAAATATAACTTCTTTTAAGGTAATTCCTAATGGTACTTCAATAAGACCTGTGTTTTTAACCTGACCCACTAGAGAAAAAGTCTTGGTGCCTTTACTTTCACCCTTACCTACTTTAGAATATTTATCTGCTCCTTGCTGCATAATCAAGGCCACACTGGCCATGGTTTCCACATTATTGATTACAGTGGGTTTACCAAAAAGTCCTTCTGTAGTTGGAAAGGGTGGCCTAGTGCGAGGAGTTCCTCTCTCACCCTCAATAGAAGCTAGAAGGCCGGTTTCCTCACCACATACAAATGCGCCAGCTCCTTCTTTAATCTCAATCTCTAGATTAAATCCCGACCCTAAAATATTTTCTCCTAAAAAGCCTAAACTCTTCATTTGATTAATAGCTATTTTTAATCTTTCCAAGGCAAGAGGATATTCAGCTCTACAATAAATATAAGCTTTTTCTGCTCCAATAGTTTTAGAAGCGATTAGAATACCTTCTAAAACTGAATGAGGGTCACTTTCTAAAAGAGATCTATTCATGAATGCTCCAGGATCTCCTTCATCAGCATTGCAAATTAAATAATTAGTTTCCTGTTTTGAATCTAAACAGAGTTGCCATTTCATCCAGGTGGGAAATCCTGCTCCCCCTCTACCTCGCACTCCTGCTTTCTTCATTTCTTGAATGATTTCTGATGATTGCATTTGCAAAGTTTTTACAAATCCAGAGTAACCATCTTGGGCCAGATAGTGTCCTATATTGGTTGGATCAATAAAACCACAATTTCGAAGTATTCTTCTCTCCTGCATTTTCAATGGTTTCTGTTCAAATATAGGGCTTAAACCTTTTATTTCGCCTAATCCCCAAGTTCCCAAAGCTAACTCAGGTAAAGGAGTATCTTGGATTATATGTGATTGTGCTATCTTCCGAGCCCGTTTTTTGTTAACATTTCCATAAAAAACTCCAGGCTGATGAGGTTTTAAAATGAGTACAATTGGTTCAGCATAACATAGACCAATACAGCCTACCTCTATTATTTCACATTCCACCTCAGAAAGTTCAGCTTCAAAAACTTCCTTAACTATTTGAGCACCTGCTGAATTTCCACAAGTTGCAGATCCCACCATAATAGCAGTTTTATCTGATAAAAGTTTATTATAGTCCTTTTTTTCTTGGTGAACTATTTGCTTAAAGTTCATAAAGTCACCGCAATAATTTATTAAAGTATATCTATGAATCCGATGGTTCATATTCTTTAAATAATTTATTTATTATTCTTAAAGATAGTTTAGATTTAATTTCATCATTGACCATGGCTGCTGGAGCTAAAGAACAACATCCCAAGCAACCTACAGATTCCAGGGAATATTCCCCGTTCTTAGTGGTCTCGCCTTCTTTAATATTCAAATATCGTTCAATACCCTCAATTATTTGCTTTGCCCCGGTAACATGACAGGCAGTCCCTGTGCATACTGATATATGTTTTTTTCCCTTAGGTGTGAATCTAAACTGTGTATAGAAAGTTGCTACTCCATATATTTCACTCTCAGGTACACCAGTAAATCGAGATACTTGTTGCATAAGTTCTTCAGATATGTATCCAAATTCAGATTGAATTTCTTGGAGTAAAGGAATTAAATCAGATTTTTTACCTTCATAATTGGATAAAATTATATTCAAGTCAGCCATAGATAGTCTCCTTTAATTTCCATCCATAAATTAGTTATTATATAGAATTAAATTATTTAGGTAAACAATATTTTCATTATACTATTTTTAAGTGTAGGAATAATATAAAAGTAGAATTTTAAAGCATTAAGAGTCCATAGCTTGATTTTTTTTTAATAAAATTTATTATAGTCTTCCAGTATATAAAGTATTATGAATTTTTTAAAATATTTTTACTGAGAGGTTAAAATTATGGCTAAAAAATATCCAGACCATTACTTAAGAATAAAAGATAGATACCCTGAATATAATTCTGTTTTAGGAGATTTAGGAAAAATCATAAGAGAATCAGGCCCAATTAAGCATAAAAACTCACATTTAATTCAATTAGCTGCCTCGGCAGCTATAAGATCAGAAGGAGCCGTGCATAGCCATGTTCGTAGGGCAGTTAATGCAGGTGCCACTGCTGATGAAATTTACCATGCCCTAATATTACTAACCAGCGTTATCGGCTTTCCAAGTGTAGCTGCTGCCATATCTTGGGCTGATGATATTCTTCAGGAAAAATAAATTGTTTATTATCATTTGTTTCTAATCCCATCTAAAGATAATAAAGTAACTAAATAATTTTGGTGTTGCCATGTCCTTCCTTTATGAGAGAGTAGCCGCTATTAACGTGGATAAAGATTCTAAAAGCGTAATGGAAAAAATTGTTAAAGATGCAGAAGTAGAATTAATTGTTAATGAAACCCTGAAAAGAAGATTTTCAATAAGCCCCCATTCCTTAAAAGAATTTGCAATTGGTTACCTATTAGGAGAAGGCCTCATACGTTCTTTGGAAAATGTTAAAGAAATATTAATTGAAGATAATATTATCCACGTTAAAGTGGATATGGAAGACTTCGATATAGTTCAAGAATTGGTAGTAGGTTCTGACTGTTTTGGAGGATGGAGACAAAAAATTGAATTTATAAATAAAGTTGAATCCGATTTCACCTTAGATAAAGAAAAGTTACTTAAAGCCTTTGTTCGTTTAAAAGAAAGTGCCCATACCTGGCAAAAAACTGGGGGGACACATGTAGCTGCACTAATTTATAAAAACAAATTTTTATCCAGAGAAGACGTGAGCAGACATGTGGCTATAGATAAGGTTATTGGTGCAGCTCTCTTAGAGCAAGTAGATTTTAAAAATTCCTATATCGCCTATAGTGGTCGAATGCCAGCAGACATGCTTATAAAAATAGCAAGAGTAGGTATACCTATCATATCTTCCAATGCTGCCCCTACCACTTCTGGATATTCCGTTGCTAGTGAAGCAGGAATTACCATGGTTGGTTTTGTTAGAGGAGAAAGATTTAATATTTATACTTGTCCCGAGCGTATAAGGTTAGATTGATTCAAAACATGACCCCTAAAATTATTCTAACACGTTATGTTTTTCTTTCAAATCATCTTCAGTTTTTTGCATTTTATGCATCAGTTCTGCTATTAATCCATCTAAAAAAATGAGGGAAGTAACTTCAAAAAGAGTTCCCATGGGAGCTAGAGATTGATGGCGACCATTAATTTGTCTTTTAATATAATTTTGCTCTGAATCTATCTTGGTTCTGCCCTTAATGTAGATAATATGATCTGATAATTTTCCTACAGTAGAATTAGGATATGAGGTGATTGTTATTAATTTAGCATTTCTTTTTTTGACAATTTTAGCCGTGCTTACAATAGTACTGGTTTCTCCAGAACCACTGATGGCTAAAAGAGAATCATTTTTAGTTATAGCGGGAGTTATGGTTTCACCCACTACAAAAACACTAATCCCCAGATGCATTAAACGCATGGCAAATGCTTTGGCCACCAGACCAGACCTACCCATACCCATGACAAATACATTATCAGAAGAGGTTAGAACATCTATTGCTTTTTTTATATTATCTTTTTCCAATAATTGAGAAGCATCTATTACATTATCGGTAATCTCTTTAATAGCAGCCTTTATTATCATCTGTACACCTTATTTAAACTATAAATCAATTAAAAGAAAGTAAATTTTAAGAATATGTTAAATTTTTCATCAGTAATTTTTACAAAGAAATATTTATTTAAACTTTATATAATTTTTTATGAGTTAATAGTTAATCAATGACAAATTCTTATAAATATATCTACCTATACCAATTTTCACTTAAATAAAACCTACGATATAAATTACTTCATTCATTTTTTTAAACATAAAAAATAATGGGTGCTTTATGAGATTTTCTCCTCAGTTAGGAATGAATATAAATGGATATGAATTCAATTATAAATTTTTTCAAACCTTAAAATGTGTGGCTAAAACTTGGTCTCAACGAAAAGCAGCCCATAAATTAGGTGTCTCCCCAGCAGTTTTAAATCGCCGTATACTTGATGCTGAAAATAAATTAGGTTTCAAGTTATTGAGAAGCAGTGGTGCAGGATCAGAATTAACTGAACCAGCAAACAAGATTTTAAAGAAATATCAAAGATATTTAAATAGAGTAAAGGAAAGAGAATATGCCATAATAAGTGGCGGACATATATCTTCCGGTCTTTTAGAAGCTTTAGCATTAGCTAATGAATTTAAGGCAATTACTTTTAGCAGTCATGATAAAAATTCCTTTTATCTGGCAGAGAAAAATTATGCCGATATTTTAACATTGGATGATCCTCTACTTGCATTTCAAAATGATTTAGATTTTACTCCCATAGCTTATGATCATTTAGTACTGGTATCAAGTCCAGAGCTACAAATTAATGATATTAAAGAACTAGAGGGGGAAAAATTTGTTGCCGTTTATAATTCATCGCAACGATTAGCCTGGAAAACACTTGAAAATAGTAAAATAGCTTTTAAAATCTATAATACAGTGAATTCTCCCTTTGAAGCCTTTAAAATTGTAAGTAATTCCAAAAATTTACACACCTTTCTTAACGCCAGTTTTTTCAAAGGAAAAGGATTTCTTAAAGAGGAAACAAAACATGTTATAAGTATAATAAATTATGCAGAATCTGATTATCAGTTAAAAAACTTTTTAGAGTATATATTAGGTCCTGGGCAAAAAATTGTGAAAGATCAGGGATTTGAACCCCTTTAAAATTATGTTAGCTTATTTACTCAAATGGAAAATTTAAAAATATATTAATAAAATTGAGTTGTATAAAACGTGAACCTAATTTTTTTTGCTAAATTAATTTAATATTAAAAGCCTGATCAACTTAAGGAATCTTGGAAAATTTTAAGTAGTGTTAAAAACAACATAGGCTCGGTGATTTATTGAGTGAAAAAAGGGATTTACTGGCGATTGGTCACACTGCTTTCGATTATATAATTCATGTGGGAAATTTTCCAGCTCTTAACTCCTCTACTGCAATAACAAAAATGAAAAATCTTCCTGGTGGTGCTGCTGCCAATGTAGCTGTAGTTGGATCAAAATTAGGACTTAATACTTCTTTAGTATCGGCTGTAGGTGGTGATTTTACCAGATCAGAGTATCGTAGAACTTTGAACAACCTTGGAATAATCACCGAGGAAATGATAATAGTAGAAGAAGATATGACTCCTACTGCCTTTGTTTTGACTGATTCTAATAACGATCAAATCAGTTATTTTTATTGGGGGGCTGCCAAAAATTTTAAAATTTCAAAATTACCCGTTAAATCTATTAAAAATGTTAAAGCAGTTCATTTAGCAACAGGAGATCCGCACTATAATCAAAGGTGTGGTGAAGAGGCTAGAAAACAGGAAAAACTAATAACATTTGATCCCGGTCAAGACTTACATATGTATTCTCCTCAGGAACTAAAAGAAGTAGTGGGACTGTGTGATATACTATTTGGAAATCATTTTGAAATTGAAAGGATTAAAAAAACACTAGGTATGAGTCTTAAAGAGTTAATAGATATTGGACCAGAAATTGTAATTATAACCCATGGAAAAAAAGGCAGTACCATATATGCTCCTCATAAAATCAATATAAATGCTCTAACTAGAGAGGTGCAAGACCCGACTGGTGCTGGTGATTCCTATCGTGCTGGTTTTATTAAAGCATATTTAGATGGAAATGATCTGGAATATTGTGGAAAATTTGCTTCTACAGTTGCTTCATTCATTATTGAATTTGAAGGTTGTCAGAGCAATGTTCCTGATTTTGAGATGGTTAAAGCGCGTATGGAAGATTATAATAAATAATTTATTGAGATATTCAAGTGGTATTTATTAAAATATTAATTAAAAATAATATGCTTGGTAAATGAATAATAGTTAAATTTAGAAGCAGTTAAAACCATTAATTTATATGTTAAGGGCAATTATAAGATTATATCTTTATTTAGTGATGTAGATTTTGAAAGGTTTAAGATAATAAAATATATGAAATCCTGGATTAATTTGATTAAGTTTTTATGATCTTAAATTAGACTAATTGATTTATTAAATGATTAAATATAAATATTGAAAATATATGGTGATTCTATGACTCAAATGGATGAAGCAAAGAACGGCATTATTACAGAGGAAATGAAAGCAGTAGCAGAGAACGAAAATGTTTCTGCAGAATTCATCAGAAAATCTGTTGCTAAGGGAACCATAGCCATCCCCAGTAATTTAAATCGAAAAGAAGTAAAAGCAGTAGGTATTGGAAAAGGGCTTAGAACCAAAGTAAATGCTACTATTGGAACTTCCACTGATATTTGTGATTTTGAATTGGAAGAAAAAAAAGCCAAGATAGCAATGGATCATCATGCTGATACTTTAATGGAACTTTCAGTTGGTGGAGATCTTAATGAAATAAGAAAAAGGATTTTAAATTTATCTGATATTCCTGTGGGAAGTGTTCCAGTTTATCAGGCTGCCATAGAAACTATCCGCGAACAAGGTTCAGCTATTTATATGGATGAAGATTCAATGTTCAAGGCTATTGAAAAACAAGCCCAAGATGGTATAGATTTCATGGCCATTCACTGTAGTGTGAACCAGGAAACATTAAAAAGATTAAAAAGACAGGGCCGTAAAGGAGGACTTGTAAGTCGAGGAGGGGCTTTTGTATCCGCCTGGATGGTTGAAAATGAACAAGAAAACCCTTTATACAAAAATTATGATTATATATTGGAAATTGCAAAAGAACATGATTTTGTAATGTCTATGGCCAACGCTATGCGCGCTGGGGCCATTGCTGATTCTACTGACCGTGCTGGGGTCCAAGAATTAATAATTCTGGGAGAATTAGTGGACAGGGCACGAGAAGCAGGAGTGCAAACTATCGTGGAAGGTCCGGGACACATCCCTTTAAATGAAATTCCAACTAATGTTACGCTTCAGAAAAAACTTTGTAGAGAAGCACCTTTTTATATGCTAGGCCCTATTGTGACCGATATTGGCGCCGGT
>PWMT01000009.1 GCA_003558085.1 Methanobacteriaceae archaeon
AAAAATATTTTTTAACTTCCTTTTATATAGAACAGCGTAAAAAATTGAAAATTTTAATAGATGATGATAAACCAGTGGGGGGTAAATGGAGCTATGATAAACTAAATAGAAAAAAAATCCCTGCAGGTACTTCAATTCCACCAATACCCTCCTTAAAAGAAACCAAAGTGGTTAAAGAGGCTAAAAAATATGTAAATAAACAATTTCCAGATAATCCAGGTAGTGTAGATGGATTCAATTATCCTACCACCCATCAAGAAGCTTTTAAATGGTTTTTAGATTTTGTAAAACATCGACTCCCCTATTTTGGTGATTATGAAGATGCTATATTGGCGGATGAAACCTCTTTATTTCACTCACTAATATCTTCCTCCTTAAACATAGGACTGGTAACCCCTCAACAGATTCTAGATGAAGTTCTAAAGGCCCCAAAAATTCCACTAAATTCTTTAGAAGGATTCATTCGCCAAATAATCGGTTGGAGAGAATTCTTAAGGGCAATTTATCTTAGGGAAGGAGTAAAGCAGAGAACTACCAACTTTCTGAACCATAAAAATAAGATGAATGATAAACTCTACCATGGCCATACCGGTTTAAAACCCTACGATGCGGTGGTAAAAAGAGTTTTAAAACACGCCTTCACCCATCATATTGAACGGCTGATGATATTGGGTAATTTAATGTTATTGGTTAACTTAGATCCTGATGAGATCTACCAATGGTTTATGGAGATGTTTATTGATTCCTATGATTGGGTAATGGTACCTAATGTCTATGGTATGAGTCAGTACGCTGATGGAGGAATAATCACCACCAAACCTTATTTCAGCTCCTCTAATTACATACTTAAAATGAGCGACTTTAAAGCAGATAATTGGTGTTTGATTTGGGATGCTCTTTTCTGGAGATTTATGGATGAAAATAGAAAGTTAATTGCTAAAAATCCACGCTTAGCACTTTTAAAACCTAATCTTAAAAAGGAGAAAAAAATGAAGGAGCATCGATCAAAGGCCCAATTATTCTTAAAAGAATTATACAGCGAATAATTTAATATTAATAGCTTTAAAATTTACTTAATAAAATTTTAGACTATCCTTACATAGTATAATCTAGACTTCCCTGATTGTATAGTTCATTTAAATCTTGATAATGACTTAATTGGAAGGTAGCGTAAGGATTACTAATATAAGTATCTATTAAACCCCTTACAATGTAATAATAGGCTGCAGGACGACCATAATATTTCCAGCTTATCTCCACAAAAAGAGGGAAACCGCAACCAGGATTAAAGATAGGATTTCCTTCCCGGACCGTACCATGATAATACATGGGTATAGGTCCTTCCTGACCATTTCTGCGGGCGATGCTAGTTACATATTCCATAGCCTCATCCAAGGTATCAAATTCATATCCATCTGCCCGATAACGATAACGATCGGGAGGGACCCCGAAAAAGAAACTGGAGATCACTTCACTCCCATCAATATCCGTACGATAACTATCGGGATTAACAAATGCTAATTGTATGATCATCACATCGTCTTCTAAGTAGCGGCGGTAATTAGAATCACCACCATAATGGACTACCAGGGCACAGGCTGAACCTCTTTTTTGGGCATGCTGAGCCAGTACTTGTGATTGGGGATGCGCAGGATACATATCTGGATTGGCCATTTTAACAATACCTAAACGACCTACTGGTTCTACTGGACCTAAACTGGTGACGATGAATAAATAAATTCCAAATATAATAATTATCCCTAAAAAAATGGAAGTTAAAGTTTTAGACATTCAATTAATCCTCAAATCGATTATTTAATAATTATCCAATAGCCAAATTATAAAAAAGTTTCTTATAAAAATCGTGTTAGCTAATAAATAATGTGCTTATTAAACACACTACTTATTAAATCTATCGGGAAAAATTCTATCTTATAAAACCCCTGCATTTAACTAGACAAGTTTTTTATAATTCAAATCCTATAAATATAAAGAGAGGTTTACTGGTCCTAGTTTTAAGGGGGAATAGGTGGAATTAGACCTTCCAACCAGCTTAAAAATTATAGTAAAGGAGATGTAATAATGGAAGATTATAGTGAATTAGCCAAGGTTGATGATTTGGTTGACGGTGAAATGATAAAACTGTTTGTGGATGGTAAAGAATTACTCTTAGCCCAGGTAGGTGATAAGTATTATTGTGTGGATAATCGATGTCCTCATCTGGGAGGGGATCTTTCTGCAGGAGAACTAGAGGGAACCGTGGTTACCTGTCCAGTTCATCACAGCCAATTTGACTTAAAAGATGGTTCGGTGATACGCTGGACTGATTGGTCAGGCATAAAATTAAAATTATCTAATTTATTTAGGTCTCCCCGTACCTTAACCAATCATGATCTGATAATAGAGGAGGATACTATTCTAGTAAAAATCTAGGTTACATATTCTTTAGAGGGAATAGCCTAGTTTGAAAGTAGATAATATATTTTCTATTTTTTTTGCCTTAAACAAAAAATTTCTGCCCTTATATTTTTAGGTTAAATATTTATAATAGGTCCATAAAGCAAAAATTTTTTTTAATATTATCCTGTTTTAATCTTAAAAGTATTTATATATGCTAATATGGTTTTAAGCTATTTATTATTAGTGACTTAAAATAATTATTAATTAAGAATATGAGTTATTATATTAAAAGAAAAGTTAATAGACTCCTAAACTAGTAAAACTATTTTCTTTTGCAGGAATTTCATACAGATTCGCTGCAGAACTTTCCAAGGTCTTCTCCACATCTTCCTTTTTAAGTTTTAAAATTAAATTTAGATATAAATTTATAGTCTCAGGAGTGGTTATGATTTCTATTCTTATATTAGAAATTTTTTTCAAGGCCTGTTTGTTGACTTCCAGTATTTGGGAGGCATTATTTAATTGGATGGAAACCGGTACATTTTCCTGATTAAAATCAATTAATAAATTTTCTTCAATTTCAATAGATTGATAACACTCGTATTTACCTAAAATATGTATATTGAGGTTGTCGCTTGCTTTATGGTATTCATTTTTTACTAAAAAATAATCACTAGACATATATTTCGCCAGTATATATTTAGTTAGGAGTAACATTTATAATTATTGTTATATTTTTTTTCAATATTTAGAAAATAAAATAAAATATAATCTATTTGACTGAAAATATTTTAATAAATGTAGGTAACTCTACAGGGAGATGTTATGGATTTATTTAGTTCATTATTATTTCACCGGTTTCTGCATCCACCCAGAAAGTACCTTCTGTAATGTTTTCGGAACGATAAATTAGGGTGACATTCCATACCCAGACCCTTTCTTTATCTGCAGGGACCCAGTCCCTGATGAACTCATCACTCCACCTAAAAAGGGTGGCATTTACAGATTCAACTTCAAATCCCAATTCTGCTGCTGCTTCTTCTGCTATTTTTTTTGCTTCTTCTTCACTTATAGTAGTCTCTACGGTTCTATCGATCTCATTATCATTTACTACCAAGGGGATTTCATTAACCTCATCCATCTCAGCAACTTCATCTAGCATTAATAAAAATGCTGATACTAAACCTATAATTACGATGAGGACGATTATAAGTGCTAGTATAGTTTTTCGATCCAATATTTCACCTCCTAGTATAAACTATCTACTAAGAATCCATGTTAAAAAAAACTATGTAATCTTTAATATTTATTTTTTCTATAATAAGAAGCGATCTCAGGTCTTTTTTTTAAGAAATTAATATACAATATTTATAAAATTCATGGCAAGATGGTTAATAAAAAAATATTAGGGAGTATATTTAAAATATAAACAAGGAAGTATCAACACTTCCAGCACCAAATAAACCGCATAAAGGAAACCGGATCATATAAGGAGGGGGCTTTAAAATATTTGGGATGACCCGCATTCACTTTTTTAAAAAAAGCAGGACGGTTCTTAAGGAAACCAGCCATCAGCTGCTACATATGATTGAAATTAGTGGTAAAGAAAAAGATGATTTTAATAGAGAAGAACTCTTAGCGCAATGGAATTATATACGCCATGATTTAGAAAACATTTTTTCTACCTATGAAAATATAAGGCCTCCTATTAAATACGCTTTCTGCTACCGAAGAATACTTAATTTTTTAGTGGATTTACATGAACTGGTAAACTTGAAAACAGAATATTTATCTAAAATAGAATATTTAGATGAAGAAGAAATTAAGTTATATAGGAAAAAAGCAGCAAATAAAATGGCTTATCTACAATATGAATGTAAAGAGTTAAGCCAAGAAGTTAAAAAGCAGTTAGAGCAATGATAAAAACATTCATTAAAGCGGGGGGGATTAAAGTTTTTTTAGGGCGGCAATAGTTTATTACTATTCTGAAGTAAACTTTTTGCTAGTATACCTTAGCAGATTATTATATGTAAAGTTTTTTTTCTACCAGATTATAATAGCAGTTTATAATAAATATATAATATTAAAGGGGGGTTAAAGCTTTTTGAGCCAAGCAGAGGATATAATTATAACTGAAGATGATGTTCTATCTACTTTGAATATGTTCACTATGGTACCATCTCTACTTTTAGCTAGATGGGTTTCCCAAAATAAAAACTTGGTAAAAACTTTTGAAGGACAAATACTCCTCTATAAAGATCAATTAAGTCCTGAAGATAGACAAAAAGTAGAAAAGATTTTAAAAATGCCAGTTAATGAATTACAACTAATCCTGGATAAGGCTTACCTTAGAACTCATAAAAAACAATTAAAAATACTCTCCAGTCCCCAGGCCCGACCTTTTATTACCACTAATTTAGGGGAACTTAAAAGACTTATAGATTAATATATATGAATTAAATAATTTATTTGAGCATTTATTTACCTTCTTCTCTTATCCTGAATTAGTAGGCGTTTTCATGGACGAAAATCAAGCTTATATTTGATGAATAAATTAAACAATTAATAACATAATCTGATATGACAAATATAACTAAATAAAAGACTAAAAAATCTAACGATTTATACGAAAAACTTAAAATACTCCATTTCTATTACATAAAAATATACTAAGCACCAATAATCATTAAAAAATCTCTTTCTTAAAAAATAGGCATAATATTTACTTAATTATTAAATCAATATAAAAAAATACTTTTTTTCAGTTAAAGTAATAAAATATTAGTTAATTTTAACTAATACTAACTTTCACTATTTCCATTGCCGGGGTCTTGATCAATTGGCTCAGGGTCGGGTGAAGGATCACTAGATTGCGGTGGCCGGCTAGGAGTACTGGGTCGAGTAGGGGAAGGACCGGAACTGGTAGTATCTTGACGGGTATTTTCAGATGAAGTCAAATCATCCAGCATATCTACATCATCAGCTTCCTCACTACCCTCTAATTGGAATATTTGGAAAGTATTTAGAAGATCTATCCCTTCAGGATTCGAAGCATCATCTCCTACTACTCCAGGAATCCCATATAAAGCCATACTTAAAACTAGTAAGATAGGAATAAGTACTGCTATTAACTTATAATCTTTATCCATCAACTCACCATTATTATCTAATATATAAGCATTATATATTATTTTCTAATCTAATTTGTCATAATAAGTTAGGTGGTTAAGGATTTTCTAATCTAAATTCTATCCTAATAAAATAATCGTTTAAAAAAAAAATTAATTTCAAATATTAATTCATTTTTAAAATCTTCTCTAAAAAGAATGTGAAGATTTTATTTATCTACTCGCAGTTTTTAGAAGATTTATTTTAACAGATAATCCAATCCTGCAGATAATGCTAATTTTGTAGCCATACTGCGGGGTACAACTAAAACATTACCCTTTACGTAGTGATTGATACCTATCCTTGAGAGGGCTAAAAAATTTTGTTTGTCTTTACTTGCCTCGAATATAGGATTCATTAAGGATTCTACAGCATCTCCCCGGGACATGCCCTCTTTATGTTGTTGTTCTCTTAAAATTTCGATGGAGTTACCAGTTATATATCCTCTACCTGGAACGTATATAGGGCCTACTTCCTGGATCATGTCATCTACTACCTCGGGGGTTACCGCCACTACGGTATCGGTTTTGATTCCCGTATGGTATTCGACAATTTCTTGGGCTAGTTTAGTCCCTACTTTAGGGTCAGCATCCCATAGTGAATCATGTAGAACCAGAACACTCAAACCTTGGGCCTGTACTTCCGGAGGTGCTGGTTCAGTTGGATGATACATTCCTCCGGGATAGATGGGTGTTACTTCTTTTATCTTCATATCCTTTATCTCCAGTGCAAAGGCCATATCCACACCCCCCAGACCGGGTCTTTGTTCTTCTGGATCAGCACATAAGAGTAGCACGGTTTGATTTTCTATATTTATATCTGAATCTGCCACTAAGTACTGATAAGCCAAAAAACCAGTTCCAGCAACTAATAGTAGAAGGAAAATAATTAAAATCTTTTTTAACATTTAGTAAACACCTGAGTATTGATAATCTAATGCTTAAATTATAATTTGAATAATAGAATAAATTATTCTGATATTTATTTTCATAATAAGTTAAGTTTTTTTACTTTATTTCTATGCTTACCTATTTAAATTTATCCAAATACAATCTAGTTAAAGATAATTCTTTATAATAGGAAACTTTTTTTTAGTAAGTTACTTTTTTTCTAAAGGTGGAATGTTTTCTTCTATTTTCATTGGTTCTGGTTCTAATTTTTCTCTTGATGGTCTTATGATTTCTCGGTATCTTTTTACTGAATTTACAAGGGATTCACTATTTTTCATCACCACTTCTTGCGAGCCTATAAGTTCTAAAGTTTCCACTCTCCTTCTATAGGCTAAAAGCGAAAATATCATAGTCATTACTGATAAAAACACGATTAATAGTCTTAAATCCATCATTAAGGGCGAATATCTCAGTATAACACTTACCGAGATACTTAGAAGAGAGCTTAACATTAAAAGTAAAACTGGTTTTTTTAAGAGCTTTTTAGGAGTATCTTCAGGATAGATTAATGATAAAAGAGAATAACCAGAAATTACAAAAATTAAAACCAAATAAATAGTATCCAGGAGATTGTTATCTATACTTAAGTTAAAGAATGGAGTAGATAGGGTGTAATCTATATTTAGGCTGAAAAAGGCGATATAGACAATGTAACTTAGAGCTAATAAAAAAGTTAAAATAAGATCTTTTTTAGCAATGGTTTTCATAGCAATCTCCATTTTTTAGGTTTATGACGGCTTAAGTATAATTATGAATTGTATATACTTATTATATTATTAAATTACTTAATAAATAAATTTATTATCTTAGAGAATAAGGAGAACCTATTTTCCCAGTTAGTAACAGTTTATATTTAAATAATGCTTCTTTTACAGGTTTTAAGTATCAGCTAGTTAACTAAAATCCATTTACTTATACCAACTTTTTTAAATACATTTTTTCATAATATTCTTGGTAATGACCACTTTTTACTTTCTCCCACCACTTACGGTTATCCACATACCATTGTATGGTCTCTTGGATACCCTCTTTAAAATTATATGAAGGTTTCCAACCTAACTCTTTTTGTATTTTACTAGAATCTATAGCATATCTTCGATCATGACCTAATCTATCCTCAACATAGGTTATTAGAGTCTCTGGTTTTTCTAATATTTCCAGTATCAATTTTACTATTTCAATATTTTTCTTCTCATTATTGCCGCCGATGTTATATATATCTCCTGTTCTTCCATAATGTAGAACCAGATCTATGGCTTTGCAGTGGTCATAAACATGTAACCAATCCCGGATATTTAAGCCATCACCATAGACCGGTAATGGTTTCTCTTCCAGGGCATTAGATATCATTAAGGGAATTAACTTTTCTGGAAACTGGTAGGGTCCATAGTTATTAGAACAACGGGTGATGTTAACTGGTAAATTATAAGTTTCATGATAAGCTCTGACCATTAAATCAGCACCAGCTTTACTAGCAGAATAAGGACTATTGGGGGCTAGAGGTGTATCTTCTGTGAAATATCCTCTTTTCAGGGTACCATAAACTTCATCAGTAGATATCTGTAGAAATTTCTGAATTTTATATTTTTTAGCTGCTTCTAGAAGGACCTGGGTTCCCAGGATATTAGATTTAATGAATATTTCAGGATCTTCAATACTGCGATCCACATGAGTTTCTGCAGCAAAATTAAGAACATAATCCTTATCCGAAATTAAATCATTAATTAATTCTTTATCCGTTATATCTCCTTTAACAAATCTATAATTAGGGTTATTTTCTACTTCACTTAAATTCTCTAGATTACCACAGTAGGTGAGGGCATCTAAATTTATAATCTCATAATCAGGGTACTTTTCTAAGATATATCTTACAAAATTGCTCCCGATAAATCCTGCCCCGCCAGTAATCAATATTTTAGTCATTTTATTTCTCCATTCCCTATCAATAATTAGAAATCAAGGGCGGTCTCTTCTAAGCTTTTCCATTCCTGATCTTTTCCTGATAAGATTATTTCTTCCACTTTATCGGTAGGCCATTCAATGCTTATTTGGGGATCATTCCATAGTATTCCGCCTTCATCATCAGCATCATAAAAGTTGGTGCATTTATAGGTAAATTCAGCTTCATCAGAAAGCACTAGAAAACCATGGGCAAATCCTTCTGGTACATAAAATTGTTTTTTGTTCTCTTCTGTAAGGATAACTGCTTCCCATTTACCATAAGTTGGTGAATTTTTTCTTAAATCCACAGCCACATCAAAAACCTGTCCTTTAATCACCCGTACCAGTTTTCCTTGGGGTTTTTCATACTGGAAATGAAGCCCTCTTAGCACTCCTTTCTTGGATTTTGATTGATTATCCTGAACGAAGGTTAAATCAAGACCAGCTTTTTTAAATTCCCCTGCATGGTAGGTTTCCATAAAATAGCCCCGATGATCTCCAAATACGGTGGGTTCGATGATGTAGGCTCCTTCCAGGGATGTTTTGTGGAATTTAAATTTAGCCATGATTATTAACCACCTTTTTTTTACAGACAAAGATTTGGTCTCTTTTTATTCCATATTTTATTCTTTTATCTTCATTCTTGATTTATAGTTAGTATTGTTTATTGTTGAGCAAATCTCGAAGATACTCCCCATATTCTGTTTTTTCTAGCTTAGCTGCCATTTTTAATACTTTTTCTGCTGTTATCCATCCATTATGGTAGGCTATTTCTTCTAAACAAGCTATGTAGAATCCTTGTCTTCTTTGAATAACCTCTACGAAGTGACTGGCTTCCATTAAACCAATATGGGTACCGGTATCTAACCAGGCCATACCCCTACCTAATAACTCTACTTTTAATTTTTTTTGCTTCAAGTAGGATTCATTAACGCTGGTTATTTCTAATTCTCCTCTGGAAGAGGGTTTAACTTTTTTAGCTATTTCTGTAACTGAATTATCATAAAAATAAAGGCCGGGAACTACATAATTTGATTTGGGGTGTTTTGGTTTTTCTTCTAATGATAGAACTTGCCCTTCTTCATTAAATTCAACCACACCGAAGGGTTGGGGATTTTTAACATAGTATCCAAAGATAACTGCTCCTTCTTTAAGATTGGCTGCTCTTTTTAGGATCTCAGTAAATCGATGACCATGGAAGATATTATCCCCTAATACCAAGGCCACTTTTTCCTCACCTATAAAGTCTTCCCCTACAAGAAATGCATCTGCTAGTCCCCGAGGTTCCTCCTGAGGGGCATAGGAGAAAGAAACTCCTAAATCACTACCATCACCTAATAATTCTTCATAGCGTGGTAAATCATGAGGGGTGGAGATGATCAATATATCTCGGATTCCAGCTAGCATCAAAACCGAGAGAGGATAATATATCATGGGCTTATCATATATAGGTAATAATTGTTTGGAAATTGCTTTGGTAATGGGATAGAGTCTGGTTCCAGCTCCTCCTGCAAGTATTATTCCTTTCATTATACGTTCTCCTATTTTTATGAGTGATAATCTTTTAAGGAAGTTTATGTTCTCCTTTTCTTTATGAGTGATAATCGTTTATGGAAGTTTTTCTTTATAATGGCATTATCTACAATTTTTATCATTCATCTACTAGCAAAAAAAACATCAATTAAGATTTATTGATTTTAAATAATCTTTTAATGCTTCTATATAACTTCTAAGAGGTTCGAATCCTTCCATTTCCCAATTATAATTTCTTAAAATAGAATTTTTAGGACGGGGTGCTGGTCGAGGAAATTCTTCTGTTTTCACTGGATTTATCTGCACGTCCTTTCCAGTTAAATTAAATATGTCCTGGGCAAATGTATACCAGGAGCAGTATTCATTATTAGTGATATGATAAATACCATAGGCTGGTTTTTCTATAAGTTGGCTTAGGGCTCTGGCTAGATCTAGGGTGTAGGTGGGTGAACCAATTTGATCATCTACTACGGGAATCATATCCATTTCCTTAGATAATCTTAGCATGCTTTTCACGAAATTAGGGCCATTTAATCCATACAGCCAGGATGTTCGAACGATATAAAACTGGTTTAACATATCACGGACATATAGTTCTCCAGCCAGCTTAGTTTTTCCATATACACTTAAAGGATTGGTGAAATCATATTCATAATAGGGATAGGGTTTCTCCCCATCAAATACGTAGTCAGTGGATATATAAACCAGCGAAGCTCCATTTTTATCACAAGCTACTGCCACATTCCGGGTTCCCTGGGCATTCACTTTATAAGCCTGATCCAGATTCGATTCACACTCATCCACATCAGTATAAGCAGCGCAATGGATCACCACCTCTGGTTTAACATTAGATATAGTTTTTATAGTATCTTCTAAGTGGGTGGTATCTAAGGTTTCTATATCGCTGCTTACCACTTCATGTTGTAAGGATAATACTTTCACTAGGTCCTGACCTAGCATACCTTCCGCCCCGGTAATCATTATCTTCATTTTTTTCACTAATCCTTCTTAATTATTAATGGGGGATGATTTTATTTTTTCTTAATCAACTATTTTCAGATTAAGATTAATTATGGGCTAATTTTGTTCTATCAAATATTAAATCATATAAGTGATTTATGATATAATACTTAATAGTGAATATGGTGTTTTACTCTTATTAACAGATATTTTCTTAATTGGAGTTTATATTAATTTATGTAACAAGTCCAGATTTATTAATTTACATTAGGCAAAACTATAATTATAATTTTTAAGCTTTTATAAGAGTCATAATTTTTTAAAGTTGAGGTGTGATTC